>MNRP01000042.1 GCA_001916005.1 Clostridium sp. 26_22
ACTCCTATCGCTATCGAAAAAGGATTAAGATTCGCTATTCGTGAAGGTGGTAGAACAGTTGGTTCAGGTGTTGTTGCTGACATCATCGAATAATTATGAGAATAATTATATAATATATAGAAAAAAGAGCTTCGGCTCTTTTTTTGTTGGAAATTTTCTTAAAAACCTTGCTTTTTCAATAAAACAATAATAAAATAGTAATATCAAAAATAAAATATACAAAAACGATTTGGAGGAATAAAACGTGAAAATAATATTAGACGCAATGGGTGGAGACAATGCACCAGATGCCAATATAAAAGGTGCAGTAAATGCAATAAATAAAGTAAAAGCAGAAGTAATATTAGTTGGAAAAGAAGAAGTTATAAGAAATAGAGTAAAAGAAATATATGGAAAAGAAATAGAAGAAATATCTGATAGATTAAAAATACAAAATGCAACAGAAACAATAGAAATGGAAGATAAGCCAACAGAAGCAATAAAACACAAAAAAGACTCATCAATGGTAGTTGGATTTAATATGCTAAAACAAGATGAAGGCGATGTATTTATATCTGCCGGAAATTCAGGAGCATTACTTGCAGGAGCTACATTATTAGTTGGAAGAATAAAAGGAATAGATAGACCAGCTTTAGCGGGAATATTACCAGCATATAAAAGCCAATTATTATTAATGGATTGTGGTTCAAATACAAATTGTAAGCCAATAAATTTATTGCAATTTGCCCAAATGTCAACTATATATTTAAGAAATACATTTGGAATTGAAAAACCAGCAATAGGGCTTTTAAACATAGGAACAGAAGAAACAAAAGGAAATGAACTAGTAAAAGAAAGTTATCAATTATTAAAAGAAAAATCTGAAGAATTAGGAATTAATTTTGTTGGAAATGTAGAAGGAAGAGATGCTTTTTCTGGAAAAATAGATGCAATAATATCTGACGGATTTACTGGAAATGTATTTTTAAAAACAACAGAAGGATTAGGAAAATTTGTTAAAAAATCATTAAAAGAAAGTATGATGAAAAATATATTATCAAAAATTGCTTCAATTCCATCATTACCAGCAATAAATAGATTTGCTAAAACAATGGATTATAAAGCATATGGTGGTGCATTATTCTTAGGAGTAAAAAAACCAGTAGTTAAAGCACATGGAAGCAGTGATGAAATCTTGTTTGAATATACAATAATTCAGGCAGAAAAATTTGTTGAGAATAAAGCAGTAGACAAAATGATAGAACAATTCACAAAAAATAATGAAGATTCAAATAAAAATGTGAACGACTAGTACAAATTTTAAATAATTGTCAAATATACTTGACAAAAGTAATAACATATAATATAAAAGTATTATAAAAATAAGATAATATTTTAATATAGAAACTTGAGAGGAGGTGAACTCGAGTTATGAGTTCAGAAGAAATATTAGAAAAAGTAAAAGGTATAATAGTTGAACAATTAGGTGTAGCAGATACAGCAGTAACAATGGAAGCATCTTTTATTGATGATTTAGGAGCTGACTCTTTAGATATAGTTGAATTAGTAATGGCTATAGAAGAAGAATTTGATATAGAAATTCCTGATAGCGATGCAGAAAAAGTTGTAACAGTAGGAGATGTAGTTGACTACATAAAAGAAAATGTTTAATATATAAATATCTAAAAAGAATTAAACTATAAAAATTGTTTAATTCTTTTTTTGTTTTGATAACAAAGTTAAAATCTTCAAAAATGATAATTAACTTAGAAAAAATCAAAAAATTCTGATTTTTCTTGACTAATAAATTAATGATGTGGTATTTTTATAATAAATTCTTTTGAAAAATACTTGAAATATTTTTTAACAAATATATAAAATAATAAGAACTATTTTTTTTATCAATATTATTCATTATAGAAATATTACATTTAGCAATTTCTTTACCAGAATTACTTATCACAATATTTCCTATAGAAGAATTACCTTTAACAGGAGCTTTAAAATATTTTTGACATTCAACTTTCATTTCAAAAGAATTAATTAAATCTTTTCGAATAGGAACTTTTGAAATATACAAATTCTCTATATTAAGTAATACATCTTGAGAAAGACCTTTATTAATTATAAATGTATTTAAATTATCTTTTTTCCAGTCTTCAAAATTTTTATTAACAAAACTTTCTAAATCATAAACAACAAAATTATTAAAAACGTAGTTTATTAATTTAATACTATCAATTGTTCTAAATTTTTTTGTATCAGCACCTAAAACTACACAGATTATATCTATATTATTTCTCTTACAGGCAGTTACTAGACAACGATTAGCACCATTTGTAAAACCTGTTTTTATACCATAAACTCCTTCCATATTTCCAAGAAGTTCATTTGTGTTAGATAAAGCTTTGGGAGAACCGTTTATTGTTATTGTATAGTTTTTAGTTCCTACAATCTTAGCAAATGTAGGATTATTTAAAGCATAATTAGAAAGTATTGCTAGTTCATATGCAGTAGTGTAATGCTCATTTGAATCTAAGCCATGAGGTGTTTCAAAATGAGTATTAGTAAGTCCTAATTCTAAAGCTTTGGCATTCATTAATTCCGCAAAACCATTAATATCTCCTCCTGCATATTCAGCAAGTGCAACAGCAGCATCGTTTCCGGAACGTAGCATTAATCCGTACAATAAATCAAGAACTGTTATTTTATCACCTGTTTTTAATCCTAATCTAGAACCACCAGTTCCAGCAGCTTTTTTAGAAATTTCTATAGTATCACTTAGATTACATTTTTCTATAATAATTGTTGCAGTCATGATTTTAGTAGTTGAAGCCATTTTCTTTTTAGTATTTTCATTTTTTCCAAATAAGACACTGTTAGTTTTTCTATCAATAACTACACAAGCACGTGAATTAACATCTGGTTCTTTTATGGTTTCTGTAGATGTATCAGTAAATGAATTGAGTTCAGTACTAACATCTATAGTTTCATTATCTATATCATCAGCAAATGAAACATAAACAAACATGCTAATAAAAATAAAAAACATAAAAATAGGAATAATTCTCTTCATAATGCACCTCTTATTTTAATAATATAGAAAAAACAAAAAAATATGAGTGGTTATTATTAAAAAGACATAAAAGCTTACGGAAATCAATAAAAACTTTAAATTATTTACATAAAATATTGATTTTGAAATAAAAATGTAATATAATTATAATGTAACTGTAAAAAAAGCAAGCTCTTTGAAGAAATGAGCTTCCGTAGCTAATTAGAAGGTACATAAAAATATATAATAAATAAGGAAAAGAAAGCTATTGACTTAGGCAGTTGCATGCAATAAAATATATTTATGTTATAAAAATAATTTTATAAAAGGAGAAGATTTTTAATGAAAAGTAAAAAAATCAGAGTGCTATTAATAAGCTTAATTTCAATGATGATGGTAGCTACATTTGCAACTAAAAGCAAAGCAGTAACACCATTAGCAACACCAGTGTATTTTGGTGTAGAAGAATTTAGAACAGGAACAACTCCAGAAAATATGGGGTATGCAATCAATAATCCATTAGGAAATGGTTCAACAACAGAATCAATTGTTGGAGCTAAAATTTGGAATATAAAGAAATATTCAAGTAATGTAGTAGATGAGAACGGTATTGATGGAAATTTTTATTGTGTAAGAGCAGGAATAGGGTTTCAAAATACTGCTGAAATAGCTACATATAATATTACATATGATTTAAAAACTGAACAAGCAGCATTAGCTTCTTCAGGAAATACAGTATTACAAAGCATAGCAAATAATGGATATTATAATAATTTATTAGCATTAACTGATATTATATATTTAAAAGGTGTTTCAACTGCAGAAGAAAAATCAGCGTTATTAACACAAGCTGGAATTGATGCAGAGGATTACACGGTAGCACTAACAGAAGATGATATAGAAGCTGTGCAACAAGCTGCAATATGGTATTATACAAACCATGATGATGCAACTTTTGAAAGAGTATATGATAATTATGGAGAAAGCAAAACATCTTGGTTATTTTATAGAACATTAGAAATGTCTCAAAATAATAAACAATATACAAGTTTAAGTGATTATAATTTAACATTTAGTGAACAGGGTGAGCAAATTGGAGAAGGTTTACAAAGACAAGAACAAGCAGTGAAATTATATAATTACTTAATAACAACATCAAATACAAATGCAACAGCATATGCAAATAATACAGCAACACCTAAAACAAAAGTAACATTATATGCTAATGCAGATCCAAACAAACAAGAAAATACACAACCAATTATATCATTAGAAAAAATACCAGAAACAAAAGATTTTGACTTAGCATTAAGAAAATATATAACAAAAGTAGATGGTGTAGAACTTACAGGAAATAATTCAAGAGTTCCAAACATAGATGAAAGTACAATAGAAACAACAAACACAGCAACATATAAACACAAAAAAGATCCTGTAACAGTAAAAACAGGAAGTATAGTAACATATAAGTTAACAGTTTATAATGAAGGAGAAAAATCTGGTAGAGCTACAAAAATTATAGACCAATTACCAACAGGTTTAAAATATAGCAAAATAAATACAGAAGGATTTACAGCAAGTTATAACGAAACATCAAATCAAGTAACAATTACAAGAAATGCTAATAACACAACAAATTTAGAAGCATATACAGAAGGAAATCTAAAATCAGAAACAATAGAAATAGAATGTGAAGTAACAGCAAAACCAGATTCTAGCAACAAAAAAATATTAACAAATGTTGCTTGGATTGCAGAAGAATTTGATGCAGTAGATAATGTAACAATAACAAATCAAAAAGGTAAAGACTTAGATTCTGAACCATCAACAGCACCAAGTGTAAACAAAGACAATATGTCAAATTATACAGGAAATAATAATAAAGAAGATTTAACAGATTCTACATATTATTATAAAGGACAACAAGATGATGATGACTTTGAAAAATTAGTATTAAACCCAGCAGCATTCGATTTAAAATTAATAAAGAGAATTGTTGAAGTAAATGGAACAAAAGTACCAGAAAGAATTGAAAGTGTTGATATAACAAACTTAGCAAATAAAACAGCAACAACAGCAACATATAAATTAAACAAAGAACCAGTATCAGTAAAAAAAGGAGATATTGTAAAATATACATTTAGAGTATATAACGAAGGAGATATAGATGGATATGCTTCAGAAATAACAGAAGATATTCCAGATGGACTAGAATTTATATGGTCAGAAAAAACAGATGAAGAATTAAAAGCTGACACAACATTAACAGATTCAGAAAAAACAGCAATTGAATATAACCAAGGAATTTGGGATTTTGGAACAGTAAATAAAGATACAAATAAAGTAGAAACAATAAAAACAGATTATTTAGCAAAAGGAAAAGGAGCAGAAGTTGCAACAGAAGGAGCTAACTTAATAAAAGCCTTTGATGCAACAAAAGATTATACAAATACAATTAATGATAAAAATCCAGACTATAAAGAAGTATCTGTATACTTAAAAGTAACATCAGATGATACAACAGGAACAATAATAAGAAATGAAGCAGCAATTACAAAAGATTCAGATAGTGATGGAAATGAAGTAACAGATAGAGACTCAGATACAGATAAATGGGTTAAATATGAAGATGATGAAGATTATGATAATGTAAAATTACAATCATTTGATTTAGCATTAAGAAAATTCATAATAGCTGTAAGTAGTGATACAAAAATAGAAGATTCAGATTACTTAAAAAATCAAGATGGAACATATACAAGAGCACCAATAGTTGATACATCAAAATTAAATACAACAGATGCAAATGGAAAACTAATAACAACAGCAACATATAACCATACAAAAGAACCAGTTGAAGTAAATAAAGGTGACATTGTAGTATATATGTTAAGAGTATACAATGAAGGAGATATAAATGGTTATGCAAGTCAAATAAAAGACCATTTACCATCATACTTAGAATATGTTGAAGGTGATTTCAACAAACAATATGGATGGAAAGTTTCAGAAGATGGAAGAACAGTAACCACAGAATACTTGGATAGTCATATGATTGGAAAAACAACAACAAAAGAAGATGGAACAATAGTATTATCATACAAAGAAGTTCCAATTATGTGTAGAGTAAAAGACACAGCAAAAACTTCTGAAAACATTACAAATATTGCTGATATAACAATATACAAAGACGAAAACAAAAATTCAATAACAGATAGAGATTCATCAGAAAATAATGTAAAATTACCAAGTGATGAAGAACTACCAAAATACAAAGATGATGAAAAAGGTTCATATGTACCAGGTCAAGAAGATGATGATGACTTTGAAAAAGTAATAATCAAACCATTTGACTTAGCATTAAGAAAATTCATTACAGGAGTAAATGACAAACAAGTAACAAATAGAATACCAGAAGTAAGTTATGACAAAGAAAATAATAAAATAACATATAATCATACAAAAGAACCAGTAGAAGTTGTAACAAATGATACTGTAGTATATACAATAAGAGTGTATAACGAAGGTGAAGTAGATGGTTATGCATCTAAAATTTCTGATGATTTACCAGCTGGACTAGAATATTTACCAGAAAATGAATTAAACAAAGAATATAGATGGATTATGTATGACAAAGATGGAAAAGAAACAACAAACGTTTCAGAAGCAGTAAAAATAACAACAGATTACTTATCAAAAGAACAAGGCGAAGCTAGAATGAAAGAAAACACAGAAATAAAAGAAAATCCAGCATTGTTAACAGCTTTTGATAGTAGCAAAGAAATATCAGAAACAAATCCAGATTATGCAGATGTTCAAGTAGCATTTAAGGTTGTAGAACCAAATACATCAGATAAAATAATAATAAACTCTGCACAAATCTCTGATGATACAGACAAAAACGGAAAACCAGTAGATGATATCGACTCAGTTCCAGATAAATGGAATGATGGAGAAGATGACCAAGATAAAGAATATATTAAATTAACATATTTTGACTTAGCATTAAGAAAATGGGTTACACAAGCAATTGTAGTTGAAAATGGAAAAGAAACTGTTACACAAACAGGACATACACCAGAACAAGACCCAGAACCAGTTGTTAAAGTTGAATTAAATAGAAAGAAATTAAGTTCATTAACAGTTAAATTTAAATATTCAATAAGAATAACAAACCAAGGTGATATTGCAGGATATGCAAAAGAAATCACAGACTATGTACCAGAAGGATTAAAATTTGTAGCAGAAGACAACAAAGGATGGACAGATGAAGGAAATAATGTAATATCAACAAAATTATTAGAAAACAAATTATTACAACCAGGAGAAAGTGCTGATGTAGAAGTTACACTTACTTGGATTAATGGAAAAGACAATTTAGGATTAAAAACAAATATTGCTGAAATATCTGAAGATTACAATGATAAAGGAGCACATGATATAGACTCAACTCCAGACAATAAAGTACCAGGAGAAGACGACCAAGATGATGCACCAGTATTAATATCAATCTCAACAGGTGAAGCAAAAATATACTATGCTTTAGGATTTGCAGTATTAATCACAATAGCTGGTGGAATAATTCTAATAAAGAAATTTGTATTATAAAATATAAAATAAGATAGGGATTGACCTATCTTATTTTTTTTGGTTCAAACCGTTTACAATTAAAATTAGGTGTGTTATAATTTTTTTGAGTGAAATATAGAGGTGAAAAATATGAATCAAATACTTTCTACAAATATGCCAAATGACAATGGTAGAAATTATAAAAAAACAAAAAATAAAAAGCCAGTAGAAACAAGCAAAATATTAAAAATATTTGCTATATTTTTAATAATATTTGGAGTATTTATTATAGGAACAGGAGCTTATGTAATTTATACAAACCAATCAGGAGAAGTAAAAGAAACTGCAAAACCAACAATATCATTAGAAAACAAGACAGATACAATACTATTATTAAAAGTACTAGGACAACAAAAAAATATACAAAAAGTAGAATATGGATGGAATGATGAAGCAAAACAAACAATACAAGGAAATAATGGAAAATATATAGAAAAAGAAATCAATATTCCATCAGGAAAAAATACATTAAATATAATAGTTACAGATGAAGATGGTGAAGAAGTAACATACAAAAAAGATTATGAAACACAAAGTAATATAAACTTTGAAGTAGCTGGAAATAAAATAAAAATAACTTGTGAAAGCAACCAAACAATATCTTATATGACTTACAGATGGGATGACGATGATGAAACAACAATACAAATTAATGATACAAAAATAGAACAAGAGATTGATGCTAAAAAAGGAACACATACATTAAAAGTTGTAGTTGTAGATATTGATAACAAAACAGATACAAAAGAGCAAACAATAAAAGGTGTATCAAAACCAAAAGTAGTAATAGATACAGATGATGCAAAAGAACATTATACATTATCAGCGTCAGATGAAGTAGGTCTTACAAAAATAGAAATAAGATTAAATCAAGATGATAGTCAAAAATTTGTAATTAATATAGATAATAAAACAGAATTTGATTGCACATTACCAATGGAATTACAAACAGGTGATAATATAATAGAAGTAACGGTTTATAATACAGATGGAATAACTGAATATAGAGCAGCAAAAGTTACAAAATAAGCTAAAGGGGAAAAAATTGGAAAATAATATATTTAATTTATGGACATATTTTATAATATATTCAATTGCTGGATGGATTTTAGAAAGCGTATATAGAAGTTATAGAGAAAAAAAGATAATAAATACAGGGTTCTTAAATGGACCCTTATGTCCTATTTATGGGATTGGTGCTATTATAATGTTTTTATTTTTAAGACAATTTAGTAACAACATTATAATATTATTTACAGTATCATTAATAGGCATGTCCCTATGGGAATATTTAGTAGGTTATTTATTAGAAAAAATATTTAAAACCAAATATTGGGATTATTCAGACCACAAAATAAATATAAAAGGAAGAGTATGTTTAAGTAACTCAATATGTTGGGGAATATTAGGAGTTTTATTTGTAAAATATATACATCCATTTGTAGAAAAGGAATTACAATTTGTAAATCCAACAATATTAAAAATTGTAATTGGTGTAATTAGTATAATCTTTATAATTGATACAATAGAAAGTATTGTAAAAACAAAAAATATAAAAGATGGACTACAAAAAATAGAAGAAATAAATAATCAAATAAAACAAAAACTTGAAGAACTAAAAAAATACAAGCCAAAGAAATCAACTAAAGACTTAGTTCAAGAAAGTCAAAATGCAATAGAAGAATTACGTAAAAAGAAAAACAGAATATTAAAACACTTATACAGACATGTATATAGAATGAAAAAAGCTTTCCCAGCAATAGATACAACTGAAATAAGAGAAGTTTTAAGCAAGAAAATAGAAATAATAAAAAAAGATAAAAATAACAGAGAGGAGAACAAATGATACAAGAAATTTATATTATAGATGATGATGAAACATCAGTATTGGTCTTTAGAGAACTATTTAAAAACGATACAGAATACAAATTTATTAGTGTAAAATCTGAACAAATAGACGTTGCACTAAAAAATATACCAACAATAATAATAATTAATGAAGATGCAATAGATGTAGATACTGTTGAATTATGCAAAAAGATAAGAAATGATGATGACAATAGCATAACACCAGTAATAGTAGTATCATCTAATTCAGATAAAGAACATAGAATAGAAATCCTAAAAGAATCAGTAGAATATTACATAAAAAAACCAGTAAATGCACAATACTTATATTATACAATCAAAAATCTAGGACGTTTATTATCAATAAACAGAAGAATTAGCCCACTAACAGGACTTCCTGGAAATGTACAAATTCATGCAGAATTGAAGAAAAGAATTTCAAACAGAGAAAAATTTTCTGTATTATATTTGGATTTAGATAATTTCAAAGCATATAATGATGTATATGGTTTCTTAAAAGGTGATGAAATTATAAAATATACAGCAGACACAATAGTAAGATGTGTTCATAATTGTATACATGAAGGAGCATTTGTAGGACATATAGGCGGAGATGATTTTATAGCAATTGTTCCAATATTAAATTGTGATGAAATTTGCAAGAATATAATAGCAAGTTTTGATGCTCATGTAACAAAATTTTTCACAGAAGAAGATGTTGAAAAAGGTTATATAGAAGTTGCAAATAGAAAAGGAATTATAGAACAATTTCCATTAACATCTATTTCAATTGGTGTTGTCGAAGCAGATGTAGGTAGATTTGCTAATATGCTAGAAATAGGAGAAGTTGGAGCTCAAGTTAAACATAATGCTAAGTCTGTCATGGGAAGTAGTTATTTTATTGATAGAAGAAAAAAATAAAAAAATAATTATAATAAGAATAAAATTAAAAACTCTTAATATTTTTATATTAAGAGTTTTTAATTTTGGGAGATAAAAGAATGTTTATAATTAGTAGAAAAAGAATAAGTTTGATTTTAATTTGTTTTCTAATAGGAATATCTGTATATTCGTATCAAGGAATAAAAACAGGGACTCAAGAAAGAGTAGAAGAAACAATAGAGGAAGCAACAGCTACACCAGTTTCTGGTAAAGTAGTTGTTTTGGATGCAGGGCATGGTACGCCAGATGAAGGTGCACAAAGTAGTAAAGGAACAACAGAAGCAGAAACAAATCTAAAAATTGCATTAAAAGTACAAAATTTATTAGAACAAAGTGGTTGCACAGTAATATTAACACGTTCAGATGAAAAAGCAATATATGATTTAGACAAAACAACATTAAAAGAAAAGAAAATATCAGATATAAGAAATAGAGTGAAAATAGGAAATAGTGCTAGTGCAGATATGTTTGTAAGCATACATTTAAACAAAATACCACAACAACAATATTGGGGATGGCAATGTTTTTATAGTAGTAAAAGCGACGAAAGTATGAAACTTGCAAAAATATTGCAATCAAGTTTAAATGATGCAATTCAAAAAGATAATAAAAGAGTAGCAATGAAACTAGATACTGTTTATATTATGAAACACGTAGAAATACCAATATCTATAGTTGAATGTGGTTTCTTGTCTAATCCTGAAGAAGAGCAACAATTGTTAGATGATGAATACCAAGATAAATTAGCTTGGGGAATCTATAATGGAATAATAGAATATTTTAAAAATTAGGTGGTTTTATGTTTTTAGTTTTCAGTAAAGAAAAAATTTGTACATATATTGTATCAATATTAACAGTTTTTTTACTGTTCTTTGTGGCAAATACAATGAAATCGGATAATTTTAATGCAATAGCAACTTCATCAAATGATGAAAAATTATTACCAATTTATAATGTACAAACACAAGATAAAAAAATTAGTTTAACAATGAATTGTGCTTGGAATGCAGATGATGTAGATAAAATATTAGAAATTTTAAATCAAAACAATGTTAAAATAACATTTTTTATGGTAGGAGATTGGATTGATAAATACCCAGAAGCGGTTAAAAAAATAAATGAAGCAGGGCAAGAAATACGGAAGTCATAGCAATACACATCCACACGTTAATAAATTATCATATGAAAAAAATATAGAAGAAATAGAACTTAGCAATGATAAACTAGAAAAAATAATAGGAAAAAGAACAAATTTATATAGAGCACCATATGGAGAATATAATAATACAGTTATTCAATCAGCACAAGATAAAGGTTATTTTACAATACAATGGAGTTTAGATACTTTAGACTATAAAGGATTAACAGGAGATGAAATGTGGAATAGATTAAATGGAAAATTAAAATCAGGAGATATAATTCTAATGCATAATGGAACAAAACACACAGCAGACTCATTAGATATGTTAATAAAAAACATAAAAAAGGAGGGTTATGAGATAGTTCCGGTTGGTGAATTAATATATAAAGACAATTATAAAATAAATTCTGCAGGAATACAAATTTCAAAATAAAGTATAGAAATTGGAAAAAAGTACATAATTTATATAAAAATAATGCACGAAATACTGGAAAGATCTACATTTTTTAATAAAAAATAACTTTTTATGTAGACAAAACCAAAAAAAAGGTGTATAATTAAAAATGTAGTTAATGTGAAATGCAAAAAGAAAAAAGCAAATTAAATTTGTATATAAAAAATAAGGGAGGAAAAGAATTTGGATACAAATTATTTAGAAAACAACTATTTAACATTAGTTGGAAAAGTTACAGGAGAAAAAAAATTCAGTCATGAAATATATGGAGAAAAATTTTATGTGTTTAACTTAGAAATAGCAAGACTAAGTGGAAATGCAGACATTATACCAATAACAGTTTCAGAAAGAATAATAACAGATGAAATGTTAATGCAAGGAAAACAACTTTTGGTAAAAGGTCAATTTAGATCATACAATAGTTATGATAATGAAAAAAATAGATTAATATTAACTGTTTTCGCTAAGGATGTTGTCGAAGTAGAAGAAAATAATGAAGAAGAAGAAAATGAAATGACCAAAAAAGATACTGTAACAAATGAAGTTGTTTTAGTAGGTTATATTTGTAAAAAACCTATATATAGACAAACACCATTTGGTAGAGAAATTGCAGATGTTTTATTAGCTGTTAATAGAGCTTACAATAAATCAGATTATATTCCTACAATAGCTTGGGGAAGAAATGCAAGATTTTGCCAAAACTTAGAAGTTGGAACTAAAGTAAAATTAGTTGGTAGGGTTCAATCTAGAATGTATGAGAAAAAGCATGAAGATGGTACTGTTGAAAATAGAGTTGCTTATGAGGTTTCAATTGGTAGTTTAGAGATTGTTGATGAGGATGATACAGAGAATAAGATTGAGAGTAATCAAGAGGCTGTATAGATATATATAAATAAAGATGGAGTGATTAGCTTTGTGCAGTTGCTTCATTTTTTTGATTGTAATAAGATAAGATTATGTGGTAGAAGTGTAGTGATATATGTTAAAATAATTACTTTTTCGGCTTCTTACATAATTTTAGAAATTCTAAATTAATTTTTTGGGACCCTTTCACTTAGTCCTCGCTGATCGCTCGACGTGAACATTCCCCTAAAAATTAATTAAGATTTTCTAGAATTATTTCAGTCGCACTCAAAAGTAATTATTTTAACATATATCACTACACTTCTACCACATAATCTTATTTTATTACAGTTCAAAACAAAAAAGTTTAAAATTAGGGTAGCTTTTTTTGTGTTAGTTTGATATAATTTTGTAGAGTATTAAGAGAGGAAAGAGGCTATTTATGGAGAAAAAGAAAAAGTTTAGGAAAGATACTAAAAAATTGGAAAAGAAGGAAGAGTGTAAGAAGGGTAAAAAGTCAATTAAGGATATTGAGGTTAATATTAATGTTAATTTTACAGTGTTGGCTGTTGTTTTGATTGCTATTTTTTGTATTGCTATTACACCTGTGACTTTTCAAAATGATACGTTTTATACTATAAAGATTGGGGAGCTTATTAAGAGTTCTGGTATTGATATGATGGACCATTTTTCATGGCATGAGAATTTGAGTTATACATATCCTCATTGGTTGTATGATTTTATTACTTATTTGGTATATTCTGTGATGAATTTTAAAGGAATATATTTGTTGACTTGTGCTTTATCTGTCATTTTAGGAGTTTCTCTATTTTGGGTAAATTCAAAATTAACAAAAAATAAATCAATATCTTTTGTTGTGACTGTAGCGGTTTTATATGCAATGCAAAGTTATATTGCTGCAAGAGCCCAATTAGTAACATTTATATTGTTTGTTTGGGAAATATATTTTATAGAAAAATTTTTGGAGAATAAAAAGTTTGGTTATGCTATTGGATTAGTGTTAATTTCATTATTGATAGCAAATTTACATGTTGCTGTGTGGCCATTTATATTTGTTTTATTCTTACCATATATAGCAGAGTATTTTATTGCTGTTATAGCTGATAGAATTATTTATAAAAAATCAAAGGTTAGAACTTTAAAATTTAAAATAAAGAGATTATCTAAAAAAGATGGTAAAGAAGAAAAAGTACAAGAATTAAATAAAAAACTACAAGAGTTAGAAAGTAAAATTTCTAAGATAAAAATAAAAAGAGAAGAAGATAATAAAAATCCATATAAAATTAAAATCAAAAGAAATGAAAATGTTAAATGGTTAATTCTAGTTATGGTTATTTGTGTATTAATGGGATTTATAACACCTTTAAAAGATACACCATTTACATATCTATATAAAACAATGCAAGGAAATACTACACAAAATATAAGTGAACATTTGCCAATGACTTTAATTAATAATACAAATGCAATGTGTGCTTTAGTATTAGTGTTAGCAATATTAATATTTACAAAAGCTAAAATAAGATTATCAGACTTATTTATGGTTGGTGGTTTGTGTTATTTAATGTTAAGTACTAGAAGACAATTTTCAATGTTTGTGCTTATTGGATCTATTGTTTTAACTAGATTAATTGTTGATATGATAAATAGATATACAAAAGATGGTATGAAGCAAGCAGAATCGGTTGTAAAGAATATAGGAGTTGCAATAAGTTTAACTGTATTAATGCTTTTATGGAGTTATTATTATATAAAACCAAAATTAGATGACCAATATGTTGATTCTAGTTCATATCCGGTCGCAGCATGTGATTATATATTAGAAAATATTGATTTAGAAAATGCAAGATTTTATAATGAATATAATTATGGAAGTTATATGTTATTTAGAGGAATACCAGTATTTATAGACTCTAGAGCTGACTTATATGCACCAGAATTTAGTGGTAATAAAGATGAAGATATCTTTTCAGATTTTATAAATACATCAAGTATAGGTGTATTTTATGAAGATACTTTTAAAAAATATGATATAACACATATAATTTGCAATAAGAGCTCAAAAATGAATATGATAATTACCAAAACAAATGATACAAGATATAAAGAATTATATTCAGATGATCACTTTGTAATATACGAAAGGTTAAACGTAAATGAATAAAATAAAAAAAGAATATAAGCTAATTATTCCAATCATAATATTAGTTTTAATAGACCAACTTTTAAAATTTGTTATTTTAAAAGTTGGTAATCCAATTTATCAAAATACTAGTGGTACATATGGTGTTGATTCTAATTCAACATTTACATATATAGTTACTAATTTAATAGTTGTATTAATTGCTTTCAAATTTGCAACAAGCCAAAATCAATTTGTTGATAAGAAAATAAAAGTTTTTTTAATACTTATAATATCTGGTGGTGTAAGTAATACAATAGATAGAATTTTTAGAGGATTTGTAGTAGAATTTATAAAAATTGGTAAATTACCAGTATTCAATTTAGCAGATATTTTTATATTAATAGGTTGGGTGTCAATGGCAGGAATATTTGCAGTATTTACAACTAATGAAATAAAAGAAAGAAAAATTGAAAAACAAAATAAAAATAAAAAGGAATGAATAATTTGCAAAAAATAAAAGTAGAAGAAACAGGAAAAAGAATTGATGCATTTTTAACATCAAAAATAGATGCTTCAAGAGTTACAGTTCAAAGATTAATTGATGAAGAAAGAATTTTAGTAAATGGTAAAAAAACAAAAGCATCTTATAAAGTTCAAAATGGAGATATAATTGAAATTGAAAAAGAAGAGCCACAAGAAATAGAATTAAAAGCACAAGAAATACCATTAGAAATTTTGTATGAAGATAATGATATAATTGTAGTAAACAAACCTAAAGGAATGGTAGTTCATCCTGCAAATGGAAATCCAGATGGAACTTTAGTAAATGCGGTAATGGCAATTTGTAAAGATTCATTATCTGGAATTGGCGGTGAAATAAGACCAGGAATAGTGCATAGACTTGATAAAGACACATCAGGAGCAATAATAGTTGCTAAAAATGACAAAGCACATATAAACATGAGTGAACAAATAAAAAATCATGAAGTAGAAAAGACATATATAGCATTAGTTAAAGGCTTTGTAAAAGAAAATGAGGCAACAATAAATATGCCAATAGGAAGAAGCACTAAAGACAGAAAGAAAATGGCAGTAAGTAAGAATGGCAAAAATGCAGTCACACATTTTAAAGTAATTGAAAGATTTGTAAATTATACACTTCTAGAAGTAAAGATAGAAACTGGAAGAACACATCAAATAAGAGTACATTTATCACAAATAGGTTACCCAATAGTTGGTGATGCAGTATATTCAAATGGAAAGAATGAATGGGGAATAGAAGGACAATGTTTACATGCTAAATCATTGAAATTTAAACATCCAATAACAGGAAAAGAAATGTTTATAGAAGCCCCAATGCCGGAATATTTTGAAAATATAATTAAAGAATTAGAAAAAAGAGGGAAATAGGGACGCCCTTTTTTTCCCTATTAAAAAATTCCCTAGTTAAGAAGTTTTTGATTGTAAAAGGAGCAGTAATGGAAGATAATAAAATAAGACTACAAAAATTTTTAGCAAGTAGTGGAGTTGCATCAAGAAGAAAATGTGAAGAATTGATTCTAGAAGGAAAAGTAAGTGTTAATAGAACAGTAGTTACAGAACTTGGAACAAAAATCAATCCAGATGTGGATAAAGTTACATATTGTGGAAAACTAGTACAAAATAAAGAAAAAATGGTGTATATATTGCTAAACAAGCCAATAGGTTATGTTACAACAGCAAAAGACCAATTCAATAGAGATACAGTTTTAAATTTAGTAAAAGTTAGGGAAAGAGTTGTACCCGTAGGAAGATTGGACATGTATACTTCAGGTGCTTTGATACTAACAAATGATGGTGATTTTGTATATAAAGTCACACATCCAAAACACGAAATAACAAAGACATATACTGTAACTGTTAGGGGAATAGTGAATAACGAAGAAGTAGAAAAATTAAGAAACGGTGTAGTTATAGATGATTATAAAACTAGACCAGCAAGAGTAAAAATATTAAAAACAGATGAAGAAAAAAATATTTCAAGACTTGAAATAACTATACACGAAGGGAAAAATAGACAAGTTAGAAAAATGTGTGAAGCAGTTGGGAGAAATGTTGTTGCTTTACATAGAAGCAAGATAGGAGATATAGGTGTTAAAGATTTGCAACTTGGAACGTGGAGATATTTAAGTGAAAAAGAAGTGGAAAAGTTAAAAAAATAAGGAAATTCAATTATTGAAATTCCTTATTTTTGTGCTTTATTGACTTTTATTAATTTTGTTAGGTTTTGGTATATTTCTTAAATATGGCATAGTAGAGCCTTCTTCAATTACCCATATAGTGTTAAAGTCCCAAGATGAAAATTCACTTTGTGTGAACATGTTTTGATAATTTTTAGCTGTACCATATGTACTTGTAGTAGATAATCCTGTTGTTTCAGGTACATAATAACAATTTGTTGCAGATATAGTTATAGCGGTATATCCATCTTGTATTGCTTTTCCTAAAAGTCCAATATTTGTATCTGTTGATGTTATTTTTCCAGTACCATATAAATTTTTTAAAGTAATAAAAGTATCTGAACCTGATTCTCTAGAGTATTTATATAAATATCCGGCAATTGTTCCAACATAATCGTTTCCTGTTATATCACTTGTTGTAAAGGAGTTTTCAATTATAAGATCATATCTTTTATATTGATAATCTGTTCTACCATTTGCATATACATACCCATAGCCTAATATTCCACCTATATTATTTCCTTGAGATGTTAATTTTATTTCGGAATAAGAATTATTTATATGAATATAAAAATAATGATGAGAACCATATGCGTTACAATAAGCTGGGTCTATTCCAAATTCATCAATTTTTCCAACAATTCCTCCAATGTTATTTCCAGAGCAAATACTATTTCCAGTGGTATAATTATTTTCTATATATAAATTTTGTACTATATAGTCGTCTCGGATGTAAATACTATCATATACATATAGATACCCTAATATACCCCCAACATTTGTTGTACCAGACAATTCAACATTAGCGTAATTGTTTGAAATATGTAAATCTGTATAACAATTATAGTAATTAACATAACCACAAATTCCGCCAACATTGTTTGTTCCATGTACTGTAGCGTTAACAGTACAATTAGAGATTGAAGATAAAGAAGTACAAGTACCAACTAGTCCACCAATGTTATTTTCAGCACCATTTATAATAATGTTATTAGCTTCAATATTGTCGATGGTTCCTTTTAAGTTTCCAACTAGAGCTCCAATTGTATCTTTACCAGTTATATTAAAATTTTCTAATTTTATATTTTTTAATGTTGCACTAGAGTAACCAAATAATCCAAAATTAGATTCGGGAGTATTGTTGAAATTTAAATTACTAATTGTATGTCCGTCTCCATCTAAGGTTCCAACAAAAGGATTTTTTTCTGTTCCTATAGGAGTCCAATTTTCTATAGTTGATAAGTCTATATCTTTGCCAAGTCTGTAAAAAACAGTTTTTGAATCAATATTTAATAAGTTATAATCAGTATTTTGTATATTTATAAGTTCATCGGCAGTATTTATTATAAATGGAAAATCAGCTGAACCAATTTCTGATATAGTAAATTTTTCTGTTTTTTCTTTATTTCCAATTTCTTTAACTACTATAGTTTCTTCGTTATTGATACTGCAAGTATAGTCTAAAGCAATTTTATTTTTGGAATTTCCATATATTGTAGTACCATCTTTTTCTTTTATATATTCTATTCCGTTATTAGAATTTATTTTTAATAAGATCTTTAAATTATCACTATTTGTATTGTCGTATATTTTGTATGATAATAAATTAGATTCGTTTTCTGATTTCACATTATTATTTTTTGAATTTTCAATAATATTAGTAATGGTTGGTGAAAAATAATAAATAAAGATAAAAAGTAAAACTAATATTAGTAAAAAAATAAAATTAATAAATTTTGTTGATTTCAAATTAAATTTTTTCATTTTATTCCTTTCTTTTATCTTGTGTATAAGATAATAAATATTATATATAAAATTATATCAAATAGATGTATTCATTTCAATAATTTTAAAATAAATTTGCAGTAAAATTATTTCATTGTTATAAAAATGTAAATTAATGTCAAGTACAGAAGATACAACTTATGAAAACTATTTGGAATAATTTTTTTTAGTATAGTTGTAGATGAAATTATATTTGTTAAAAGAGTTTTTAAGTAAAATACAACAAATGATATTTTTACTTAAAATATTTTATATAAACTATTGAAAAATACCTATAAAACAGATATAATAATAAAAACGAAAGAAAAAGGGAGAACAAAATACTAATGAAACAATCAAATTTTATAGAAAACTTACAAGTTGGAGCAAATGTAAAAGGGATTGTAAAAAATATAAAGCCATATGGAGCTTTTATTGATATTGGTGATGGAGTAGTTGGATTAGTACACATAGAAGACTTATCTGTTGCTAGGATAAAGACACCATATGAAAGAGTAAAAATAGGACAAGAGATAAATACAAAGGTAAAAGATATAGATAAACAAAGCGGAAAAATCAATTTATCATATAAAGATACACTAGGAACCTGGGAAGAAAATGCAGATAAATTTAAAAAAGGTATGCATGTTAATGGAATTGTAAGAGAAACAGAAAAAAATAAAAACGGCATATTTATTGAATTATTACCAAACTTAGTTGGAATGGCAGAATATAAAGATGGTTTAGAATATGGGCAAAATATAGATGTTATGATAAAGAAAATTGATTATGATAAAAAAAAGGTAAAATTAGCTTATTATAAATTTAAGGGGGAATAATAAATGGTAGAAGATAATCAAATAAAAGCACAAGTGTCACCATTTGCAATAAGAGAGGGAGAAATAAAAACATTTGATGGAAAAGATGGATATGTATCAATGAATCAAATTGTACACAAAATAAATATAGGACATATTACAGATATTCATTTTGAAATTTTAGATTTAGTAAATGAATTTGAATTTATTACATCAAGACAACTATTTCAAATGCTACAAATAAAAGGAATAGATCCTAAGTCACAAGATAAATTAAATAATAAATTAGATGCTCTAGTAAAATCAAAAATATTAACTAGATACTACTTTACATCTGATGAAGGAAAAGGAATATATAGAATTTATTGCTTAGAAAAAATGGGTAAATATCTATTAACTTCTAAAGAAATAGATTGTAAATGGCAACCATCAGATAATACAAAACCAGTTCCAATGATTAAAAAGAGATTAGCTGGAAACCAAGTGTTATTAGCATATTTGAGAAAAGTAAAAGCATTTGATAGTTATATAGTAAAACCAGCTTTAACTGCAAAAACAGTTGGAAAAGTATTTAAAGCAACAGGTGGAGCTGTTAAATTAACAAAAAATGGAAAATCAATACAATTCTTATTTGAAGTATTTAGAAGAGAAAACGATTGGCAAAAAAAATTAGTTGAAAAAATGAATTTATACAAAGATTTCTATGAAAACTTTGTACCAGGAGATTCAGGATTTGCTGGAATTCCACAATTAATATTTGTATGTGAAGATGAAAAACATATGGCAGAATGTTTTAAAGAAATAATAACAAATAAAGTAGAAATTCCACAAATTAAAATGTTATTTACAACAGATTTAAGACAAAATGAACAAACATTATCTAATACTTTAGTTGAATTCAAATTAGTTGATGGAAAATATAAAATGGAAAATGTTGAATTAAAATTAATTGGTTAATATGTAATAAAAAAATTCTAGGAAATTCCTAGAATTTTTTTTGCTCTTTTTACATCATCATCATTTGCGACTCTTACATTATCTAATTCATATTTAAGTCCAAGCTCTTTCCACTTGTATTTACCCATATCATGATATGGTAGGATTTCTATTTTATCAACATTTTCTAAACCAGAGATAAAATCTTTCAATTTTAATAAATCACTTTCATCATCAGTATAACCAGGAATAAGCACTTGTCTAATCCACATATGAATTCCATTATCACTTAAATATTTAGCAAAAGCTAATTCTTTTTCATTAGAAAATCCTACTAAATTTTTAGATTTAATCGGATCAATATGTTTAATATCCAAAAGTACCAAATCTGTTAATGATAATAAAGTCTTTATATCTTCAGTAATTGCAACCATACCAGATGTATCAATACAAGTATGAATATTTTCTGCTTTTAATTTCTTAAATAATTCTATTAAAAATTTAACTTGTAGTAGAGGTTCTCCACCAGTCACTGTAACACCGCCATTAGGGTAGATGTAATTTTTATAGCGTAATATTTTATTAAAAATATCATCTAAAGATTCATAATTTCCACAATTTATGTCCCAAGTATCTCGGTTGTGGCAATATTTACATTTTAGGTGACACCCCTGGAGAAAGATAACAAATCTTATTCCAGGGCCATCAACTGTACCAAATGATTCTATTGAATGAACTTTAGCATAATATCTTAAATCTAATTTTTCCATAACTTACTCCTTAGATTTTTTCGTGAATTGTTCTGTTTATAACATCTAATTGTTGTTCTCTAGTTAATTTTGTAAAGTTTACAGCATAACCAGAAACACGAATTGTAAGTTGTGGGTATTTTTCAGGATGATCCATTGCGTCTAATAATAAACTTCTATCAAAAACATTTACATTGATGTGATGTCCTGTTTGTTTAAAGTAACCATCTAACATATTTACCATATTTGTAACTCTTTCATCTTCTGTTTTACCAAGAGTTCCAGGTGTTATTGAGAATGTGTAAGATATTCCATCTTCTGCTTGTTCAAATGGAAGTTTTGCAATAGAATTCATTACTGCTAAAGCTCCATTTGTATCTCTACCATGTAATGGGTTAGCTCCAGGTCCAAATGGTGCACCTGCTCTTCTTCCATCTGGTGTATTACCTGTGTTTTTACCATAAACAACATTAGAGGTTATTGTTAATATTGATAATGTTTGTTTTGAATTTCTATAAGTTTGATGTTTTTGTAATTTTGTTAAAAATCTTTTAACAACGCATACAGCAATTTCATCTACTCTATCATCATCATTACCAAATTTAGGGAAGTCACCTTCTATTTCATAATCAACAGCTAAACCAGTTTTATCTCTAATAACTTTTACTTTAGCATATTTTATTGCTGATAAAGAATCTGCAACAACAGATAGACCAGCAATTCCGCAAGCCATTGTTCTTAAAATTTCTCTATCATGTAAAGCCATTTCAATAGCTTCATATGAATATTTATCATGCATATAATGAATTGCATTTAATGCTTTTATATATATTTTTGCAACATAATCCATCATTTGGTCAAATTTTTCAATAACTTCATCAAAGTCTAAGTATTCAGAAGTTATTGGAGCATACTTTGGTGTAATTTGTTTACCAGAAATTTCATCTCTACCACCATTTATTGCATATAATAAAGTTTTAGCTAAATTTGCTCTAGCACCAAAGAATTGCATTTGTTTTCCTATTTTCATTGGAGAAACACAACAAGCAATACCGTAATCATCTCCTAATGTTATTCTCATTAAATCATCATTTTCATATTGAATAGAAGATGTTTTGATAGATAAATCTGTTGTATATCTTTTAAATCCTTCTGGTAAATTATTTGACCATAAAACTGTTAAGTTTGGTTCTGGTGCAGGACCTAAGTTTTCTAAAGAATGTAGAAGTCTAAATGAGTTCTTAGTTACTAAAGTTCTACCATCAATTCCCATTCCACCGATACTTTCAGTTACCCAAACTGGGTCACCACTAAATAGTTCATTATATTCAGGAGTTCTTAAAAATCTAACTAATCTTAATTTCATAATAAAGTGGTCCATTATTTCTTGAGCTTCTTCTTCAGTTAATGTTCCATCTTCTAAATCTTTTTCTATATAAATATCTAAGAAAGTAGAAGTTCTACCTAAACTCATTGCAGCACCATTTTGGTCTTTTATAGCTCCTAAATAGCCAAAGTATAACCATTGAACAGCTTCTTTAGCATTTGAAGCAGGATTAGAGATATCAAAACCATATTTTTGAGCCATTACTTTTAATTGTTCTAAAGCATCAATTTGTTCTTTTATTTCTTCTCTTTCACGGATTATTTCTTGTGTAAATTCATCAGTGTCTAATATTTCTAGTTCTTCTTTCTTTTCTCCAATTAAAACATCAACACCGTATAAAGCTACTCTTCTGTAATCTCCTATAATTCTTCCACGACCATATCCATCAGGTAAACCAGTTATTAAATGGCTACTTCTAGCAGATCTTATATCTGGAGTATAAACACTAAATACTCCATCATTATGTGTTTTTCTAATTGTATGGAATATTTTATCTACTTCAGGGTCAACTTCTCTATCGTAAGCTTCACAAGATTTTTCTACTATACGTATTCCACCAAAAGGCATAATTGCTCTTTTTAAAGGTGCATCTGTTTGAAGACCTACAATTTCTTCTAAATCTTTATCAATATAACCAGCTTCATGTGCTGATACAGTAGAAACAGTTTTAGTATCTATATCTAAAACGCCACCTTTTGCTTCGTGTTCTTTTTTGTATAATTCTAAAACTTCATCCCATAGTTTTTTTGTTTTTTCTGTTGCAGGTTTTAAAAAGTCTGAATTTCCTTCATATGGTGTGTAGTTTCTTTGAATGAAGTCTCTTACATTGATTTCGTGTTGCCAATCTCCACTTTCAAATTTTTCCCATTGTTTAAATTTCATAATTAACCTCCTTATTATATTTATTATTTACTTTTTAATCTATATTATAATAACATATGAGAAATTTATTAACAATAGAAAAAAGATTACATTTGTGTTACAAAATTATGAATTACTAATTTTTAGTTTATACTATTGGAAAAAGTATAAAAAATGTGAAACAAAATAAGTATTTTGGGTTTATTTTGTTTCACATTTTTTAGTAATTATTTTAATTTAGCTTGTTTCTTAAAATTCTCCTCTAACTGTAACTTTATCAAATCATTAGTTAAACGATTAATGACCTTTCTATTATAATCATTTAATTGAGAATAATTTTCCAAAAACTTGCTATCAATCAAATCCATATATTCGCAAGAATCAGAATCAATAAAATCACTAAACAAAAAATCAGTTGAAATATTTAAAGCTTTACAAAGACTAACGATTGTATTTGCACTTCCAAAGGCTATACCACGTTCTAATTGACTAATATATCTAGGAGAAAGTGACAATTTTTCTGCAAGAGTTTCTTGAGTATAATTTGTTTTAGACCTAGCTAATTTAATTTTCTTACCAATACTTTTTCTTAATCTTTTTTCATTATCGTTCATATAGACCTCCAATACTTTTATTTTCTAAGGAAAGTATAGCAATGAACAATTAAAAAAAGAATGAATTATTAGTGCGACAAAATTCAAAAAGTAAAACTGATAGTATTACATAGTGCCATAAATAAAACTCAAAGAGTCAATTGAAAATAAAAAATTTTTAGAAAAATGTGAAAAAATTTTAGAAAAACTATTGCAAAATTAAAAAAGTTATATTACAATTTAGTTGAAGTGGAGAAAAGTGGTACAAAGTGGTAGAAAAGTGAAAAGAGGTGAAGACCATTGCTAATGGGTGAATATGAGCATTCTCTAGATGCTAAAGGTAGATTAATAATGCCAGCCAAATTAAGACAAGACATCGGAGACAAGTTCGTCATAACAAAAGGTTTAGACGGATGTTTATTTGCTTTTTCACAAGAAGAATGGTTAAACTTTGAAACAAAACTAAAATCACTTCCACTATCTGACAGAAATGCAAGAAATTTCGTAAGATTTTTCCTATCAGGAGCAACAGAATGTGAAATAGATAAACAAGGAAGATTTTTAATTCCTAATAATCTAAGAGTAGCAGCACAATTAGAAAAAGAAGCAGTAATAATCGGAGTTGGAACTAGACTAGAAATTTGGAATAAACAAAACTGGGAAAAATGCGATGAAAATATTTCAGTTGATGAAATCGCTGAAAATATGACAATGCTTGGTATATAACTTGCAAAAGTTTATATAAATCGCAAAAGATAAAAATACAAAAGATTATTACTGAAGATAAAAATATAATTCACAAAAGATAAAGTTACTAAAGAAAATTTTACAAAAGATAACTAAACTAAAGATAATATAACAAAAGAAAATTGTACAAAAGTTAAAAATAAAAAATACAAAAGAAGACTAACAAAAGATAAAATTACAAAAGAAGATTTTACAAAAGGATTATAAAATACCAAAAGATAAATACATAAAACTAAAACAGCTGGTACAAAATGCCAGCTGTATTTGATTAATTTGTAATTTTAAGAGGTGGAAAATTGGAATTTAAACATAAACCAGTAATGCTTAGTGAATGTATCAAAGGTCTAAATATAAAACCAGATGGAATATATGTTGATGGTACTTTAGGTGGAGCTGGACATAGTAAAGAAATAGCAAAAAGACTATCAAAAGATGGATTACTTATTGGAATAGATAGAGATGATGATGCATTAAAAGCAGCAAAAGAAAACTTAAAAGAATTCCAAAATGTAAAATTTGTAAAAGACAATCATGATAATATAAAACAAATACTAGAAGATTTAGAAATTGAAAAAGTGGATGGAATCTTACTAGATTTAGGTGTTTCTTCTTATCAATTAGATGAAAGAAATAGAGGCTTTAGTTATTTAGGTGAAAATGAACTAGACATGAGAATGGACAAGACACAAGAACTAACAGCACAAAAGGTTGTAAATACTTATTCAGAAGAAAAACTTGCAAATATTATTTATGAGTATGGGGAAGAAAGATTTTCAAGACAAATTGCAAAAAATATTTGCGAAGAAAGAAAACAAAAAGAGATAGTAACTACTAAACAATTAGTAGAAATTATAGAAAAATCAATACCAAGGTCAAAACAAAATGATGGTCATCCAGCAAAAAGAACATTTCAAGCAATAAGAATAGAAGTAAATGATGAAATAAAACCATTATATAATACAATAAAAAATTGTATAGAGTGTTTAAATGATAATGGTAGATTATGTGTTATTACTTTCCATTCTTTAGAAGATAGGGCAGTAAAAAATGCAATGAATGATGCAAAAGGAAAATGTACATGTCCAAGTGATTTACCATATTGTGTATGTGGTGCAAAATCATTAGGAAAAATAATAACAAGAAAACCAATAGTAGCAACAGAAGAAGAATTAGAACAAAATTCAAGAAGCAAAAGTGCAAAACTAAGAATTTTTGAAAGAGTATACTAGAAAAAAATACGAAAAGAAGAGAAAAGAGGTGAGAAAAACTTATGGCACAAGCTAGATACCAATATGGTACAAGCCCAAAAAAAATAGATCCAGATTATGAAAGAAAAGGTAAAAAAACTAAGAAAAATGAAAAAATAAAAATAGTTGAAGATTTACCAAGACAACAAATAAAAGTATCAAAACAACAAAAAAAGAAACAATTTCAAATGACAGTTACTGTTATTGGGTTATTTTTGTTGCTTTTAACCATAAGTTGTAGAAACTCACAAATTGATAAACAATTTAATCAAATTCAAAATCAAAAGAAACAATTAGCAGCAATTCAAAAAGAAAATGAGCAGTTAAAAGTTAATATTCAAAACAGTATTAATTTAAGTAATATTGAGAAATTAGCAAAAGAAGAATTAGGAATGGAAAAATTAACTAATAAACAAACAGTATATGTTTCATTACCTAAAAAAGATTATGTAGAAGCACCTACAGAAAAAGTTGTTATTGAAAAAGAAATGAATTGGTTAGAAAAATTATTTAATAAATTCTTAAAAAAATAATAGTATATTTTTAATAGCCTCTAATAATATTTATTAGAGGTGTTTTTTATGGTTCAGACTAGTTTAACAAATAAGAAAAAAATGAGAAATATGTTATTTATTGTGTTTTTAATAATTGTTATATTAATTGGAAGATTAGGATATATTCAACTTATACAAGGAAAAGAATTATCAGAACTAGCATATGAACAACAAACTTTAGATAGAGCAATCAATCCTAAAAGAGGTACAATATATGATGCTACTGGTACAGTTTTGGCCCAAAGTAGCACGGTTGAAACAGTAACAGTAAATCCTGGAAATATATCAGCAGAAAATAAGGAAAAAGTAGCAAAAAAACTGGCAGAGATTTTTGAATTGGATTATGAAAAGGTATTGAAAAAGGTTTCAAAAAGAAGTTCTATAGAAACAATCGCAAAAAGAGTAAATAAAGAAAAAACTGATCAATTAAGAGAATGGATGGAAGAAAATAAGATAACTGTTGGAATTAATATAGATGAAGATACAAAAAGATATTACCCATATAATAATTTTGCTTCTCAAATAATAGGATTTTGTGGTTCTGATAATCAAGGGTTAGATGGAATAGAAGCAAAATATGATAAAGAATTATCTGGAACAAAAGGAGCGATAAAAAGACATACAGATGCAAAAGGTGGAGAGATAGGAGAAGAAGGCGAGAGTTATATTTCTGCAATAAATGGAAATGATTTAGTTTTGACTATAGATATAAATATTCAATCAATAGTAGAAAAATATTTGAAGGAAGCATGTATAGACAACAAATGCACAGATGGTGGGAATATTGTAATAATGAACCCACAAAATGGAGATATATTAGCAATGGCGACATATCCAAATTACAATTTAAATGAACCATATGAAGCATATACAGATGAATTAAAATCTGCTTGGGATACTATGAGTCAAGAAGATAAAACAAAAAGTTTACAAGCGGTTTGGAGAAACAGAGCAATTACAGATACATATGAGCCAGGTTCTACTTTTAAAACTATAACATCTTCTGCAGCAATTGAAGAGGGCTTGGTAACGGATATAGATAAAAGTGGTCAATTTGCTTGTACTGGTGGAATTGAGGTAGCAGGAGTTAGAATAAAATGTTGGAGATATTATAGACCGCATGGAGCTGAGAGCTTAAGACAGGCATTAATGAATTCATGTAACCCAGTATTTATAGGATTGGGACAAAAAATGGGAGTTACAAAATATTATAGTTATCTAAGAAGATTTGGATTATTAACCACAACAGGTGTAGACTTGCCAGGAGAAGCAGGAAGTATATTTTTGGCGGAAAATAAAGCTGGTCCAGTAGAATTAGCGACAATAAGTTTTGGTCAAAGATTTGAAATAACACCATTACAATTAGTAACAGCAGTATCTGCAATTGCAAATGGTGGAGATTTAGTACAGCCAAGAGTTGTTAAGCAAATTGTAGATAGTAAAACTGGTGAAAAAAGAGATGTTGAAGTAAAGAAAAAAGGCAATGCAATATCAAAGGAAACTTCAGAAAAGGTATTAAGTATGATGGAATCAGTAGTTGCTGAAGGAACTGGAAAAAATGCTAAAGTTGCTGGTTATAGAATAGGTGGAAAAACTGGAACTTCAGAAGATGGGGTTAATACAGGTAAATATGTTACATCTTTTATTGGTGTTGCTCCAATTGATAATCCTCAGTTGGTAATGCTTATAACTTTATATAATCCAACAGGAGAAGGTGGACACCAAGGAGGTGGTGTTGCAGCACCTCTTGCTGGGCAAATTTTTAGAGAGATTTTGCCTTATATGGAAATTAATCAAGGTAATGCTGATGAGATTGAACAGATAGAGCAAGTAGTAACTCCTGATGTTGTTGGAAAAAGTGTTGCTGAGGCTGAAAAATTGCTTAAGGAGAATGGATTGGAGTTGGTTTTGGAGAGTGAGGTAGAAGATACTGAGGCTTTGGTTAAGGAACAGGTTCCTAGTGCGGGGATTGTGGTGAAGAAGGGGAGCAAGGTTTTTGCGAAATGAGTTAAGGGGAGTTTTTTTGGTAAACCGTCCTGAAGAGAAATACTTTATTTATATTTTCGTTGCCCCATTTAAGAAAATGTAACTCACTGGCGTTCGAACATTTTCTAAAACGGTCGCCCACGGATCACTTCAATATAAATAAAGTATTTCTCTTCAGGACTTCTCTACAAATTATAATTTAACAATTTTGAAGTAATTTTGTATTAAAATTTGTTTAAAAAGTCTATACAAATGTGTGATTTAGTTATATAATGTAGGAAAATTATGGGCAAGATTTTGGCTATAAGACGTATTAGTTTGAAAGGATGATTCTAAATGGAATTAAAGAAAGTTTTATTAGGAATTGAAGGGATTAAGGCTAGAGGTAATCTAGACTTAGATATTGTAGGAATTGAAAAAAATTCTAAAGAAGTTAAGAAAGGGTATATGTTTATTGCTATCAAAGGTTTTTCTGTTGATGGACATCAGTTTGTTGAGAGTGCTATTGAAAATGGTGCTGTTGCAGTTATGCTGGAAGAGGGGTGCGATTTGAAAGCTCTTAAGATACCAGATGATGTAACTGTTCTTATGGTTAAAGATACAAGAGAGGCTTTGGCTATTTGTTCTGCTAATTTTTATGGTAATCCATCAAGAAAAATGAAGTTGATTGGTGTTACTGGAACAAAGGGTAAGACTACAACTACTTTTATGATTAAAGAGATTTTACAAAGATCTGGTAAAAAAGTTGGTTTGATAGGAACTATTGCAACATATATTAATGATAAAAAGATAAAAGATAGTGATAGAACTACTCCAGAGAGTTTAGAGTTACAACAAATTTTTAAAATGATGCTTGATGAAGGTGTTGAGGCTGTTGTAATGGAGGTTTCTTCACAAAGTTTGAAATTACATAGAGTAGATGCTTGTGATTTTGACTTAGTATTATTCACAAATTTTTCAGAGGATCATATCAGCGAAAAAGAACATCCAGATATGCAAGATTATTTTAATTCAAAATTAAAATTATTTAAAATGTGTAAAAATGGAATTGTTAATGTTGATGATTTGCATGGAGCTAAAATACCAGGATTATTCCCTGAAAGTAATATAGTAACATATGGTATTGATAATTTTGCAAATGTACTTGCAAAAGATATAACAATAACAAATTCATATGTTGATTTTAAAGTAAGAATAACAGATAGAAATGAAAGAATAAAAACTGGAATACCAGGAAGATTTAGTGTATATAATTCATTAGCAGCTATCTGTGTTGCACAAAAATTTGGAGTTTCTCCAGAAATAATAAAAGAGGCTTTATTAGAAGTAAGAGTACCAGGTAGATCAGAGTTAGTTGATAATAAAAAAGAACTAACAATTATGATAGATTATGCACATTCTCCAGAAAGTTTGCAAAATATATTACAAGCAACAAAAAGTTATACAAGAGGAAGAGTAATTAGTGTATTTGGTTGTGGTGGAGATAGAGATAAAGGGAAAAGACCAATAATGGGTGAAATCTCAGGTAAAATAGCAGATTATACAATTATTACATCAGATAACCCAAGAACAGAAAAACCAGAAGATATAGTTGAACAAATTGAAGCTGGTATAAAGAAAACAAAAGGAAAATATGAAGTTGTAGTAGATAGAGTTGAAGCTATCGAAAAAGCGATTAAAATGGCTAATAAAAAAGATATAATAATATTAGCAGGAAAAGGTCATGAACCATATCAAGAAATAAATGGTGTAAAGCATCCATTTGATGAAAGAATTATTGTAAGAGAAATAATTGATAAATTAGATAATAAATAAAAAAACGGAAGAATAAAAATAGAAAGGTTTGATAAAATTGGATTTTGAGATAAAAATATTACTTATAACTTTTGCAATCTCAGTAATTTGTGGAATAATAACAATACCAATATTAAAAAAATTAAAAATAGGTCAAATAGAAAGAGATGATGGACCAGCATCTCATTTAAAGAAACAAGGAACACCAACAATGGGAGGAATAATAATGATAGTTGCAATAATTATTGCAACTGTTGGAGCTTGTATATTCTTTTCAGTAACAAATAATCAAGAATTGATTAAAAGATTAATTCCATTATTAATAATAACAATAGCATTTGGAATGATTGGTTTTATAGATGATTTTAAAAAACTAGTTTTAAAAAATACAGATGGATTAAAACCAAAATATAAAATGTTAGGATTACTAATTATAGCAGTTATATATGTATTGTTTTTGGTTTATGGTTTTAACTTAGGAACAGATACATATATTCCAATATTTAAAATATATATTAATATACCAGTATTTTTATATATACCACTAGCGGTATTGGTAATACTTTCTACTACAAATGCAATTAATTTAACAGATGGAGTTGATGGATTAGCATCAAGTGTTTCTTGTTTAATTATAACATGTTTAACAGTAATAGGAATTAGTAACCAAATGTATGAAGTTTCAATATTTGGAAGTATAGTAATTGGTGCAACTTTAGGATTTTTAATATTTAATTTACACCCAGCAAAAGTATTTATGGGAGATACAGGGTCACTTATGTTAGGTGGAGTAATTTCATCAATTGCATTATATTTAAAAATGCCATTATTATTAGTAGTAATAGCAATAATACCAGTATTAGAAGCATTATCAGATATAATTCAAGTAATGTATTATAAAAAAACAGGAAAAAGAGTATTCAAAATGGCACCATTGCACCATCATTTTGAATTATCAGGATGGAAAGAAAATAAAATAGTTGTAGTATTTTCTTTAATAACATTAATTGCCTGTGCAGTAGGATTAAAAATAATATAATACAAAAGTAAAAAAACTCGTTAGGAGGATTTTAAATGGCGAAAAAGAAAAAAGAAAAAAGTTTTTCAAGTTTCTTAAATAATCCAATAGATTTTACATTAGTAATAACCATTCTATTTCTTTTGGGAATAGGCTTAGTTATGGTGCTTTCAGCAAGTTCACCATCAGCTCTTTCTGAAAGTGGAAATAGTTATTCATATTTTTCAAAACAATTGCTTTTTGCAATTTTAGGATTATTAGCAATGGTATTTATATCAAAAATAGATTATAGATTTTATCAAAAATTTTATAAACATGCATGGATTTTTTCTGTTATTTTATTAGTAGCAGTAAAATTAATAGGAACAGAAGTAAATGGAGCAAAAAGATGGATTTCTATAACAAAAACACTTTCATTCCAACCATCAGAAGTTGTAAAATTTTTAATGATAATATTCTATGCAGCAATTTTGGTAAAAGATAGAGATGAATTAAAATTATATGGAAAAGGTTTTATAAAACATTTTCTATATTTAGTTCCAATAATTGGACTACTAATATTGGAACCACATCTTAGTGCATCAATGGTTATAATTGGAATTGTTAGTATTATGATGATTGTTGCAGGATGCAAATTTAAACACTTTGTACTTACAGGATTAGGAGCTGGATCACCGCTTTTATTTGCGGCTATAGCATTTTCACCATATAGACTAGAGAGATTTGTAACATTCTTGGACCCTTGGAAAGATGCAACAGATAGTGGTTGGCAAGTTATTCAAAGTTTATATGCAATTGGTTCAGGAGGACTATTTGGAGTAGGGCTAGGAGATAGTAAACAAAAATATTTATACATACCAGAACCACACAATGATTTTATATTCTCAATATTAGCAGAAGAATTAGGATTTTTTGGATGTGCAGTAGTTTTAATATTATTTGCAATATTTATTTGGAGAGGAATTTTAATTGCAATGAAAGCACCAGACATGTTTGGTAGCTTACTTGCAACAGGAATTACAGCTTTAGTTGCAATACAAGTTATCATAAATGTAGCTGTTGTTACATCATCAATGCCAGCAACAGGTATGCCTTTACCATTCTTTAGTTACCGGTGGAACGGCACTATTTATATTACTGTGTGAGATGGGAGTATTATTAAATATTTCAAGAGCGGGAGCAAAATAAAAAAATATAATTTAAAGCATTAAAAAGGAGATTATTATTATGAGAGTAATAATTGCAGCAGCAGGAACAGCAGGTCATATTAATCCAGGTCTTGCAATTGCAAATAAAATAAAAGAAGAAGAAAAAGATTCAAAAATAATATTTATAGGAACTACAAGAGGATTAGAAAATGATTTAGTCCCTAGAGCAGGCTATGAATTAAAAACAATTGATGCATATGGTTTAAGCAAGAAAATATCAATAGAAAACATAAAAAAAATGTATAAAACACTAAAAGGCTATGGAGAAGCAAAGAAAATAATAAAAGAATTTAAACCAGATATAGTAATAGGTACAGGGGGGTATATATGTGGTGCAACAATTTCGGCAGCACATAGGTTAAAAATACCAACTTTATTACATGAAAGCAATGCTTTTCCAGGTAAAGCAGTAAAAATGTTAGCAAACAAAACAGATACAATATTAGTATCTTTCGAAGATGCAAGAAGTAGAATAAAAAATGCAAAAAATATTGTTTATACTGGAACACCTGTAAAAATAAGAAAAAAAGAGTATGGAATAAATGAAAAAAATTCAATAATAAAAAGCGCTGGACTTAATGAAACAAAACCAATAGTATTAATATTTGGAGGAAGTCAAGGGGCACAAAAAATAAATGATGCAATTTTAGGAATATTAAAAAATAAATTAAACAAAAATTATCAAATTATTTGGGCAACAGGTCCCAAACAATATGATAGAATAAAAGAAATTTTAGAAGAGAATAATGTATATATAAATCATTTAGAAAATGCAAAAATTGTACCATATATTTATAATATGGAAGAAATGATGAATGTATCAGACTTAATCGTTGCTAGAAGTGGGGCAATGACAATAACAGAAATTTCAAATTTAGGAAAAGCATCAATATTAATACCATTGCCAAATGTTAGTGGTGACCACCAATTACATAATGCTAAAGTATTAGAAAATATAGGTGCTGCAAGAATAATTTTAAACAATGAATTAAATTATGAAAATTTAAATTCAAACATAGAAGAAATTATATTAAACAAAAATACAATAGAAACAATGTCAAAAAATGCATTAAAAGTTTCAACTTCAAATGCTGAAGATAAAATTTTTACAGAAATAAAGAAAATTGTTAGGGAGTAAAAAGCATGTTTAAAAAAGTAAAAGCAAGAACAATAATATTTGCATTAATTATAGGGATTGTAGTTGTAGGAATATTAGGTGGATTTTATTTAAGTATGATAAAAGAAATAATACAAATGTCGAATGGAAATGTTGTTGATATTATAAACCAAGCTGATATAATAAAAAAACAAACAGAAATATCAATTTTAGTGGCAATAGGAGTATTAATAATATTTGCATTAATTATTTCTAAAGTATTATCAAAATATGTAATTTATCCAAAAAACAAATTTATAAAAAGTGATGAAAAAACAGAATTAAAAGATAAATTAAGTGAAGTCTCAACAAAGAAAAATCAAATAGAAACAATTCTTTTGCATATGACAGATGGAATAATAGCATTTAATATGTCTGGAGAAATTATATTAATAAATCCAGCTGCAAAGAAATTTTTAAGTATAAGCCCAGAAGATAATACTTTTAATGACATATTTAAAAAATTCGAAATAGATATTAATATGGAAAAAATAATATACTTGGAAAGTTGGACATCAACAGAAAAAAGATTCCAAGTTGATGATAGATATGTTAAAGTATTTTTTGCACCATTTAAAAATGAAGAAGATAGACCAGATGGTGTAATTGCAGTAATTCAAGATATAACAGAACACGTAAAACTAGATAATATGCAAAAAGAATTAGTTGCAGATGTATCTCATGAATTAAAAACACCAATTACATCAATTATGGGTTATGCAGATACTTTACTAGAAGGCGGCTATGATGAAGAAACACAACAAAAATTCTTGAATGTAATAGCCTCAGAATCAAGAAGAATGGCAAGACTAGTAACAGATTTATTAACACTTTCTAGATATGATAGTAATAAAAAGAAAACTCAAAAAGAAGCTTTTGATTTAGGGGAACTAGTAAAAAAATGTCAAGAAAAATTGGCAATAGAGATAAAAAAGAAAAATCATACTGTAAATTGTTTTGTTACAGCAGATGTACCTTTAGTTTATGCTGATAAGGATGACATTGAGAGAGTTGTTTTAAATATAATGACAAATAGTATAAAATATACTCAAGATGGCGGAGAGATAAAGATTTATGTAGGGTTTGTTTATAATGATGCTTATATCAAGATTTTTGATAATGGTATTGGTATTCCTGAGGAAGATTTGTCTAGAATTTTTGAGAGATTTTATAGAGTTGATAAGGCTCGTACTAGAGAGATGGGAGGAACTGGTTTAGGTCTTTCTATTGCTAAAGAGATTTTGGATAAGAATGGTGGTAGTATTGATATTAAGAGTAAGGTTGGAGAAGGAACTGAGGTTGTGATTAGGATTCCAACTAAGCAGTGATTTTGATATGTGGCTTTTCTTCCGAGCGAGTCTATATATAATATTTAAAATTTCCGTTCTCCAAGGTGTTTGGGATACGGAATAGTCAAAGGTTTGATACAAACTATGGTCGGTTGTATGATGAATTTTGTGGGTCGAACTCGATTTTAAATATTATATATAGACTCGCTCTTTTGTAGTTTTTTTGTCGAAATTTTTTGCTTGAAAAAGTAATTAATAGATGATAAAATGTTAAAAGTTTTAATCTTAATTCTAAAATTCTTTAGAATATCTTCCAAAAATTTTTAAAAAATGTTATACTAAGAAAGGAGAGATTTTATGCCAACAATCAGTATGTTTTATGGTATTATAATTAGAATGTATTATGATGACCATAATCCACCACATTTTCATGCGTTTTATGGAGATTACAAAGCTATATTTAATTTTGAAGGAGAATTGGTAGAAGGTAATTTGCCAAAAACGAAAATAAAATTAATTACTGCATGGACATTAATACATAAGGATGAACTTTTAGCAAACTGGGAATTAGCTAAAAACAGTGAAAAATTATATGATATAAATCCTCTAAACTAAATAAAAAGGAGTTTTTATATGAAAGAAATTATAAAAGCAGAACCATTAGAAAATTATGAATTATTACTTACTTTTGAAGATGGTGAAAAAAAGGTAAAAGATATGAAACCATACTTAGAAAAAGGTGTATTTAAAAAATTACAAAACGTAGAAGTTTTTAAAAATGTCAAGATAAAATATGGAACAGTATGTTGGGATGAAGACATAGATATATGTGCTGATAGCTTATATGAAACTAGTAAAAAACTGAAGAATTAAAATGATTCTTTAGTTTTTATTTCGAAAAATTTATTTTTTTGTAATTCTTAGAGCGAGTGGCTGTTGAAATCATTTTGTCGAATTTTGCGATGAAAAGTTCTTTACAAATGTTGAATGTTGTAGTATTATAATAACAGATTTGAATCAATCTATTTTTTAAATCATAAAAAGTTTTTTCGAAAAAACAAATTTCCAAACAAAAAAATTTAATAAGAGGTGGTGAAGTTTATGTATGATTAGCTATACCAAAAGATTTGTTAATATTGTTAGTTTGTTAATAACAATAGTAATATATTTTTTTGTAACAAATGTGAGTATTAATTTTTGTCCACAGTCTATCTTTAATATGTTTAAGAAAAGTGTAGTACAGGTTGAATTAAATTCTAATAGTGTTAATTTAAATTCTGATAATGGTATAGAGGAAAAAATAGAAATTCAAAATGATTACCCTAAAAATCAAATTGTAACAAATGAAGTTATAGAAGATACAAAAGAGGTTAATTGGAAGATTTTGATTCCAGCTATAGCATTAGAGGCAGAGATATCTGAAGGCACAAGTAAAGAAATTATGGATAAGTATGTCGGTCATTTTGAAGAGACATCTAAAAGTGTAGGGAATGTAGGACTTGCGGCACATAATAGAGGATATAATGTTAATTATTTTGCTAATTTGAAAAAATTAAAAGAAGGAGATAAGATAATTTATAAATGCTATGGTTTTGAAAGAACATATGTAGTGACAAAGAATCTTATTATAACAGATGAGGATTGGAGCTATTTAGAAAAAACAGAAAAAAATACAATCACATTAATTACGTGTGTAGAAAATGAGCCAATGTACAGAAGATGTATACGAGGAGAGGAAATATAAAGGAGGCATGGAAAATAAAGAAATTTAGAGGATTAAAAAATATTAAAAAATTTTTTGCAATGTTTGTTAGTTTTAGTTTGTTAAATATAATTACTATTTTTAGTACAGTTCAAGCTGTTGATATAAGTTCAGCAAATATAGTGTCTGGAGGGGAATGTGGCAATTTATTAAAATATAAAGGTAATGTGGTTTTAGTTCATTATGTTGAATATAAAAAAGATGGAGTTAGCTATCCGGCATATTGTTTAGATAAAACAAAACCACGGAGTGACCGATGGATTTTCATATTCTGTATCTGTAAATGAGGCAATAACAGATGTTAATTTATGGAGAATTATAATTAATGGTTATCCATATAAATCTATTCAAGAATTAGGATGTAATAATAAACAAGAAGCATTTACAGCTACAAAACAAGCAATATATTGTTATATACATGGAAACAATCCAAATGATTATCAAGCAATAGGAGAAGCTGGTCAAAGAACTTTAAATGCTTTAAATAAAATATTACAAGATGCCAAAAATAGTAAAGAAACACAAATATCTAATAATATAAAAATAAACAGAGAAGCAGATACATTTAAAGTAGATAATATAAACAAAGAATGTGTATCAAAAATATATTCAATAAAAGCTGGAACAACAATAACAAACTATAAGGTTAGTCTTTCTGCTGAAAAAAATCAATTACCAGAAGAAATAAAAATAACAGATTTAAATAATAATGAAAAACAAGAATTTTCCCAAAATGAAAAATTTAAGATTTTAATACCAATTAAAAATCTTAAAAATAATGGAAGTTTTAATATTAAGATTGAAACGAAAATAAAAAATAAACCAGTATTATATGGAAAAGCACCAGATTCTAATTATCAGGATTATGCTTTAACAACAGCAACATATGAAGATGCAAAAGGAAAAACAGAAGACGATTTTTATAAAAATGAAACAAAAATAAAAATAATAAAACAAGACAAAGATACTAAAGAAAAATTAGAAGGAGTAGAATTCAATCTTTTAGACAAAGATAAAAATGTGTTATATGCAAATTTAAAAACTAATAAAAATGGAGAGGTTGAAGTTTCAAATTTACTTCCTGGAAAATATTATATAAAAGAAACTAATGCAAAAGATGGATATGTTATAAGTGAGGATTTAGTTGAGATTAATGTAGAATTTAATCAAAATGTAATTGTTACAATAAATAACAAATTCAAAGAAAAAACAGAAGTTAAAATAGAACATAAGGAAGAAACGGCAACCATAGAAAGTTCTAAAAATAGTACAAGTGAAAAAACGATAGTTAATATGGAAACTGAGTTGAAAGAAGCTCATAAAAAATTACCTGTTACAGGTATGTAGATAATTATGTATGTAAATATTTTTGTAGGTAATCTTTATAGTAAATATTTTTATATTAAATTTATAATTTTTTTAGAATTGGTCAATATTTGATTTGATGATTAATTATATTATTATAAAGCTCATAATCTAAGGTAGGTTATGGGCTTTTTATTATTTTATAGAAAATTATATTGAAAAAAAAATAAAAAACAATTATAATTAATCTAGTTTAACACGAAAGGAAAAAGTAATATGAAAAAAAGAAGTATAATAATAACAATAGTTTTAATAGTAATAGTATTATTAGCAGGATTTATAGCATATGAGAAGTTAGAAAAAAGTAAAAAAGAATATCAAGTAGAAAAAGTATCTGAATATAATTATTTTGTTGTAAAAGAAAATGATAAATATGGAGTAATAGATGCAAACGGAAATAAGATTATAGAAACAAATTATGATAATGTAGTAATACCAAATCCAAATAAAGCTATATTTGTATGTTATAGTGGAGATAAAACTGAGGTATTTAATGATAAAAAAGAAAACCTATTTCGAAATTATGACAATGTTGAACCACTTAGATTAAAAGGAGTATCAACAGATTTAATGTATGAAAAAAGTGTTTTAAAATATAGTAAAGATGGAAAATATGGAATAATTAATTTCAATGGTAAAAAGATAACAAGTCCAATTTATGATGAAATAGACACATTACAGTTCAAAGAGGGAGAACTTTTAGTAAAAAAAGATAACAAGTATGGAGTAATCAATATAAAAGGTGCAGAAATAGTAAAGGCTAATTATGATAAAATTGAAGCAGACAAATATTATGATGAAAATACAGGTTATAAAAATTGTGGGTATATAGTAAGTATTACAACAGATGAAGGTTATAGATATGGTTACATTAACAAAGACGGAAAAGAATTATTAAAAACAGATTATAATGATTTATATAGAATATTAGAAACAAGTAGTGAAGATGCATATTTGATATGTGCACAAAATGGAAAATATGGATTATATAAAAATTCAAAAAAAGAGATAGACAATGAATATCAATCTTTAAGATATGATGAATTTAATAATATAATAGTAGCATTAAAAGGAAAACAATATGGTGTACTTGCAATGGAAGGAAAACAAATAGTTCCATTTAAATATAATCAAATTGACATTACAGGAGAAAATATATATGCAACAGATAGTAATGGAAAAGTAAAAGTATTTGATACAAACGGAAAAGAAACATCATTAGATTATAATACTGTATTTACAAAAGTTGAAAATACAAGTTATAAAATTAACATTTCTGTAAGAGATAATAAAGTAAATTATAGCATATATAAAAATAATGAGAAGAAAACAAATAAAGAGTATAACTATATAGAATATTTATATGATAACTATTTTTTAGCTAGCAATAATAATGGAAAACTAGGAGTTATAGATGAAGAAGAAGATACTAAAATTCAATTTAAATATAATACAATACAAAAAATTGAAAATATGAATTTGATAAAAGCCATAAATGATACTACAAAAATGACTGAAATTTATTCTAAAGATATGGAAAAAATTACCGAATTAGAAAATGCAACAGTTGAAGTTAATGATGAATATATTAAGATTTACAATGATAGTGAAGCAAAATATATCACAAAAGATGGCCAAGAAATAAAAGATACAGATTTATTTACAGATAATAAGATATTTGCTAAAAAACAAGGGAGTTATTGGGGATTTGTTGATAAAGATGGTAAAATAGTAGTTGATTTTAAATATGATAAAGTAACAGAAGTGAATAAATATGGTTTTGCAGGAATTGAAAAATCAGGAAAATGGGGAGTTATCAATAAAGAAGGAAAAATAATTTTAGAGCCTAAATATACATTAAAAGATAATGAACAACCTGAATTTATTGGACAATATTATAAATTTGTTTATGGAAATGGGGAAATTTATTATACAAATAATTAAGATAAAAAAAAGTCGTATGAATTAATTGATTCACACGACTTATTTTTTTATTTTATATTTTCTATTTCAGATTCTGATAATCCTGTTATACTTGCTACTTTTTCTTTTGAAAAGTTTTCTTTTAATAGTTTTTTTGCAATTTCAATACTTTTTTCCATTATTCCTTCTTTTTTACCACGTCTATATATACGTTTGTTGTCTTGTTGAATTGTTTCAAATACTGCCATCATATTTTCATCACCTCCTATATTTAGTTTATTTTAAATATTTCTTTTATATTGTTCGAATAATTTTCTTTATCTTTATTTATTATTTCTACTATCTTTTCTATATAATTTGCTATTTGTTCATTATCTTTTGCTTTTTCTATTAATAATGCTTTTGTCATAAATGATGGAGTTTCTAATAATTTTTCTTCTGTATAATTATTAATATCTACAAGAATATATTTTGCAAATTCTATTGCTTTTTCTAGTATGCTTGTCACTTGTGTTTCATGGAATGTTTTTGATACATTCCATTTTTGTTTTCCTGTATATAAAATTATTGCATTTACTCTTGGGTATAAATAATCTTTCCTTTTACATTCTTTTTCATCTATTGCACTTTCTATTATTGCCATTTCATATTTTAAAATTCTAAAGGG
>MNRP01000043.1 GCA_001916005.1 Clostridium sp. 26_22
CTCCGCGGCGAGCGGAAGAAACTCAAGATATACATATGGTGAAATTTTTGCTAATAAAATACAAGTATTTTTTAGTGAAATTTTCAAAAAATATTGACACATTTTAAATTTATATTATCTCTTTTTATTTATTAGCCCCATATTGTTTATATAACCAAGATGTATAATCAAAAGGTGTTAAAGTATCTGGCATTCCATAATCTACTCCGTAAGTTTCAACTCTTATAGAAGTAACTTTTGGTGGATTTACTGGTGTACTAACTTCTGCTCCTTCTGTACTTTCTTTACCATCTGCAACTTTAACTTCTACACTTTCAATTTGATGCAATACATCTAATCCTTCTGTAACTTTACCAAATGCTGTATAATAACCATTTAAGTTTGTATTAGCTTTTGTCATAATAAAAAATTGTGAACATCCTGAATTATAAGATTGTGATTTTAAACTTGAAGAATATTGTGTATAATCAGCTCTAGCCATTGCTAATGTTCCTTCTTCAAATTTTATTGTATTGTTTACATTGTTTGCTAAGAATTCACCTTTTATTGAATATTTATCTGTTGATTCTGTTCCTTTTAAATCTCCTATTGTTGCATCTGTTGTTCCATCACCATTTTTTGTTCCTGCTTGTACCATAAAATCTTTTACTATTCTGTGAAATTGTGTTCCATCATAAAATCCATTATTAGCTAATTTTATAAAGTTTGATACTGCTTCTGGTGCTTGGTCTGGATATAATTCCATTTTTATTGTTCCAAAATTTTCTACTTCCATTGTTACTAATGGATTTTGTGTTTTGTATGTTGCTTTTTGATAATAGCCATAACCTACTACTCCTATTAAAACTACTATAGCAATTAATGCTATTACCCAAATTATTTTTTCTACTGTTTTCATTTTCTTTCTTCCTTCCTATTTTTAATATAATTTTATTCAAACATAAATTGTTCCTGCATTCTCTTTAATGATTGTTTTATTGTTCTTGCTCTTACTTCTCCTATTCCATCAACTTCATCTAGACTTTCTATGTCTGCATCTAATATGTGTTGGAATGATTTAAATGATAATATAAGATTTTCAACTATGTTTGCTGGCATTCTTGGTACTTTGTTTAATATTCTATACCCTCTTGTATAAACACCTACTTCATCATAATTATCAAAGGTTTCGTAACCTAATAGTTTTGATACTGTTGTTTCCCTCATTACTTCTTCATAAGATATTTCTGATAGTTCTTCTAATATTTTTTCTGGTGTTTTTTTCTTTTTTGCTGATGCCATATAATCTTTTATGATTAGTAATTCCTCTTTTTCTAGTCCTCCAATTAATTCATCTAATTGCATTTTTACTAGTCTTCCATCATTTCCTAATTCATATATTTGTCTTTGAATTTCATCTGCGATTCTCATAACCATTTCTGCTCTTTGAATTACATCAATTACATTTTTCAAGGTAACAATATCATTAAACTCATACTCATTTAATATGCTTAATCTACTATCAAATACTTTTTTGTATCTTTCAAGGGTTTGTATTCCTTAGTTTGCTTTGTTTAATACTGCATTTGTGTCTTCTAGTATATATCTAAAATTTCCTTTAAATATTGTTATTATATTTCTTCTTTGTGAAATACTTATAACTAACTCTCCTGTTTGCTTTGCAGTTCTTTCTGCTGTTCTATGTCTTGTTCCTGTTTCTCTAGTTTCTATTTCTCTTGATGGTATTAATTGTGCATTTGCAAATAATATTTTTTTCAAGTCTCCACTCAATATTATTGCTCCATCCATTTTAGCTAGCTCATATAATTTTGATGATGTATAATCTTCGTTTATTGTAAAACCACCATCTACAATTTCTTTTATGACGTCATTATTATCTGTTATTAATAGTAATGCTCCTGTTTTTGCTCTTAAAATATTTTCTATTCCATCTCTTATAGGAGTTCCAGGTGCTATTAATCGTAAAAGTTCTTGTGTGCTGTCATCTTTACTCTTTCTCAAAATTTCTTCTCCCTTCTATCGATTTTATTTTAGTCCTAATTTATTCATTGCTTCATTTATATCTTTGACTCCTATTATATCTAATTTGTATTTTTCTTTCAAGCCTTTTTTGTTACTTTCTGGAATTATACATTTTTTAAATCCTAATTTTTCTGCTTCTTTTATTCTTTTTTCAATTAGATTTATTCTTCTAACTTCTCCTGTCAAACCAACTTCTCCCATTATTACAGTGTCTTTTGATATTGCTATGTTTTTAAAGCTCGATGCTGTTGCTGCTAATATTCCTAAATCTATTGATGGTTCATTTATTTTTAATCCTCCAACTACATTTAAATATATGTCTTGTCCACCTAACATCATTCCTGCTTTTTTTTCTAATACTGCAACTAATAAATATAATCTATTATAATCTATTCCGTTTGCTGTTCTTTTTGGTATTCCAAAAACACTTTGTGAGGTTAAAGCTTGTATTTCTACTAATATTGACCTTGTTCCTTCCATACATGATACAATACATGAACCTGCCGAATTATCTTCATTTTCTGAAATTAAGATATCTGATGGATTAGAAATTTCACACATTCCTTCTCCTCTCATTTCAAACATCCCTATTTCATTTGTTGAACCAAATCTATTTTTTACTCCTCTTAGTATTCTATATGAAAAATATCTTTCTCCTTCTAGGTAAAGTACCGTATCTACCATATGTTCTAATACTCTAGGTCCTGCAATATTTCCATCTTTTGTTACATGTCCTATTATTATTGTTGTTATATTTCTAGATTTACATACTCTCATTATTTGTGAAGTTATTTCTCTTACTTGACTTACACTTCCTGCTGCTGCTGAAATTTCTTCAGAGTACATGGTTTGAATTGAGTCTATTATAACTAATTTTGGATTTAAATCTATTATATTTTGATTTACTATATCTATATCAGTTTCTCCAAGAAATAATATGTCATCATTTTTTATTCCGTAATCTGTCTGCTCTTAATTTTATTTGTTCTGCTGATTCCTCTCCAGAAACATATAAAACCTGACCATCTCCTTGTACTTTATCACATAATTGTAAAATTAAAGTGGATTTTCCTATTCCTGGTTCTCCTCCTAGTAAAATCAAAGAACCTTTTACTAATCCACCACCAAGAACTCTATCTAATTCTTCAAATCCTGTTGAAGTTCTTATTGTTTCTTTAGCCTCATAACTATTAAGTTTTTGAGGAATATTTGCTTTTCCATTATTTGTAGTTGCTTTTAATGAACTGTTTTTATTTTCTATTATTTTTTGTTCGAAAAATGTGTTCCAACTGCCACAAGCAGGGCATTTTCCTAGCCATTTTGCTGATTCATATCCACATTCATTACATACAAATACTGTTTTGTTTTTTGCCATTTTTGCCTCCTTTAAATAACAAAAAAAGTATAACATATATTTTTTCAATTTGCTATACTTTTTTTATTTTTCACTAAATATTCACATACTTATTTATTTTTTTTACCAAATGAAATTTCTTGAAATAAGAAATCATGTACTTTTTCCCAAGTAATTTCTTGATGTAAAAATTCATTTATTTGATCTTCAACTTTTTGTTGACCTGGTGTTAATTCAACTCTTATTTCTTTATTCCAATCTATATCTTGAAGCCAGAATGCTTTGAATTTTTGCCAAAATCCTACTTTTGCTGGTAAATTATTTGTTCTTATTGTTCCAGCATTTACTTGAACATTTTCTGCTTCATTATTAACTTGTCCATCAAATGAAACTCCACCAAATACACCACTTACTTCGTTTTGTCCTAACTCTGCCATTATTATTCCTCCTTTGTGATATTTATTTAATCTATTTTATTTATACTACATTTTTGTTTTATATTCAAGTTTTTTTCTTCTTTTTTGTGTTAAGTTTTTATTACATAATTATTACATTTTTGTTACATATTAACATTTTGCTAATATATGGTCATTTAGGTTTTGAATGCATTCTACTTCTTGGATTTTATTTGATAGATTTTCCTTTTCATCATTGCAATAAACCAATATATAATTTGCTGTATGACCTTTAAAAACTCCTTCTTTTTCTTCTTCAAATAATACTTCTACTTTTTTTCCTATATATTTTTGATTTATTTCAAATTCATTTTTATTTGATAATTCTATTAATCTTCTACTACGTAATTCTTTGATATCACCTGGTATTTGGTTTTGCATTACAGCAGCTTTTGTTCCTTTTCTTTGAGAATATTTAAAAATATGCATTTTGTAAAATTTTATTTCATCCAAGAATTTGTAAGTTTTTTCAAACTCTTCTTCTGTTTCTCCTGGAAATCCAACTATTATATCTGTTGTTAAGTTTACATCATTATATGCATTTCTTAGTCTTTTAACAATTTCTCTAAATTGTTCTGTTGTATATCTTCTATTCATTCTTTTTAATGTTTCATCACATCCACTTTGCAAAGATAAATGAAAATGATGACATATTTTATCTAATTTTTTTAATCTTTCTACAAATTCATCTGTTATTAATAATGGTTCTATTGAGCCTAATCTTATTCTTTCTATTCCATCTATTTTATTTATTTCTTCTAATAAATCTATTAATTTGTATTCTTCTTTAAAATCTTTTCCATATGATGCTATATGTATTCCGGTTATTACTACTTCTTTTATATCTTTTTCAGCAATTTTCGTTATTTCTGAAATTATGCTTTCTGGCTTTCTGCTTCTAACTCTTCCTCTTGCATATGGTATTATGCAATAAGAGCAAAATCTATCACAACCATCTTGAATTTTTACAACAGCTCTTGTTTTTTCTGTAAAGGTTATATCTCCAAAATCTGAAAATAATCTTGATTGCATAACATCTTCTATTTCGTTATTATTTTCATTTTCATTGATATAATCTTCTACATATTTTACAATGTTAACTTTTTCATTGTTTCCTAATACTAAATCTATTTCTGGGATTTTATTTAGTTCATTTTTTGCAACTTGTGCATAACATCCAACAGCAACTACTATGACATTTTTATTATTTTCTTTTTCTCTTCTTAACATTTGTCTTGATTTTCTGTCAGACATATTTGTTACTGTACACGTATTGATTATACATATATCTGGTTTTTCTCCATTTTGTTCATATTCTTCTATAACTTTATAACCTTTTTCTAAAAATTTTTGTGCCATTGCATTTGTTTCGTATTGGTTGACCTTGCAACCTAAAGTTATGAATTTTACTACTCTTTGCATACTTCTTCTCCTACTATTTTTTTTATAATTTAAAAATAGAATCGCTAATTTTATAAAAATTTGCAATTCTATTTTGTTTTATCTGCTTGCTTTTCCATCTAATACATCTAAATTGTCTAAAGCTTTTCCTGTTCCTAAAGCAACACATGATACAGAGTCTTGTGCTATCATTACATTAATTCCGGTTTTTTCTTGCAAAAGTTTATCTAAACCATCTATTAAGCATCCTCCACCTGTCATATATATTCCTTTATCACTTATATCTGCTGCTAGTTCTGGTGGTGTTTTTTCTAATACACCATGTACAGCATCTACAATCATCATTGCTGGTTCTATTAAAGCTTCTAACATTTCGCTTGAATGTACTGTTATTGTTTTTGGTAATCCAGTTGATAAATCTCTTCCTCTTATGTCCATTTCTGCATCTTGAATTTTTGGATATACACAACCTATATTTAATTTTAAATCTTCTGCTGTTCTTTCTCCTATTGCTAAGTTATGTTTTTTCTTTATATATTTTACTATTGATTCATCAAATTTATCTCCTGCAACTTTTAATGAAGCATTTACAACAGAACCTCCTAGTGAAATTACAGCTATATCTGTTGTTCCTCCACCAATATCAACTACCATATTTCCACATGGTTTTGATATATCTATTCCTGCTCCAATTGCTGCTGCTATTGGTTCTTCTATTAAATATACTTTTCTTGCTCCGGCTTGAACTGCAGCATCTATAACGGCTTTTTTCTCAACTTCTGTAACTTTTGATGGTATACATATCATAATTCTTGGTGCAAATAAAGATTTTCCACACACTTTGTTTATAAAGTATTTTAACATCTTTTCTGTAACTGTGTAATCTGATATAACTCCTTCTCTTAATGGTCTTGTTGCTATTATATTTCCTGGTGTTCTTCCAAGCATTTTTCTAGCTTCTCCACCTACTGCTAAAACATCTCCAGAGTTATTATCTACTGCTACTACTGATGGTTCTCTTAATACTATTCCTTTTCCTTTTACATACACAATTACTGTGGCTGTTCCTAAATCTATTCCAACATCTTGTCCAAATCCAAATTTAAACATGTAACTCTTTCCCTTCTTTTCGTTTTTATTACAAATTCGTTACGATTATATTACAAATATCAAAAATTATCAATAGGTTTCATTGATTTTTTTTATTTTTTATATTATAATATTACTATTCTAAGGAGGGCTTTTAATGGTAAATTATATATTTAATTCAAAATCTGAAAATGACACTTTAAGTTTTGCAAAAAAATTTGCAAGTAAATTAAATAAAAAAGATGTTATAGTTCTTTCTGGTGACTTAGGTTCAGGAAAAACTAAATTTACTGAGGGCATTTTATCTTTTTTTGGATTAGAAAATGAAATTTCAAGTCCTACATTTACTATTGTTAATGAATATTCTAAAGATGATATAAAAATATACCACTTTGATGTTTATAGATTAGAAGATTCTTCAGAATTTTATGAAATTGGTGGAGATGAATATTATGAAAATGGTATTTGTATAATCGAATGGGGCGAAATTATTGAAGACGCTTTGCCTAATGATTATATAAAAATTGATTTTTCTAGAAATTTAGATGATGAAAACTCAAGAACTTTAAATATACAATCTATTGGTTCTAAATATGATACTTTGGTTGATTCGTGCAAAACTTTTTAGATTGATTTATTTTTTGAAAGGAGATTTATTTTGAAAATTTTATGTATAGATACTTCTAGTAAATTGTGTGGTGTTGCTATTTTAGATGACACAACTTTAATTAAAAAAATTGAATTAGATAATGGATTAACTCATTCTGAATCTTTAATGCCTTTAATTGACCAAATTTTAAAAGAATGTAATTTAAATCTAAATGATATTAATTTACTAGTTTCTGATATTGGTCCTGGTTCTTTTACTGGTATAAGAATTGGAATTGCAACTGTTAAAGCTTTTGCAGATAGTTTAAATATTCCATGTATTGGTATTAGTAGTTTAGAAGTTTTGGCTTATAATGTTTCTACAGATGGTTTGATTTGTAGCACTATTGATTGTAAAAATGATAACTGTTATTTTGCTTTGTATGAACTAAAAAATGGAAACTATAAAGTGTTAGAACCTCCAACTTCTGAAAGTATTTCTAATGTTTTAGATTTATTAAATTCTAAATACGAAAATAAAAATATCACTTTTGTTGGAGATGGAATTAAAAAAAATAGTATTTCTAATTATTTAGATAGTTTTAATTTAGGAATTGCTGGATTTAATAAATTTATTTCTAATAATAAAAATGGTGAAGAAATTCTACCTATGTATTTAAAAAAGCCTCAAGCTGAAAGACAATTAGAAGAAAAACTTAAGAAATTAGGAGAATAATTATGGATTTCAAAATTGATAAAATGTCTTTGGAAGATTTAATTTCTATAAAAGATATTCTAACTACTGAATTTGATGATTTTTGGAATTATGAAATTTTAAAAAGTGAATTAGAAAGTAATAATTCCTACTTTTTTGTTGCTAAAAATATTTCTGGAGAAATTGTCGGTTTTTCTGGAATAAAAATCATTTTAGATGAAGCTGATATTATGAATATTGTTGTAAAAAAAGATTTTAGAAATAATGGAATTGGTTCTTTACTTTTAGATTACTTGATTTCTTATTCTAAAAGTATTAATTTAAAAACTATTACTTTAGAAGTAAATGAGATAAATATTCCTGCTATTAAATTGTATGAAAAATTTGATTTTGAGAAATTAGGAATTAGAAAAAAATATTATAATGGTGAAAATGATGCAATTATAATGAGTAAAAAAATAAAGTTAATTTAGATTTATAAAATTAACTTTATTTTTTTGTTTTAATAATTCAAGTTTCTAATTAAATCTTAGTAATTTATTACTATTATTACACGTATTTTTCTATTTTAATTACTGTTCTTCCACTTCTTGTACTTCCAGAAAATTCCTTAACAACAAATCTTCCCTTTCCTCTAATTGTTATAACATCTCCTAACTTCACTTGTTTAGAAGCTTTAGTTTCATTTTGTCCATTTATAAAAACTCTTTCACTATCAATAATTTGAACGGCTTTACTTCTAGATGTTCTTGCTAGGTCTGAAACAAAATTATCTAATCTTAAAGATGGTACTATTATTGTTATTTCTTCTAATTTTATTTCTGGTTTTCTTACATCTTGTAGTTCTATAATTTCTATTTTTGAATTTTCAAATCTTGTTAATGTTCCTAACTCTTGTTTTAAAGTTTCTGCAGTTTCTGCTTTTACTAATATATCTGCTCCATCATCAGAAACTAGTATATCTCCTACTTTTTCTCTTTTCATTCCTAGTTTTACTATTCCACCTAAATAATTTCTATGTGAATATTTTCCTTTTTCTTCTTCTGGTAGTGTTATTTTTATTGCTTTTATTATTTTTGAGTAGTTTTTTTCTACCATGACCATATTGTATTTTTCTGGATATATTAAAAGAATATTTCTTTCTGCATTTTCAAATCCACCAAATAATACATAATTTTCAAATTCTATTTTTTTCAAGAATGTTTTTACTAATGCAATTTGATACATATCTAAAAAATCTGTATATTCAATTTTTTCTCTTTGCTTAGAAAATTCTATTTTATCTAATACTTGAGCTAATAATATTTTGTCTTCTTGTTTTTTGTAATCATTTAAAATTTTTTGTTTTTCCATTTATTTGTAAAGTCCTCTCTTTATTTTTTTATTTCTAATATACTATCAAAATCACAATAAATTTTTTCTAGTTCTTCAACGTTTCCATGTCTTATAAATTCATCTGGCCATGCATATTTTTTAAATTTTATATTTTGTAAATTTTCTTCTACAATTAATTCTTCTACTGCTGTTCCTAATCCATTTATTTCTGTTCCATCTTCCATTGTAATAACATTTTTTGTTTTTTCTATTGATGTTTTTATTTTTTCTTTATCAAGTGGTTTTAAAAATCTTGCATTTATTACTTCTGCATCAATTTCATTTTGTTTTAATTTTTCAGCCATTTCCATTGCCTTTGCAACTCTTTTTCCTATTGCTACTATTGTAATGTCTTTTCCTTCTTTTAATATTTCTGCTTTTCCTAATTTTAATTCTTCGTGTTTTTCTAATTTTGTTTTTTCTTCTCCTCCTCTAGGATATCTAATTACAACTGGTTTATTCAATTTTACAGCAAATTCTAGCATATCTTCTAGTTCTTTAAAATCTTTTGGTGCCATTATTGTTAAATTAGGAACTATTCTAAAAAAGGCCATATCTAGAGTTCCTTGATGAGTTTCTCCATCTGCTCCAACAACTCCTGCTCTATCTACACACATTATTACAGGTAAATTTTGAAGGGCAATATCATGTATTACTTGGTCATATGCTCTTTGATAAAATGATGAATATATTGGAACTATTGGTATCATTCCTTCTTTTGCCATTCCTGCTGCCATTCCTAAAGCGTGTTGTTCTGCTATTCCTATATCAAAAAATCTATTTGGAAATTCTTTTTGAAATTTTGTAAGACCTGTTCCATCTTTCATAGATGCTGTTATTGCTACTATTCTTGAATCCTTTTTTGCCATTTCTACTATTTTTTCTCCAAACACTTTTGAATAATCTGGCTTTTTTTCTTTTTTAGGCTTTCCTGTTTCTATATCAAATGGAGATGTTGCATGAAATTTGTCTGGATTTTCTTCTGCTATTTTATAGCCTTTTCCTTTTTTTGTTAAAACGTGTATTAATACTGGTGCTTCAACTTGTTTACTTAATCTCATGATATTTTGTAATTGTTCTATATTATGCCCATCTACTGGCCCTAAATATGTAAAACCAATATCTTCAAAAAACATTTTCGGTATTATTAATTGTTTTATGCTTCTTTTTACTCTTTGAACTATTTTTACAAATGGTTTTCCAACTACTGGTATTTTTAATATTACTTTTTTAGCAGAAAGACTTGATTTTGCATATAATTTTTTTGTTCTTAATTTACTTAGAAACATATTTAGTCCACCAACATTTTTTGAAATACTCATTTCATTATCATTTAAAATAACTGTCATTTTTGTATTGCTATAACCTGCATCATTTAAAGCTTCTAATGCCATTCCTCCTGTTAAAGCTCCATCACCAATTACAGCTATTACAGAATTGTTCTTTCCTTCTAAATCTCTTGCTCTTGCCATTCCTAGCGCTGCTGATATCGATGTACTACTGTGACCTGTGTTAAAGCAATCACAATCTGATTCATTTGTTTTTGGAAAACCTGCTAATCCATCTAATTTTCTAATTGTTTTTAATTGTTCTCTTCTTCCTGTTAAGATTTTATGTACATAAGTTTGATGTCCTACATCCCATACTATTTTATCTGTTGGAACATTAAAAACACTATGTAAAGCTATCGTAAGTTCTACAACTCCTAGGTTTGATGCTAAATGTCCTCCGTTTTCTGATACAACATTTAATATATATTCTCTTATTTCTTTAGCTAATTGCTCTTTTTCTTCTATATTTAATTTTTTTAAATCCTCTGGTGAGTTTATTTTTTCTAACATTTTTCTGTCTCCGTTACTGTATTTTTTTGCTATTTATTGGTTATATTAAAAATAGCTACTATAGAATATCATATTTTTTGCATTTTTTCCATAGATAGTGTTGTTTTTTATGCTTTTTTGTATTAAAATTTATAGTACAAAATATAATTTTATATAAGAAAGGATGATTTATTATTATGAATTTATCAAAAACAAAAATTTTATTTATATTATTTTTATTAATTACACTAATTACAACAATTTCAAGTGCTGCTTATTCTGATATAACAATGTCTGTTGTTGAAGAACCTGTATGTACTATAAACTTTGGAGATAATTCTACTTTTACAAAGCAATTAATTTCTAAAGATTTAAACAACAAAGAGGTCACTCTTCAATTACAAGTAAAAAATAATGAAGAATCTTCAAAACCAACTGGAGAAGTTATGCTTGTAATTGATAACTCAAAAAGTATGCTAGAAAAAGTTAATGACACAAAAACTAGAGAAGATTTTGTAATTAATTCTGCACAAACTTTAATTACTAACCTTTTAAAAGATAACACTAAATTAAAAATTGGTGTTGTAAGTTTTTCTACTAATACTGATATTTCAAAAGAAGGAACAGCTGAAGATGCTAAATTAATATCTGATTTAACAAATGATGCAACTTCATTATCTAAAGCTATTTCAAATATTTCATATGATGGACCTAGAACTAACTTAGAATCTGGTATAACTTTGGCTAAAAAATATTTTACTAAAAACACTGAAAGTAGCCACAAATATTTAATAGTTTTAACTGATGGTGTTCCAAATGTTGCTATTAATTATGATAAAAATTATTATTCTGATGATGTTATTACAAAAACAAAAACTGCTTTGACTTCATTATCTGGTCAAATTGATAATGTATATGTAATGCTTACTGGTATAAAAGATGGAGATGTAGTTGCTTCACCATCTACAAAAACTTACAATCAAATAATTTCAGAAGTTTTTGGAACAACTACTAAACCAACAATTGGAAAATTCTATTATGTTACTGATGATAATATAGAACAAACTATCACTTCTAGTATTTATAATGATTTAATTCCTGTAGAAAAATCTTTTAAAGATATTAAAATTATAGATTATTTTCCAAAAGAAATAATTGATAACTTCTCTTTTGCATATGTTTCTAAAGCAAATATAGGAAGCATTTCAGCAGAAGTTGATAAAACAATAAATTCTATAACTTGGACAATTCCAGAATTAAAATCTGGTGAAACAGCTACTATTCAATATAAATTAAAATTGAAAGAAAATTTTGACGAAGCTATTGTTGGTAAAATTTTAAATACTAATACTAAAGTTGATTTAAGTTATACTGATTATTCTAATAAAACAAATTCAAAAACTTCTGATGTTTCTCCTAAATTAAAATTAGAAGAAATTAAACCTACTGTATTACCAAAAGCTGGTAAAACTTCTTTTATTGCTTTGGTTTGTGCTAGTGTTGTTATTGTTTTTGTTTGTGGATTTAAGTTTTTTGAGATTAGAAATAAGATGAAATAAAAAATGGAGCTTAATGCTCCATTTTTTTATTTTTTCCCGATGTAAACTGTTGTATTAATACCAATTCCTGTAGGACTATGTCCTAATTCAAAAATATCAATAATACCATTTTTTATAGCTATCTCGCCTGTGTTTCTTCCTTCCCAACCATTCAACGTCAAATCATAATACTTGTTTTGACAATTTTCCAATATTGGAATTTTCCCTATACCATAATTCCACCCCGTTGACCAAGATGAATTTTTAGTTATTGTAAAATCAAGATAAACAATATCTCCTTTTTTTACTGAATTATTTTTTTCAATCTTCCAATCAGAAACTAAATCAGTTATCTCTACTTTTTCCACTTCTAAAACTTTATTATCTATATAACTTTTCACTTCATCACTCAAAGCTACATCTCTTCCACTTTCTATATATTGATCAATTTTATCTTGATATTCTGCTAGTGCCATATTCTCTGTATTTTGTGCATTTTCTGTTGCATTCTTAGTCGTTTTTGCGTTTTTAAGTAAATCTGATTTAGTTAATGCAGTTATTGATACTCCTGCAAGTATTAATAAAATAATGATCGTTATTACTAGAGCTACTAGTGTTATTCCTTTGTTTTTTCTTGTTTTTTCCATCGTATCTTTCTCCTCTTCATTAAGTTAAAAACTTAATAAAATTATAAAGTTTTAGAAATAGCTATTTTTCAAACTTTTCCATTTTTCATGTTTACTGAATTTATTTTTAAGACTATTGCATTTTTACTTTTATTATGATATATAATAAGAAAAAAATATTAATTAAGTTTTTAACTTAATTTTCTATAAAAAAATAGTACCAACCATTAAGCTTTTGGCTTAATGGTTGGTACATTTTAATTTCATTTGCAAAATCTATGTTTTCCAATAGTAACAGTCACTGGTCTAGACCAAATCCATTTATTCGTCGCAGTTGATGGATTAAAATAATAAATAGCTCCATAACTTGGATCCCATCCATTTATAGCATCTTGTGCAGCTTTTCGAGCAGTATCATTTGGTTTCAAATTCACTTGACCATCATTTACAGCATCAAATGCACCAGATTGATATACAACTCCTGATAATGTATTTGGAAATGAGCTACTCTTTATTCTGTTCATTACAACCGCTCCAACTGCAACTTGTCCAGTATAAGGCTCTCCTCTTGCCTCTCCATATATTACTCTCGCTAGCAAATTCAAATTACTACTATAATTAGATGATGAACTACTTGAAGAAGATGATGAACTAGAAGTTATTCCCATTGCCTTTAAAGTTGCTGGACCAGCAATTCCATCAACAGTCAATCCATTTTTTCTTTGAAAATACTTAACAGCATTTACTGTTTGAGTTCCATATATTCCATCAACACTTCCAGAATAATACCCCCATCTTTTTAACTTAGTTTGAATTTGAGTTACTTCAGAACCTCTTGAACCATACTTAGAAAGTGTTTCTATACTTTCCATATCATTTTCATATTTGCTAAAAATTAAGGTTAGCCCCAACAAAGAAACCAACAAAAATTCTATAATAATAAATTTAATTAATTTTCTCTTTTCCATAAAAAATCACCTACAATATAATCTTTAATTATATTTTGGCGATTTTTTATTCTTTTATTCATAATTTTTTTTTAAAAAGTCTCTCTATCACTCAAAGATAAAGGTTTTTAATAATTGTTTTTTCGGCTTTCTACATAATTTGAGAAATTCTAAATTGATTTTTTGGGACCCTTTCACTTAGTCCTCACTGGCGTTCGACGTGAACATTCCCCTAAAAATCAATTAAGAATTTCTAGAATTATTTCGGGCGCATTCAAAAACAATTATTAAAAACCTTTATCTTTGAGTTGTAGATAGCCTTTTTTCTTCTAAACTTTATGAACAATATCTACATAAAACAGTCTCCATCCCAACCTGTAAATCTATTTTTCCACTCTTAAAATTATAATCCAAATCACACAAGTCCTGCAAAATAGAACGCAACTCATTTTCCTTAAAATACTTTGACTGTACCTTGTACTTTGTTGTCAAAAACATTTGATTTGGTTTCAAATTCAAACTAGTTGTAAGTTCTTTATTCTCTCTTAAAGCCATTTTTGTTATATATAATTTTTTAAAATGATTATATAAAGTCACTAAAATTTTTGCTAATGGTTCTTTTTCATAGATAAGATTATGCAATACTTCTAATGCTGATGCAATATCTTTTTTTCCTAAATTGTCTGTCAAATCAAATATTACACTTTCTATTTTCTTTATTGATAATTTATCTATATCTTCTTGTTTTATTGTGCCATTTTCTCCTGCATACTCAATCAATTTTCTTATTTCATTAATTAAGTCTTGCATATTTGTTCCACAACATTCTATAAAATATCTTAAAGTTTGTGCATCTATGTTTACCTTATAGGCATTGCAAATTTCCTTTATTCTTTTTTCTATTTGGGCTGGTTTTTGAAATTCAAATTTGCAAGTTACTCCACATTTATCAATTGTTTTAAACAAATCTGATTTTTCATCCGCTTCTTCTTCAGTAAATACTAGTACAACAGCTTCATCAATAACTTTTAAATTTTCATTAATATAATTGATTAGCTTTTCTTTTAATTTATATAAATCTCCAGATTTCTTTTTGCCTTCTTTTTTGAATAATCCTGTATTTTTAGCAATGATTAATTTTTTTTCATACCCAAAGCTTGGTGTTTCTATATCATCTATAATTTCTGAAACATTTTGTTCATCAATCAAAATATAATTGATACCTTTTACACATTCACCAAATAAGCTTTTTATTTTTTTTAGGCAGTTTTCCAATAGAAATAATTCTTCTCCATATAATAGATATATTGAATTCAATTTTCCCATTTTTAATTCTTTTTCTAAATTATCAATTGTCATTTTCTGCCCTTCTTTCTCTTACATAACTATTCTTAAAATTTCTGCTACGCTCCAAGCTTGTGCTATTGCTCCCTTTGGTTCTTGTGGTCTTTTGGAATCATATATTTCTGCAATGCTTCCTATACAACCTCTTTGTTCAATTTCTTTTTCAAATGTTTTTAAAGTTTTTTCTTTAAATTCTTTTAATTTTGTTTCTAATTTTGTTTTATATGTTTTTCTTTTTTCTGCCTCTATCATATTTTTTAATGAATTATAATATAGTCCTAATAACCAAACCCAAGTTATACCTTGATGATAACTCATGTCTCTTTTAAATCCATCACCTTCATATATTTCTATATAATTAGGTTCTCCTTTTGCTAAAGTTTTTAATCCATATGAATTTAATAATTTTTTCTCGACTGTTTCTATTGTGTTATATGCAATTTCTGAATTTGGTTCTATAATTGGATATGTTAGGCTTAAGCTGAATAATTGATTTGGTCTTATTTTGTTATCTCCTAATACATCATATAAACATTTTCTTTTTGCATTATAGAATTTTTCTTGGAATGATTTTTTACATTTTTTTGCTAATTTTTCATATTGTTTTGCTTCTTCACTTTTTCCAAATTTTTTTGACAATTCTGTCATTATCATTAATCCATTGTACCATAAGCTATTTACCTCAACTGCTTTTCCATTTCTAGGAGTTGCTGCAAAGTCTCCATATTTTGCATCCATCCAAGTATTTTGTGTTGTAGGTGTTCCTGATGATATTAGATAATCTTTTTCTAAGTGAATATTGTTGTTATCAAGGTCAATTCCTTTTATATAATTTTCTATTATTTTTTCTAATTTTTCATATATATTTTCTTTTATAAAGTCATAATCTTTGGTATATTCAATATATTTTTTGACTTGTTCAAATAATAATAATGAGGCATCTACACTGTTGTATAATGGTCTATTATCAAATCCAGAATAACCATTTGGAACTAATCCATATTTTATATCTCTTACCATTGTAAGTAAAACTTCTTTTGCTATTTCAAATCTGTTAGTTGCTAATAGTAATCCTTCAAAAGATATTAATGAGTCTCTTCCCCAATCTAAGAACCATGGATAACCTGCAATTATTGTATGTAGTCTAAATGATGGTCTATATACTATAAATTGCTCTGATGAAAGTATTAATTCTCTTAATATTTTTGTATCTTCTTTTCCTTTAATTCCTTTTTCTACTTCTTTTTCTAATCTTGTTATTTCTTTTTTTATTAGTTCTTTTACATCTATTTCTTCAATATTTTCTTCTAATGAGCAAATTAAAGAAATTTCTTTTTCTTCATTTGGTTTTATTTCGATTTGATATACTCCTGGTACACTATGATTTTCTTTCGGATAAAAACCTCTTTTTTCTTCTTCTATGTAAAACATATTTGTAAACGTATCGTTTTCATGTTTTATATAGCTACCTTCAGAAATGTTCATATATACTGGAGTTTGTGGATTTTCATCAATTATTAATTTTACTTTTTTATTTTTTATTTCTTGTCTTATATTAAATATATGGTCTGTACTCATTGAATGGAAATCTCTAAAATTAACTATTGGTGCTAAATTTAATTTTATTGGTTTTCCACTATTTTTTATTTTGTATTGAATTCCAACTGTGTTTTTTCCGTATTCCATACATATTGTTTTGGTTATTTCCACATTTTCTACCTCATATTTAAATATTGGTAAATATTCTTTTTCGAATTCTTTTTGATATTTAAATCCTTGCGAAATATAATTTTCTCCTACATTTGTGTACAGATTATATTTTTTTCCTTCTATTTCTATACTTTCATCTACTTTTGATAAAATTAGAAATCTTCTTGCTGGTGGAACAAGTGGGGCTATTAGTAGTCCATGATATTTTCTAGTATTTGCTCCAAGTATTGTGGAACTTGCAAAGCCTCCTATTCCATTTGTTATTAACCATTCTTTTTTTAGTCCATCTTGTAATTCTAAATCTTCTTTAGTAAATTTCATCGTTTCCTCCGTTATTTTAATTTGCTATCTTTTAATGTTTTTAGCATTTCATTTCTTATTTCTTGCGGCGTTTTGTTTGCTTTTTGGCTTGCTACTGTTGTTGCTTTGATTTTACCTTTAGCTTTATTTTTAGCTCTTTCTTTTTTCTTTATTTTTTCTTCTTTTAATTTTATCATTTCATCTGCTTCTCTAATTGATGCAATTCTATCACTATATTTACTACTAAATTTACTTGTTCTTTTAGCTTTTTCTTTTGGATGTTTTTGATTTTTCTTTTCTTCTTTTTCCATATGTTTTTTGATTTTGTTTATTCTTTTATCTTCTCTTAATTTATTATTAAGCATTAAAAATTGTGGGTCATTTTGCTTATCTTGATATTTTAAATCATCACATATTAATTCTATTATTGATGATGCTACTAAGTCTGGATCATGTCTAATACATCCATCTGATATTGTTGATAAATCTCTTTGTAAGTATGTAATTCCTTTTACTTTATCTACATCTGGAATAACTAAGTCTTGTCCTTCTAAATTATATTTTTTTATAAATTCTGGTACTATTTCTCCAGTATCATATATACAATAATCTACTATTCCTTTTCCACAGTGTTCTATTATTGCGTTTAAATGGTCTGAAACGCTGTATTCATCTGTTTGTCCTGGTTCTGTCATTATATTACTAATATAAACTTTTAATCCTGTGCTTTCCTTTATTGCTTTTGCTACACCATTTACTAAAAGGTTTGGAATTACATTTGTGTATAAGCTTCCTGGTCCAATTACTATACAATCAGCTTCTTTTATTGCTTCTATAACTCCTGGGGCAGGTCTACAATTTGTTGGGTTTAAGTAAATTCTATTAATTTTTGTAACTTTTTCATAGGTTATTTGAGGTATTTTTGATTTTTCTGTTACTACATAACCATTTTCTAGTTCTGCAACTATATTCATTTCATCTAGTGTAACAGGTATTACTTTTCCTACAATATTTAATACTTCATTGCTTTTTATTATTGAATCTGAAAAGTCTTTATTCACATCACTCATTGCTTTAAAATAGATATCTGCAAAAGTCAAATTATTCAATTTTCCACCTAAAAATTTATAATTTAATAATTTTTCTATTTCTCCATCTTGAGTAGATAAAGCTATCATACTATCTTTTATATCATCTATTGGTAAGTTATTTAGTTCTTTTCTTGATTCTGTTTTTTCTTCTCCATAGTCTGATACTGTTACAATCGCTGTTAAATTATCTGTATATTTTTTTAATCCTGAAAGAACTGTATTTAATCCAGTTCCTCCACCTATTACAACAATATTTGGTCCTTGATGATATACTTTTTTATTGAAGATTAATGATTTTACATTAACATTTTTTGTATCGTTCATTCTTTCATCTGTTGATTCGATTAATACTTCTAAGGTTCTTTTATTTAAAAATACAAGTCCTAGAACTATTGCTACAAATCCTGCTACAAATACTACTATTATTTTTGCAAGTTCTGCAAATGACATTTCTTTTAATATTAAAGTTTCTGCTATTCCATAACACATTAGTATAATTCCAATTAAAATTAAAAACATCCATCTTTTCATTTTATTGCTTGATTTAAACCATTGCATAAATCCATTCATTTTATTCATTCCCTTCAAAATTCCCTACTTAAAATTTATTTTTCTCCTATTATTTGTATTTCTAAATTTATTTTTTTGCCAAATTTTTCTTCTATTTTTTCTTTTATGTAATCTGTTAGTTCTATTACATCTTTTGCTGTTGCATTATCTACATTTACTATAAATCCTGCATGTTTTTCTGATACTTGTGCTCCTCCAACTTTGTAGCCTTTCAAGCCTGCTTCATCAATTAATTTTGCAGTTACAAAATCCTCTCCTCTTTTAAATGTACTCCCTGCATTTGGATATTCTATTGGTTGCTTTTCTTTTCTAAATTGCATATATTCATCCATTTTTCCTTTTATTTCTGTAGAATTTCCTTTTTCTAATTCTAGAGTTGCTTGTAAAATTATATATTTTTCTTTTTGGAATCTACTATTTCTATACGAAAATAGACATTCTTCATTTGTAAATTCATGTATATTTCCATTATAATCCATTGCAGTAACTTTTTTTAATATGTCTTTTAATTCTTTTCCGTGTGCTCCAGCATTCATTATTACTGCTCCACCTATAGTTCCCGGAATTCCAGAAAGTTCTTCAAATCCTGTAATTTCTTCTTTTAATAATTTTTGTGCTAGCAATCCTACTGGAACACCAGCCTCTACTTTTATTATTTGTTTATTATTTTCATTTTTTATTTCTATGTCTTTTAAGTTTAATTTTGCAGTAATTCCTCTTATTCCTTTGTCTGTAACAAGTAGATTACTTCCGTTTCCAATAATTGTTAGTGGTATTTGATTTTTTTTACTTAAATCTAATGTTTCTTTTAATTCTTCTATATTGTCTACTTTTATAAAAACATCTGCTGGTCCACCTATTTTAAATGATGTATGCTTTGCCATAGGTTCATCATAATATAAATTTTCTTTATTCAATTTTGATTTTTCTAAAATTTCTTCAATATTCAAATTTACACTCCCTATCTCAAGTCTTAATTTATTTTGCATATGTATATAAAGCTCTTCCGGCTTTCGTTACTTTTTGTGTTTTGTTTATTACTTCTCCTGTTTTATAATTTACTATGAAGGTATTTGTTTCTTTTTCTATTCCTAGTTCCTTTAAATCTGATGTTGATAGTTCTTTATAATCTTCTTTATTTCCTCTTAATGTGATATTTGCTGAACTCTTTGTATTTATTTCATTTATTAGGTTTTGTAGTTCTGTATAGTCTGTAGTTGTTCCTGGTAGTGTTTCTTTTGTTAAGTCTGCTTTTGTTTTTCTTTCTAATAGTGCATGTTGAACCATTTCTAATTGTGATATTGCACTACTTTCGTTTGTTTCATCTATTCCTCTTATTACTCCTGTTACTGATATTCCTGCTAGAATTAGTAGGATTATTATTGTTATTACTAAGGCTACCATTGTTATTCCTTTATTTTTTCTTAGGTTCATTTTTTCTCTCCTTTTATTTTATTATAAATGATAGTATTAATATATCATTTTTTTAGTCAAATTACAATGTCTACAGTTGAATTAATTAAATTTTTATAGTATAATATAAATGTATGGAAAAGATTGGAGATGGTTTTTATGTGGCAATTTTGGCTAATCGTTGCCGGACTATTTTTTGTAGGTGAGATTTTTACTTTAGGATTTTTAATTTTTTGGTTTGGAATCGGAGCCTTATTTGCAATGATAGTTAGTTTTTTTACTACAAATATAATCATTCAAACTACTGTATTTCTAATAACTTCAACTATTTTTATACTAGCAACTAAGCCTTTAGTAAAAAAGTTTGTTGATGTAAAAAAAACAAATACTAATGTATTTTCCATAATTGGTAAAAAAGCTTTAGTTATAAAAGATATAGACCCTATTCACTCTTCTGGCCAAATAAAATTGAATGGTGAAGTTTGGTCTGCTGAAACTGAAAATGATGAAATTATTAAAGAAGGTTCAGAGGTTGAAGTTTTAAAAATTAATGGTGTTAAAGCTATTGTAAAACTTGTTAACTCTGAAAAAGTAGAATTTAAAATTTAATTTAGTTATTTATATTACTTAATATTTTTAAGTGTTTAAAATAAATATAGTTTATAAGGAGGATTTAATTATGGTATTTTTATTAATTTTATTAGCTATTATTTTAGTTATAGCATTCAAATCAATAAAAGTCGTTAAACAATCTGAGGTTTATATAATTGAAAGATTAGGTAAATTTTATAAAGTTGCTGATGCAGGTCTTACAATTATAATTCCATTTTTTGATCATGTAAGAAGTGTTGTTAGTTTAAAACAACAAACAATGGATGTTCCACCTCAAGGAGTTATTACAAAAGATAATGTTACAATTACTATAGATACTGTTGTTTTCTATCAAATAACAGATCCTGCAAAAGCTGTTTATGAAATTCAAAGCTTAAAGAAAGGTATTGAATATTTAGCTATTACAACAATTCGTGATATCATTGGTAAAATGGACTTAGATGAAACATTTAGTTCTAGAGATGGTATTAATAATCAATTAAGAGTTGTTTTAGATGAAGCTACTGATAGATGGGGATGTAAAATAGATAGAGTTGAAATTAAAGATATTACACCACCTGCTGATATTAGAGATGCAATGGAAAAAGAAATGAATGCAGAAAGAAATAAAAGAGCTTTAATTCTTGAATCTGAAGCTCAAAGACAATCTGCAATTACTATTGCTGAAGGTAAAAAACAAGCTGCTATCTTAGAAGCTGAAGCTGATAAAGAAGCTAGAATTACTAGAGCAGCCGGTGAAGCTCAAGCTATCAAAGAAGTTGCTGAAGCTAAAGCTAAAGAAATTCAAATGGTTTATGATGCTATTAAGAAATCAGATCCAGATGAAAAATTAGTTCAATTAAAATCTCTTGAAGCTTTAGAAAAAGTTGCTGATGGTGAAGCTAATAAAGTATTTATTCCTTTTGAAGCAACTAGTGCTCTTTCAAGTTTAGGAGCTATAAAAGAAGTTATGAAAGATGATAAAAAATAGTTTATTAAAAAAAAGTGGGAATTATGAGTTTCCACTTTTTTTATTGATTTTTTTATTACTTTTTGTTATACTTTTTGAGTAACTATTAATTTTTCATATTATAGAAAGTTGGTGAGCACTATGAAAAAGGAACATGACGGCGGAGATTAATATGAAAATGGGAGTAGTAATTTTTACTACTCCTCTTATTTTTACATTTTTTCAGGCATTTCTATTCCTAATAATTTAGCTCCTTGCTTTAAAACTTCAGATGTTGCATATGTTAAATATACACGTGCATTTTGCACTTCTTTATCTTCAACAATTATTTTATTTTCATTATAGAAACTGCTATACGATTTTGCTAAATCTATTAAATATCTAGCTAAAATTGATGGTTCATTCTTTTCTGTTACTTGAACTAATATATCTTGGAAATTGTATATTAATTTTAGTATATCTTGTGAACATTCATCTGTTAGCATTTCAGTTTTTACTTCTTCAATTTTTGGTAAATATTCTGCTTTTTCTAATACACTTTTTGTACGTACATATGTGTATTGAATATATGGTCCTGTTTCTCCTTGGAAGTTTAATATTGTGTCCCAATCAAATACTTCATCTTTTATTCTTGATGCTGATAAGTCGTTAAAAATAACTGCTCCTATACCAACTTTTTTTGCTACATCTTCTTTATTTTCTAATTCTGGATTTTTTTGTTCTATTATTTCTTTAGCTCTAGAAATTGCTTCTTTTAGTAATTCATCTAATCTTATTACATTACCCTCTCTTGTTGACATTTTTCCTGTTGGTAATAATACCATTCCAAATGATACATGTTCTAATCCTTTTGTATATTTTTCATCTAGTCCTAAAAGTTTTGCTACTTCAAATACTTGTTTAAAGTGTAATACTTGTTCATATGATGTTACATACAATGCTTTGTCAAAATCATATGTTCTTGCTCTATAAAGTATAGCTGCCAAATCTCTTGTAGCATATGTTGTAGAACCATTTGATTTTTCTATAATACATGGTGTATTTATTCCTTTATCTTCTAAATCTATTATTTTAGCTCCTTGTGATTCTACTAATTTACCTGTTTTTTGTAATATGTCTATTACTTCTGGCATTTTGTCTGAATAGAAAGATTCTCCATTCCATGAATCGAATTTGCTTCCTAATAAATCATATACTTTTTGGAATTCTTTTAAACTTAATTCTCTAAATTTTTTCCAAATTTCAACACATTCTTGGTCTCCATCTTCTAGTTTTTTGAAATTATTTCTACAGTTTTCTAATATTTCTTCATTTTCTTTGCAAGCTTCATTTATTCTTATATAAATTTTTGTTAGTTCATTTATTGGATCTTTTTCGATATTATATTCTTTTCCCCACATTTTGTAACCTTCTATTAGTTTTCCAAATTGTGTTCCATAGTCTCCTAAATGATTTACTCCTGTTACATTATAACCTAAATATTTATATATGTTGTATAAAGCTCCACCTATTACTGTTGAACGTAAATGTCCTATATGGAATTGTTTTGCTATATTGGGTGCAGAATAATCTATTACTATATTTTTTTCTTTTCCCAATTCAGATTTTCCATATTGCTCTACATTTGAAATTTCTTTTAATACTTCTACTGCTAATTCTGATTTATTTATAAAAAAGTTTAAATAACCTCCTGCTACTTCTACTTTTTCTATTTCATCAGTTAATTCTATTTTTTCTTTTATTTCATTTGCAATGACTGGTGGTGCTTTTCTTAATTCTTTTGCTAGTCTAAAGCATGGGAAAGCATAGTCACCATTTTTGGTATCTTTTGGTGTTTCTATGTAACTTGTTAATTCTTGCTCATCTATATTTATTATTTTTGATATTTGTTTTGCTATTATTTGTTTAAAATTTTTCAATTTATTTCCTCCAAACCCTTTAAAATACATATATTATTATAGTCTATATATCAAAAAAAGTCAAACTATTTAGTTTGACTTTTTTCTATATAATTCCAACTATCTTTACACATATCATCAATATTTTTTTCTGCACTCCATCCTAATTCTTCTTTTGCTTTTGTTGGATCAGCATAGCATATTGCAATATCTCCAGGTCTACGTGGTGCAATTTTGTATGGTACTTCTTTTCCTGTTGCTTTTTCAAATCCTTTTACCATATCTAATACACTTACTCCGTGTCCTGTTCCTAAATTATAAATGTATAATCCTTCTTGTTCTTTTTCTAGTTTTTCTAATGCTTTTATATGACCTTTTGCTAAGTCTACAACATGAATGTAATCTCTTACACCTGTTCCATCTGGTGTATTGTAATCATTTCCAAATACTGATAATTCTTTTAATGTTCCTGCTGCAACTCTTGCTACATATGGCATTAAGTTGTTTGGTATTCCTTTTGGTTCTTCTCCTATTAATCCACTCTCGTGAGCTCCTACTGGGTTGAAGTATCTTAATATGCATATGTCCCATGTGTTATCTGATTTATAGATATCTTTTAATATTTGTTCAATAAATAATTTTGTTGTTCCATATGGATTTGTTGTTCCTCCTGTTGGCGTATCTTCTGTTATTGGCATTTTTTCTGGTTCTCCATATACTGTTGCTGATGAGCTAAATATAAATTTTTTGCATCCGTATTTTCTCATTGTATCTAATAATACTAATGCTCCTGATATATTGTTTTCATAATATTCTATTGGTTTTTGTACTGATTCTCCAACTGCTTTATAACCTGCAAAGTTCATTACTGCTTCTATGTTATTTTCCTCAAATACTTTTTCTAATTTTTCTCTGTCTAAATAATCCATTTCATAGAATTTAAAATCTTTTCCTGTTATTTTTTTTATTGCTTCAAGTGCCTTTGGTGTACTATTTGAGAAGTTGTCTATTATAACTATTTCTCTTCCTTTATTTAATAATTCTACAGCAGTATGACTTCCTATAAATCCTGCTCCTCCTGGTAATAATATTGCCATTTTTATTCCTCCTATGTTGTCAAAAGGGACGTCCTTTTTTTACAACTTTTATTTTATTATTTTGATTTTTGTAATATGTCAAAAAAGGCCGTCCCCTTTGACATTTTATTTTCCATAAATTTCTTGGCCATTTTTTGTATCTTTAACTTCATAGCCTTTTTCATTAATTAAATCTCTTAATTCATCAGACTTAGCCCAATCTTTATTCTCTCTTGCAATTTTTCTTTGTTCTGCTAAATCTAAAATTTCTTGTGGAATTTCTTCTTTTTTTGAATTTATTTCATCTATTTTAATTCCTAAAACAGTATCAAATTTAGATAATAATTTTGCAACTTCTGGATTTTTCTTTTCAAATCTTGCTGCTTCCCATACAAAGCTCATTGCAAGTGGCATATTTAGGTCATCATTTATTGCTTTATGGAAGTTTTCTTCGATTTGTGATAATTTTGTTCTATCTTCATCTGATAATTCATCTGTTCCGTTTAGGTTTGTTTGATAACTATTACGTAATCTTTCTAATGATTTTGATGCAGAGTCTATTCCTTCCCAAGTAAAGTTTAGTTTATTTCTGTAGTGGCATGAATAACTAAATAATTTATATACTAATGGGTCATATCCTTTTTCTTTTATATCTTTTACTAGATATACATTTCCTAATGATTTTGACATTTTTCCACCATTTATTAATAGATATTCTCCATGTAGCCAGTAATTTGCTGGTATTTTTCCACATTTTCCTTTACTTTGTGCTATTTCGTTTTCATGGTGTGTTGGTATTAAATCTATTCCTCCTGTATGTATATCAAATTGGTCTCCTAAGTATTTTTGTCCCATTGCTGAACATTCTATATGCCATCCTGGGTAACTTGGTCCCCATGGACTATCCCATTTCATTAAATGATTTTCTGGTGCTTTTATCCATAATGCAAAATCATATGGATTTCTTTTTTCTGGGTCAACATCTACTCTTGCACCTGCTTTTTGATTTTCTACATCTATGTTTGTTAATATTGGATATTTGTCAAGCTTTGAAACATCAAAGTAAATTGCTGTTGATGTTTCATAAGCATAACCATTTTCCACTAATTTTTCTACATATTCTAGCATTTCTTTTATATGATCTGTTGCTTTACATACTATTTCTGGTGTTTCTATGTTTAATGATTTTAAATCATCAAAGAATAATTTCGTATAATGTTCTGCTATTTGTAATGGTGTTTTATGTTCTTCTCTTGCTGATTTTAACATTTTGTCTTCACCTTCATCACCATCTGATACTAAGTGACCAACATCTGTAATGTTCATAGCATGTTTTATTTTATAGCCATTATAACGTAAAACTCTTCTTAAGACATCTTGAAATATATTTGTTCTCATATTTCCTATTGTTGCATCTTTATACACAGTTGGTCCACATGAGTATATTCTTATTTCTTCTGGATTTATTGGTTTAAATAAATCTTTTCTTTTTGTTAATGTGTTATAAAAATATAAATCCATTTTTCCTCCTTTTAAGGTTTGTTTTTATTTTTTCTTGTTTGCATCTGTTGTATTTGTATTGGTTGTGTTTGTTGCTGTATTTGTTGTACCTGTTGTATTTCCAGTTGTATTCTTTCCGCCAGTAGTATTTGTTGTATTTCCTGTTGTTGTATTTGTTGTGTTTGTATTAGTTACCGTATTTTGTGGTTTTTCTTCAGTTTTTTTATGAATTGTACATGTTTCTTCTATTTTTTCATTTCCTGTTTTTGAAGAACTATTTATTGCTTTCCATAATCCTAATTTTTCTTTTGGAACTGTTCCTCCATAGCTTTGTGTTTGAACCTTGTCTGCTGGGCAATATTCATTTGCTAACTTTCCAGATTCTGTACATATTCTTTGTGTTCCGTGTCCTTCACATTTTGATGGTAAATTATCTTGAGTGAACATTTCTGTATATGTATCTGTACAAGATTCAACTGCCAAACAACCTGTTACTTTGCATACTTTTGCTTCTACTATTCCACTTGGTCTAGCAAATGTTTTATTTTCTAATGTTGAATGTACATCTTTCATTATATTTGACCATATCAAACCTGCTGGGTTTGTTCCACTCCATTTTACTTCTTCTTGTCTGTCATATCCAAACCAACAAGCTGCTGCATAATATGGTGTAAATCCACATAGCCATCTATCATAACTATGATCTGTTGTTCCTGTTTTGGCTGCAACATCTATTCCATTTATTCTGCAATATGTTGCTGTTCCGTAGTTTACTGGTTCTTTTAATATTGATTTTACTAGATATGCATTTTGCTCTGATATCACTCTTGTTTTTTCTTGTGTTGGTGTTAATACTACTGTTCCTGATGCATCTGTAACTTTGGTATAGAAAGTTGGTGTAATATAAACTCCATCATTTGCTATAGCTGCATATGCTGCTGCCATTTGTAATGGACTTATACCATCTGAAATACCACCTATTGCAAGTGATAAATGTTCATCATTTTTGTCTTTATTTTCACCAGATTTATATAATGATGTAATTCCAAATTTTCTTAAATAATCTATTGATTTTCCTGGTGTTAGCTCCCTCATTATTTTCACTTCTGGTACGTTTTGAGAATATGCTATTATTTGTCTTATATTTATTAAACCTTTATATTTACCACCATCATCTTTTGGATGATAATCTCCTCCAAATTCTGTTAATACATCATCATATACTGTTGCAGGTGTTATTACTTTTTCTTGTAATGCTGGTGCTATATCTGCTATTGGTTTTATTGAAGATCCTGGTTGTCTTACTGATTGAGTTACCCTATTTAATGTTGAACCTTGTCTTTCTCCTAATCCACCTGAACATCCTACTACATAACCTGTTGAATGGTCAATTATTACAAAAGCCGCTTGTGTATGATCATTTTTTAATTCATTTGTTTTAGGGTCTTTTTCTTTTCCAGATACAACATATTTTGTTTTTTTAGTTTCCTCTTCGACTCTTGCTTGTATTGTTGTATCTTGTGTTGAGTATATTTTTAATCCACTACTATATACATATTTTCTAGCAAAGTCTTCTGATAAGCCTTTTTCTTTCATCACTTGTTCTACAACTTGTTCTACTGCTGCTTGTGTATGGTATGAATATGAATATGTACTAGCTGTATTTCCTTTTTTAAATGTAAGTCCAGCTTCTACTTTTGCAACTGCTGCATTATATTCATCTTCATTTGTTATATAACCTTGTGATTTCATTTCTTTTAATACTGTTAAAGTTCTTGATTTTATTAGTTCTGAATGGTCTTTTTCTGAATCATATGGATTATATTTATTTGGTGAATTGTTAATTCCTGCTAAAAATGCACATTCTGCTAAATCTAAGTCTTTCGCACTTTTATCGAAATAATATGTTGCTCCAAGCTCTACACCGTGAATATTATCTCCACCAACAAATATTACATTTAAATATAATTCTAGAATTTGGTCTTTTGATATCATTCTTTCAACTTGTACAGCTTTTGACCATTCTTTCATTTTTCTTATAATTCCAGCTAATCCTGATCTTGCTTTTTCATCTGTTATATTTTTTACTAATTGTTGAGTAATTGAACTTCCTCCACCTCTATCAGTTCCTGTTGCAACACCTAATATAGCTCCAAAAGTTCTTTTAAAGTCAACTCCACTATGACTGTAAAATCTTTTATCTTCAATTGCTATATATGCCTTTGGTAAATAGTCAGGCATTTCACTTAAACTAATTACTTTTCTTTTTTCATCACTACTTAAATTAGCAATTTCATTTCCATCTTTATCTAATACTATACTATTAGATACACCTATTGTTAATTCCTCTTTAGTTATATCAAAATCATCTCCAAATAGTCCAAACATCATTGCTGCAATAATTCCTGCTCCAACTACACATAAAAGTAAAAATATTACTAATAATATTTTCAAAGCAAGTTTTAACTTTGGATGTTGTTTCTTTACATTTTTACTCTTTTTGCTATTTGTAGATTTATTTGTTGTATCTTGTTTTTTAGTTTTTACATTTTTATTTTGGCTTGTTCTTTTTGTACTTTTCTTACTATTTTTATTTGGCATTTTTTATACCTCCTTGCCAAGCATTTAATACACTTATTATATTATACTTTTTATAAAAATGAAAGACTTTTATGAAAATTTTTAAACAACCTCTTCCTTGGTCACAAAACACTATTACTTAAGTAGACTTTTTTAACTTTAACACTATCTCTTTTTAAAGCATTTCTTATATCACTAAAAGTTTGTTTTTTATAAAGCCTTGACTCATACACATCTCTCAAATAAAATTCATCTCCAAGCAAATTTTCTTCACTTTTTATATCATCTCTAAAATCGATTTCATAATTATTAACCATCAATCCATTAAACCTTTTTCTATTTATTTTTGCTTTTCCTGGAACATTTATGATTATTGCATCATCTTTTATCATATATTTGTTTATCAGTTCGTTTGGAAAATCAATATTAAGTATTATTTTTGATTTCATTAAACTTTTCTTTTTATTATTACCAATTGTTATCATTATTCCGTTTTCCATAAATTTATCTTCTAATTTTTTAAACTTTTCAATATGATTTGTGACTATATTCAAATTTTTATAATTTTCTGCTAGTATTTTGATATTTTCTAGTTCTATTTCTGTTAAGTCATTTATTAAAATTGATATTGTTGTTTCTTCTTTTTTGATTTTTTTCTTTTCTATTATGTACTTTATTATATCTGTAGCTAATATTTCGTAAAGCCATCTTCCATCTGAAATGTCTAATCCATATGAATTTAAATAATTTATGTATGTAAGTTCTTCTTGTAAGTTTTTGCTTATTACTATTTTTTTGCTATTAGAATATTTTGATATAATCTTTTTGGTTTTTTGTGCTAATTTTTCTATTTGTTTTTCACTTGTCTTTGCTGTTATTGGTAAAAATAGCTTATTTTCTTGCATTTTTATTATGTTGAAAGTTTTCTCTATACAGTTAGGCTTGTCATTTTTTTGAATATAAAACATAAAAACACCTCATATCTTTTTTATTTAAGTATATGAAGTGTTTTTTTATTTTATTAATCTAATATAATATCTCTTTTTAATAATTTGTCTTGTATTATTCCAATTCCTATAAATTTTTCATTTTTATCATAAATTCTGTAGATGTCATTTTCTTGATTTTGTGTTATTTTTACTCCATTCAAGAATAATTGCATTTTTTTGTCATCTAATTTTATTTTTTCTTTGTTTTTAAAGATTTCTTCTACAGATATTATTTTACTTTCTAAGTATTTTGTATCTTCTTTATTTTCTTCTAATTCTTGTATTTTTGAGCTTTCTTCTATTTTAAAGTCTCCTACTTGAATTCTTTTTAAACTTTCCATATAGCCTACTGTTTCTAGCTTTTCTGCTATATCTTCGCACAAGCTTCTTATATATGTTCCTTTTCCACAAAATACTTCAAATTGTATTTGCTTTTTTTGAGCATCTATATTAATTAATTTGATATCATATATTTCTATTTCTCTAGGTTTTATTTCTACATTTTGTCCTTTTCTAGCATATTCGTATAGTTTTTTACCATTCACTTTTATCGCTGAATATATTGGTGGCATTTGTTGTTGTTTTCCTATAAAGCTTTTTAATACTTTTTCTATTTTGCTTTGTGTTAAACTTTTATCAGGAATGTTTTTTTCTTCTATTATTTTTCCTTCTAAATCTGCTGTTTCTGTTTTTTGTCCTAATGCTAAATTTACTACGTATTTTTTATCATGGTTGATTAAATATTTAGAACATAAAGTTCCTTTTCCAATTAATATGGGTAAAACCCCTTCGGCTAAGGGGTCTAAAGTTCCAGTATGTCCTACTTTTTCATTAAATATTTTTTTTACTTTATACACAATATCGTGTGATGTACATCCTTTTTCTTTATTAATTATTAAAATTCCATTCATTATTTTAATACTTTCCTTATTTCTTTTAATAATTTTTCTTTTACTTCTTCAATTGTTCCTTGTGCTGTTGCTCCTGCTGCTCTTTGGTGTCCTCCACCGCCAAACATTAAGCAAACATCAGAAACATTTACGTAATTGTTTGATCTCATTGATACTTTGTAGGTATTTTCTGCTTCATCTTTTTCTCTAATAAATATAGAAACTTCTACACCTTCTATATCTCTACCAAGTTCAACTAATCCTTCGTGGTCTCCTATCCCAGCATTAACCTCTTTTAAATCTTGATTTGTAACATATGTAAATGTAACTTTTCCGTCTTCTAATATTTCCATTCTATTTAAAGTTCTTTTCATTAATTCAAAATTAGCTTTTGTTTTTGTTTGTAGAACTCTTTTATAGATGTCTGAAACATTTACTCCTTTGCCCAATAATTCAGCTGTAAATTCAAAAGTTTCGGCTGTTACTCCAGGGTATTTGAAACCACCTGTGTCTGTTATTATTCCTGTTAAAATACATGTTCCTAATTCTTTGTTTATATCAATTCCAAAGTATTCGAACATTCCTATTAAAATTTGGCAACATGCTGGTGCTACTGGATTTACAAAGTTTATGTCTCCAAACATTTTGTTACTTCCATGATGGTCTATGACTATTGTTTGTTTTGCTTCTTCAAAATATTCTCTGCCAACTAATCTTTTTAAATCTGCACAGTCTAATGCTATTGCTAAATCATATTGTTCAACATTTGATTCTGTTTTAACTTCATCTCTTCCTGGTAAAAAGTCAAATACTCTTGGAAATTCTTTTATTACAACATCTGCACTTTTTCCTAATGCTTTTACAGCTAAATTCATTGCTAGACAACTTCCTATTGCATCTCCATCAGGAGTTTCATGAGCTAATATTACTATCTTTTCTGCTTTTTTTATTTCTTCTAATATATTATCTAGAGTCATTTTTATTTCCTTTCTTCTGGTAATATTTCTTTTAATATTGAGTCTATTTTTGCTCCGTATTCTATTGAATCATCTATTTCAAAGATTAATTCTGGAGTATTTCTTAAATTTATTCTTTTTGCAAGTTCGCTTCTTATGAATCCTGATGATTTTTTTAAGCCATCCATTGTTTCTTTTATGTTTTTTGAGTTTAATATACTTACATATACTTTTGCATATTTTAGGTCAGTTGTTACTTTTACTTTTGTAACACTTATCATTCCTGTTACATTTGGATTTTTTAAATCATATGAGATTATTTGACTTAATTCTTTTCTATATTCTTCATCTATACGTCCCATTCTATTATTGTTTCTATTAGGCATTATTTTACCTCCTTTTATATTTTATAAATAGGGAATTTTTTAATAGGGAAAAAAAGGGTGTCCCCTTTTCCCTTCTCCCTATCTTTTTATTTCTTCCATAACATATGCTTCAATGATGTCTCCTTCTTTGATGTCATTGTAGCTTTCTATTTGAATACCACATTCAAATCCTTTTGATACTTCTTTTGCATCATCTTTAAATCTTTTTAATGTTGCTAATTTTCCTTCGTGAATAACAACATTTTCTCTTATTATTCTAACTCCGGCATTTCTTTCTACTTTTCCTGTTAATACATATGCTCCAGCTATTGTTCCTACATTTGAAATCTTGAATGTTTGTCTTACTTCTGCTGTTCCTATTACTTTTTCTTCGTATTTAGGGTCTAACATTCCTTTCATTGCAGCTTCAACTTCTTCTATTGCTTGATAAATTACTGAATATTGTTTTATTTCTACCTCTTCTTTGTCTGCCATGTCTTTTGCTGTTTGATTTGGTCTAACATTGAATGCTATTATTATTGCATTTGATACTTTTGCTAGTGTAACATCTGATTCGTTTACTGCTCCTGCTGCTGCATGTATAACTTTTACTCTTACCTCTTCATTTTGTAGTTTTTCCATTGATTGTTTTATTGCTTCTACAGATCCTTGTACATCTGCTTTTACTATTAAGTTTAGAGTTTTCAAGTTTCCTTCTTCCATTTGGCTGAATAGGTTGTCTAATGTTACTTTTGTTCCATTATTGATTGAATGTTCTCTAGCTTCACGTTTTCTCTTTTCTATTAAGTGTTTTGCTGTTTTTTCATCTTTTACTTCATAGAAAATATCTCCCGCTTCTGGTACTTCTGTTAGTCCCATTATTTCTACTGGTGTTGATGGTCCAGCTGATTTTACTCTTTTTCCATTTTCGTTAGCCATTGCTCTTATTCTACCAATTGATGAACCAACTATTATTGTATCTCCAACATCTAGTGTTCCTCTTTGTACAAGCATTGTTGCAATAGCACCTTTTGATTTATCTAGTCTTGCTTCTATAACAACACCTTTTGATTGTTTATGAGGATTTGCTTTTAATTCTAATACATCTGCTTCTAATAATACCATTTCTAATAATTGGTCTATGTTTGTATTGTTTTTAGCAGATATTGGAACACATATTGTGTCTCCTCCCCATTCTTCTGGTACTAATTCGTATTTCATTAATTCTTGTTTTACTTTATCAACATTTGCATCTGGTAAGTCTATTTTGTTTATTGCTACAATTATTGGTATTCCAGCTGATTTAGCATGGTTTATAGCTTCTACTGTTTGTGGCATTATTCCATCATTTGCTGCTACTACTAATATTGCTATATCTGTAATTTGTGCACCTCTAGCTCTCATTGCTGTAAATGCTTCGTGTCCTGGTGTGTCTAAGAATGTTATTTCTCTATCATTTACTTTTACTTTATATGCACCTATTGCTTGTGTAATTCCACCTGCTTCTCCACCTATTACATTTGTTTTTCTTATTGTGTCTAATAGTGATGTTTTACCATGGTCTACGTGTCCCATAACAACAACAACTGGTGGTCTTACTTCTAAGTCTTCTTCTTTATCTTCAGAATCATCAAATAAAATATCTTCATCTGTTACTGTTTCTTTCTTTTTAGCTGTTATTCCAAATTCTCCAGCAACTAAGAAAGCTGTATCAAAATCTAAATCTTGATTTATTGTAGCCATTATTCCATAACCTAATAATTTTTTGATTACTTCTGCTGTTGTTTTTTTCATTTCAGCAGCTAAGTCTTTTACTGTTATTGTTTCTGGAATTTCTATTTCTGTTAATTCAAATATTTTTTGTTTGTTTCTTTCTTCATTTTTTACTGGTTTCTTTTTGCCTTTTCTTCCTCTTTGAGTTGTTAAATCATAATAGTCTAACATTCCTCCATCTTGTTCTTCGAACATATTTGATAATTTACTTGTTTGTTTTAATGATTTTAATTTTCCTTCATCAAAACTTGAATTTTGATTTTTTCTATTTTTTGATTTTTTGTTTGTTTTGTTTTCATCAAATTTATTATTATTTTTTTGTTTGTCTATATTTTTATTGTATTCTCTAACAATTTCTTTTTCAGCTGTTTCAACAGACATAATGTTTTTGATATTTTTTTCAATACCTTTTTCATCTAATGGTCTTCTATTATTAAATCTATTTCCACCATTTCCGTTAACATTTCCATTGTTTTCATAATTATTTCTGTTATTATTTTTTCTAAAATTATTGTTTCCATTATTATTAGAACTATTATAATTTTTGTAATTGTTATTGTTGTTATTTCTTCCAAAATTATTTCTATTTTCGTTATTATAATTATTTTGTTGTCTACCAGAATTGTTAAAATTATTTTGTCTATTTCCATTATTACGATTATTGTAATTATTGTTTCTTTCATTTCTATCATTTCTGTCAAATCTATTATTTTCTGGTCTATTATCTTTTCTATTATTTCTTTCTCTATTTTCTGTTTTTTGTTCAATTACTGTATTTTTTGTTTCTGCTTCTTTTTGCATTTTTTGATTATTTTCCTCTTGTTCTGCCTTTTCGACTTTTTCAACTTTCTCTATTTTTTCTGCTTTTGGTTCTTCTTTTTTTATTCCAAATAATTCACTAACTGTTTTTGGTTTATTGGGTTTGTTTCTGTATACAATATTGTAATTATTATTTTGTTTTCTTTCCACAAATCCTACACCATTGTTAGTTTTTTCTTCTTTTTTTACTTCTTGCTTTTTATTCTCTTCTTCTATAATAACTTCTCTTCTTATTATAACAGGTGATTTTTCTTCTTTTTTTGTTGTTTTTGTAGAGTTTTTTGTTTTTTCATTTGAATTATTTGTTAATTGAGCCTCTATTTTTTTTGCTTCTTCCTCTTCTACACCGCTCATATGACTTTTTACATCGATATTTAATTTTTGCGCCATTTCTAATACTTCTTTACTGGTTAAGTTTAGTTTTTTTGCTATTTCATATATTTTAATCTTACCCAATAATATCACCCCCATTATATTTTTTTTGAATTGATTTTGCAAAATTTCTATCTTTTATTCCTAATATTGCTTTGTTTGATTTTCCTATTGTTTTGCTTAGTTGTTCAATATTGCTATCTATTATTAATTCGATATTATAATTTTCACTAATTTCTTTAAATTTTTTTTGTGTTCTTTCTGAAGCATCTTGTGCAATTATTAATAAATGTATTTTTCCTTTTTTACAGTCTTCTTCAACACTATCTGCTCCAAAGCTTATTTTTCCAGCTTTCATAGCTAGGCCTATTAATCCTAATATATTATTATTTATCAATAATTACACCTCTTAAACTATCATAAATTTCTTGTGATATACTCATTTCAAATATTCTTTCAAGTCTTTTGCTTTTTATTAATTTTTCTAAACATTTTTCGTCATCACAGATATATGCTCCGCGTCCTTCTTTTTTTCCAGTTCTATCTATTGATATTTCTCCATTTTGATTTTTTACAATTCTAATTAGTAAATTTTTGTCTTTTTTTTCATTACATCCCATACAAGTTCTTTGTGGTTGTTTTTTCATTTAACATACACCTTTCTTTCTAATTTATGTTTAGAATTAAATATTTATCACGAATATTATTCATTTACATCTTCTTCATTTTTACCGTTTTGTTCTAAAAATTCTCTGTATTGTGATTCTGATTTTATATCAATTTTCCAATTTGTAAGTTTTGCTGCAAGTCTTGCATTTTGTCCTGATTTTCCAATTGCTAATGATAATTGGTCATCTGGTACTATTACTTCTGCAAATTTTTCGTTTTCTTTTATATCAACTGCTAATATTTGTGCTGGTAATAATGCTGCTGCTATAAATACACTTGGGTCCTCATCCCATTCAATTACATCTATTTTTTCTCCATGTAATTCGTTTATTACATTTTGAATTCTTACTCCTTTTGAACCTACACATGAACCAACTGGATCTATGTTAGGGTCTTGTGAATATACTGCAACTTTACTTCTGTAACCTGGGTCACGTGATACTGCTTTTATTTCTATTAGTCCTTCATAGATTTCTGGTATTTCAAATTCTAATAATTTTCTAACAAAGTCTGGATGACTTCTAGATACCATTACTTGTGGTGCCCCTTTTAGTCCTCTTTCAACATCTACTATATATGCTTTTATTTTATCATTTACTCTATATGTTTCTGTTGGCATTTTTTCTTTTGCTAGCATTATTCCTTCTAATTTTCCTAAATCCATTATTACAATATTTTTGTCTGCTTTTTGAATTATACCTGAAACTATTTCTCCTTTTCTTTGGCTATATTCGTCAAATACTATGTCTCTTTCAACTTCTCTTAATTTTTGAACTATTACTTGTTTTGCTGTTTGTGCTGCTATTCTACCAAAGTCTTTTGGTACTATTTCTACTTCTACTGAGTCTCCTATTTTTAAGTCTTTGTTTATTTTGTGTGCATCTTCTAAACTGATTTCTAATGCATCATCATTTGCTCTTTCCATTACTTCTTTTATTGAATAAATGTGTGTTGCTCCTGTATTATGGTCTATGTCTACTTTTACATTTTCTAATGCATCAAAATTTCTTTTATATGCTGTAACTAATGCTGTTTCTATTGATTCTAATACGTATTCTTTTTTTATACCTTTTTCCTTTTCTAGTTCTTCTAACGCTAATATTAATTCTTTGTTATCAATAGCTTTCATTTTTATTCCTCCTCTTTGATTTTTAATCATTTTATTTTTTTGGTTTTATTAATCCCAATTATAAACTGTTTTTATTTGTGATATATTTTTTCTTTCTATTTTGAATTCTTGATTTTCTTCTTTTATTTTTATATATTTTTCATCAAAATCTTCTAATGTTCCTTTATATTCTTTTTTTCCATTTTCATCTTTTTTAAATAATTTTACACTTATTTCTGTTCCAATATTTTTTTCTAAGTGTTTTTCTTTTCTTAATACTTTTTCTATTCCTGGTGAAGAGACTTCTAAGAAATATTGTTCTTTTATGTAGTTTTCTTCATCTAGTATGTCTGTAATGGCATCATTTACTTTTTCGCAATCGTTTAAATCTATTCCTTTTTCAGAATCTATAAAAATTCTTAGGAAATAGTTTTTTCCTTCTTTTGCATATTCAACATCATATAGCTCATATCCTATTTTTTCTATGATAGGTTCTATTAGTTTTTCTACTCTTTCTTCTATATTTGCCACTTTTTACCTCCTTTATTTCCAAAAGTTAAGAGTGGGATTTGTTCCCACTCTTTTAACGTCTCGTATGTTATATTAATATTATACCCAATTTCTGGTAAAAATGCAAGCTTTTTCAAATATTTTTTACACTTTTTACACTATTTTTTCCTCTTCTTGATTTTCTTCATTCATGTCTGTAATTTTAATACTTCTTTTATGCTCGATTTTTTCCCAACTTGTTTCTCTTTTAAATAAACATTTAAAGTTTATTGCAATCCATGAACCCATGAATAATGGATATGTAAAAAATCCTTTAATCATTGGTTTTATTGGTTTTCCATCTAAATACATAACAAATGCTGCTGTTAATGATGGTAATACAAAGGTTGGAACTAAGTATTTTAATATGTTAATAAATAATTCCATTTGTGTCATTCCATCTCCAAAGTATATTAGAACATTTGAAAGTAGTAAAACAATTGTTAATATGAACATTGGTATACTTCCTATTATATATAAGAAACCATCAAAGTTAAGCATTGTTTTTCTGTCTTTTGCTGCTTCTGCTAATTTGTTTGTATATTCTTTCATACATTGCATATGTCCAACTGTCCATCTGCTTCTTTGTGACCAACTTTGTTTAAATCCTGTTGGTTGTTCATCATATACTATTGCGTCTGTTGCCCAACCAAGTTTTTTACCTTTTATTATTCTTTGTAATGAAAATTCAATATCTTCTGTTAATGTTACTGTTTTCCATCCACCCATTTCTTTTATAATATCAAATTTCACCATAAATCCTGTTCCATTTAGCATTGGAGATAGTCCTAAATTATATCTTGCTAAATGATAAAATCTATGCATTGTCCAATAGAATAATGCATAACCTGATGTTATCCAGTTATCTGTTGGATTTTTTATGTCTCTATAACCTTGAACTACATCTTCTCCTTGGCAAAGATGTTTGTTCATGTTTTTAATGAAATCTTTATCAACAATATTGTCGGCATCAAATATAAATAATGCATCATAGTCTGCATTTTCTTCTATTTTTTGTTGTAAAAACCAGTCTAGTGCATAACCTTTTGTTTTTTTGGTTTCATCAAATCTTTCATATACTATTGCTCCTGCATCTCTTGCAATTCTTGCTGTGTTATCTGTGCAGTTATCTGCAATTACGTATATATCATATAATTCTTTATTGTATGTTTGATTTTTTAAACTTTCTATTAAGTTTCCAACTACTGCTTCTTCATTGTGTGCTGGTATTATTGCCATAAATTTGTGGTCTTTTTTTACTTTTAATGGTTTTTCTTTTAGTTTTACTAGTGAGCATAAGCTTATTCCTATTTGATATAACCAAAATATTGTTATTACCCAGACTAATGCTTCTCTTAGTATATACATATATTCCATTTTTTTACCTCTCTTTTATTTCTTTTTTTATATGTTTATTATTGTTCTTTTTCTATTATACTCTTATTGTTAAAATTATGCAACTTTTTAGCGAAATTTTTTGTTTTGATTATTATTTTTTCACCTTTCTTATCTATTTTTAATATACTAAAATAAAATTAATATTGGAGGTTAGATTATGCAAAATAGATACAAAATAGCTATTGTCGGCTGTAGTGGTGTTGTTGGTCGAACTGTTTTAAAAGTATTGGAAGAGAAAAATTTTAGAAATTGTACATATACATTATTTGCATCTAAAAAATCAGCTGGAAATAAAATCGAATTTTTAGGTCAAAATTATATTGTTCAAGAATTAAAAGATAATTCATTTGATTCAAAGTTTGATTTTGCAATTTTTTGTGCAGGTGGTGAAGTTTCTAAGAAATTTGCTCCAATTGCTTCATCTACGGGATGTATTGTTATTGACAATAGTAGTGTATTTAGAATGAATGAAAATGTTCCTTTAGTTGTTCCAGAAGTTAATCCTGAAAAAATCAAAGAAAATAATGGAATTATTGCGAATCCAAATTGTTCTACAATTCAAGCTGTTGTAGCCTTAAAGCCATTAGATGATAAGTATCATATTAAAAGAATTGTTTACTCTACTTACCAAGCTGTTTCTGGTGCTGGAAAATCTGGTATTGAAGATTTAGAAAATGGTATTTCTGGAATTGCTCCTAAAAAGTTTCCATATCCTATTGTTAATAATTGTTTGCCACATATTGATGTTTTTATGCCTGATGGTTATACAAAAGAGGAATATAAAATGATTAATGAGACTAGAAAAATTTTAAATAAACCTAATTTGCCAATTACTGCAACTTGTGTTAGAGTTCCTGTTAAGAATTGCCATAGTGAAAGTATTAATGTTGAGTTTGAGAAAGAAATCGATGTTTATGATATTAAAATTTTATTGCAAAATTCTCCTGGAATTATTTTAGTAGATGATATAGAAAATAATTATTACCCTATTGCAACTAAGGCTGATGGTACTGATGAAGTTTATGTTGGTAGAATTAGAAGAGATTTTAGTGTTAATAATGGTATTAATTTGTGGGTGGTTTCTGATAACCTTAGAAAGGGTGCAGCTTCTAATGCTGTTCAAATTTTGGAAAGGTTGATCTTGTAATTTTGTGAATCTAAATAAAGCTATGCTGGATTGCATAGTTTTATTGTATTTTATATTATTTTAATTTTTTTATTTCTTCTTTTGATAGTTCTGTAAATTTTTCTATCATTTCTATTGGTACTTTTTCTTTTAGCATTTTTTTTGCTATTTCTATAGATTTTTCTTTTTTTCCTTTTCTAGTGGCATGATTAATAGCACTTACTCTGTCCATTTCCCATTTTTCTCTTAATTCTGCAAGTCTTCTCGTTTCTGCTTCTCCTGTTAAATAATTCATTTCTATTCTTGCTTTCTTTAATTTTTCATTCTTCTCTTCTGCCACTTTAACCATCTCCCTATCATAATCATCTATGAATGCCAACCATTGATTTATCTTTTCATTCATATCCGGATTTTGTTTTCTAAATTTTGGTAGCTCTATAAAATACCATTTTATTCCTGTTAATACTTCGTATTCTCTATGTTTTTCTAACACTATTGCTGTTTCTGATATGTAATCTTCTACATCTAAGAAATTATACCCTAATATATTTATCATTATTACTTGTTTTATATCATCATAGTCTGTTCCT
>MNRP01000026.1:0-3095 GCA_001916005.1 Clostridium sp. 26_22
AAAATAGTAAATATAATTGCTATTATATATGGTATAACTATTTTCATTATTCTTTTATTCAAAAAGTCTTTTAGATAATTTTCTTTTTTTAGATAGCTTATCATTAGTCCATATCCTGAATAAAAGAAAAATGCTGAAACTGCAATAACTCCTACTATTGTAAATACTTTAAGTAGAATTGTTTCTTTTATATAAATAGACAAGTGGTGTATTATTATCAATAATGCCAATAGTCCCTTTATTTTATTACTATTGTATTTATCCAATACATCATTATTTGCATTAAAAATAGATTTTCTTTTTATTATTAGGCATATAATTCCTATTAAAACTATTATATCTACTATGTTAATATTAAATATTGCTACATCATTGGGTAATGGATAAATACTGTCTGATTTTATTGTTGGTAACATATACTTTGTTCTCCTATTACTACTAATAAATACATATTAAAGTAAGCGATAACTTACTAATTGTAATTTATAGTTATCAACTATACTTATTTTTCATTTAGAGTAAATGTACTATTTGTGTTATATTTTTTCATTTCTACATTGTGCAATAAATTTTCCTATTTTTACTTGATCCATAATAATTACCTCCTACAATAAGGATAGTATATTTTATAAATTTTGTCTTTACCATAGATGTAAAATACAATATAGGATGTTTGTTAATCATCTTAATTTTATAACTGCAATCTCTGGTCTATTAAATAGCCTTATACTGATTGGATAATTTCCAAGTCCACTTGATACATATAAATAAGAATTATTTATACTATATAATCCTTTAATATAATTTGTTTCTACATTTAATCCTTTTTGTACTATTTCTGGAAACCATATTCCTCTATTTATTATTGCACCTAAAAATGGAAGTCTAACTTGTCCTCCATGTGTATCTCCACATAATGATAAATCAATTCCAAATTGTTCAAATTCTTCAAAGTTTGAAATATGTGCTAATAAAATGTTGTACTCTTCTTTATTAATTTCAAAAGCATTTTTCAAATCAAAAGTTGCTGAATAGTACTGATTTGTTATACCATATAAATTTATTTTTGTATTTTTTATGGCTATTATTTCTTTTTTATAATCTAGAACATTTACTTCGTTATCTTTTAAATTTTGTATGAATTTTTCATCACAATCATGTTCTCCATTTACAAAATATACTTTATATGATTTTGCTAGTTCTTTGAGTAGCTTTAAAGCTATTTGTTTGCCTTTTTCATCTTTTGCTGTATACATATCTCCTGTTACACAAATAATATCAGGTTTTTCTTTTTCTATTTTTTTAATAAGTTCTTTGTTATTTCTTCCAAATGAACTTCCATGCAAATCTGATATTTGAATTATAGTTATTTCATCTACTATTTTTTCACTTTCTATTATTTCATAATTAGTTTTAATTGTAAATGTATTAAAATACCATATTATCAAATCTGCACATATTATTATTATTAAAATAATAAATTTTTTCTTTTTCATTTTTACCTCATTTACTTAATTCTATATAAAACTCAATAAATTCATTGTCATTTTTAGCATAAATTTTTCCATTATGTAGTTCAATAATTTGCTTTGTAATTGCAAGTCCTAATCCTGCTCCCCCTGTGCTAGATGTTCTTGATTCATCTGCTCTATAGAATTTATCAAATATTTTTTCCAATTTGTATTCTGGAATTTTATCTCCTTTATTTTTAAATACAATTTCTATTTTATCTTCATATTCTTTTATATCTATTTTTATAGTTGTATTTAGATAACTATAATTAATAGCATTCTTTAATAAATTTCCAAATGCTCTTGCTAACTTATCTCCATCTCCCATAAATTGAATAGCTTTCGGCTTATTTAAAATACATTCTAACTTTTTTTCTTGTAACATTGGATAAGATTCTTCTACAAGCTGTTCTAACAAAAATACCAAATCTATATTTTGTTTAGTAATAGGCATTGATTGTAAATTATATCTTGTAATATCAAAAAATTGATTTGTAAGTTCTTCTAATCTTAAAGATTTTTTTAATGCTATATCCATATATTTCTTTTGCAAATTTTCAGGTATTTCTTTTTCATCAGTAAGCAAAGTTAAATATCCTATAATTGATGTGAGTGGTGTTTTTAAATCATGTGCCATATACATTATTAAGTCATTCTTTTTTTGCAATGCTTCTTTTGCCTTATTTTGATTTGACACCAAATCAACTCTTATATTGTTCAATTTGCTTTCTAATAGTATTAAATCATTTGATAACTTTACTTCCTTCTCTGGTTCTTTTATTATCTGATCCATAGCTTTTATTATTTCTACCATATTATTACTTGTATTTCTGATAACAAAAAAAGATATAATTGCAAATATTACTAAATATGTAATTCCAAGTAAGATTATCTTATTTGCTATGCACCAATAGTATATATCTCTATTTACACTTGCTAAACTGTCTGCTAGTTCATCATTATACACTCCATCTATTAATACTGAAAATAATATAATCGCACCTAAACTATATAATAATATTTTTATGACAGATTTTCTTGCTATACTATTTTTTAATTTTATAAATTTCTCATTTTTCAATTTTATATCCAACTCCCCATACTGTTTTTATAAATTTAGGATTTTTTGTATTTTCTTTTAACTTTTCTCTTATTCTTCTAATATGCACCATTACCGTATTATTATTTTCTAAATATTTTTCTTTCCATACTTTTTCAAATAGTTCTTCAGAACTTACTACATTTCCTCTTTTTTGTGCTAAATATAATAATATATCAAATTCCATAGGTGTTAATTCAATTTGCGTTTCATATAACCTGCAAATATGCTTATCTTGATCTATTTCTAATCCATTTATATAAATAATATTTTCTTCGCTTTTTTCATTGTATTTTGTATATCTTCTATATGCAGATTTTACTCTTGCAATTAATTCCAATGGGTTAAATGGTTTTGTAATATAGTCATCTGCTCCCAAAGTTAAGCCTTGTATTTTATCTTTATCTTCAATTTTGGCAGTTAGCATTATTACTGGAAAGTTTAGTCCTTTATCTCTTATCATTTTACATATTTCAAATCCATCT
>MNRP01000026.1:3163-3395 GCA_001916005.1 Clostridium sp. 26_22
ATCATAAAATTTAAAAACATTATAGTTTTCATTCTTCAGATAAACTTCCACCAAATCTGCAATTTCTTTTTCATCATCTAATACTAAAATATTCATTTTTCCCCCTCATTTCTGTTTCAATATTTTATCATAATTTTTTAATATTTCCAACACTCTTATTGCTTTTAAGGAAATGTTAAGATTTATTTAATTATTTCTTAAAACTTATTTTTATTCTGAGTTTTATACTAGA
>MNRP01000027.1 GCA_001916005.1 Clostridium sp. 26_22
TATATTAGCCTTTCCAGCTGTTATACCGTGGTTTTACTGTTACAGTATTTCCATCTAAACTTACTGTGGCAATGTTTGGTGCATCTGAGTTTACCGTTATCTCTCCTCCAGAAGCATTATTTGTTATCTCAAAACTGCCACTGTTTGGATACGTATATGTTCCATCATATGAAGATAATGTCAAATCTCCCGAAACTGCTACTCCTTCATAAGTTATTTCTACATCTCCGTTTTCCTTGTCTTTTAACAAAAATTTATATTGGGCATTAATTATAATGTATGCATTCTTGTTATCTATCTTTTCTGTTGAACTTAAATCATAATTTTTCTTTCCTGTACTTATTTGCTCCAAATAATTTTCTAAATTTACTGTTTTGCTTTCAACTTGAATATCTGCTTTTTCAAGTTCCAATGCCTCTTTTATTCCAGCTATTGTCTGTACTTTTTGTGTACTTTTCGCTTTGTCAAATAAATTGTTATTTCCAATTACTAAACTTATACTTACACTCGCTAGTATTAATAATATTACAATTGTTATAACTAATGATATAAATGTAATTCCCTTTGCTTCTTTTGTTTTCATGTATTATATCCTCCCGCTTTTATTGTTAAGTCGTATACTTAATGATAAGTGCTAAAGAGTAATTTTCCTTTATATCAGGCGAATTTCAACATATTTATTATTTTTATTTTTACAACTTTTAATTCTACAAATATTTTGTTGTAGCTCTTGATTTTCTATATTCTTTTGATATAATTAATTCATGAAAAATTTCATTAAGTATACGACTTAATCACTATACATGTTCTATTGCTATAAAAAAATGAAATCAGTTAAATTTTTTAACCAATTTCATTTTATTATTGTTTTATAAAATTATTTTTTCTCTTCAAGTAACCAATCTAATACATTTATCTTTTTTAATGGAAGCAATTCTCTATCTAAAACTTTATTATCTTCTTCATTCTCTCCTCTAGTTGTTAATGCAACTTGATAACAAGATATACTACATTTTCTAATATATGACCCATATCTTTATTAGATTTTTGACCTAACATATAATATCTTAATCCTATTATTGCATAATATTTTTCTTGAGTTTTTAAAAACTCTGTTCTTTTAATATCATATCTATTGACTTTAAATATTAAATAACTATCTATCAATGCATCTACGTAATTTGAAATTGTATTATATGATGAATTTCTTTCTATTCCTTCTATATTATCGCTTATGCTTTTTATGCTTGTTCTGTTTCCTATGTTATCATATAAGTATTTGGTAACCTTCTCCAAAACATTTTTATCTGTTATTCCTTTTCTTTGCATTACATCTTTAAATAAAATAGTATTATATATTCCATCTAAAAATAAATTTATGTTTTCTGGATTTACTTTATATAATTGGACTGCTTGTGGAAATGAACTATATCTCAAATAGTCTCTAAATTTTCTTGATAAATCTGTTTTATCTTCAAAGCTTGATAAATATTCTTTAAATGATAATGGTAACATTTTTATTTCTATATATCTTCCTGTAAGTAATGTTGCTAATTTCGAAGATAATAAATATGCATTCGAGCCTGTTATATATAAATCTACATCTTTGTTTATTATAGTCAAGTTTTTTCAAAATTATGAAAAAACTTTGTTATTTTATTAACTTTTTCATAAAATTTATGTATTAACAATATTTTTGTATTATTGAAAATATCGGAAATTTTTTTGCAATCTTTCCGACATTCTTTCCACTATATATCCTAAATTTTCTCTTTAGCTTTTACCTAATTTTAAACCTTCAACCTATTATTATTTATAATTTTTTACAAAACTAGAAGGTTCTGCACAAGCGCACAAAGCAGGTTTCACCCATTTCATACTCAGTGTCCATTCTTCTTGTACTGAAATCAATATAATACCAATAGCCACTGATATAAGCAGACGACGACCAATATACTCCACTTAATTTATATTTCTGAAAATTATAAGCTGTTATTCCTAATTGTCCTCCAAACGCTGCCCATTCATTTCTTGTTGGAATACTCCATTCTCCTGATGTAATTTTTTTAGCTTTATTATACGTATATACTGCACTATTATTATAATCACTTAGTGCCATTACATAAAATCTTGCATTTCCAGAACCAGTTGCAGACAAAACATTTTTTGTTCCAAACGGTCCCACATAATTTGTTTGGCTTATATAATAACTTTTAGTATTAGATACTGTGGAAATTGTGTATGAACCATTTAACCCAGTCCAACTTCCACCTCCACCCTTTTTGAAGTCCTCAAATATTATTCCTTCTGGAGTTCCATCACCATCTGTATCTGCATAATAACCTACTCCTGAATCTTCTCTAAATGTATTATCTTTTACTGTTACTGTATATATAGCTGTTTTTTCATTATAATTTGTACTTGCTGTACTCTTTACAGTTATTGTTGCACTTCCCGCTCCAACCGATTTTACTGTTACAGTGTTACCTCTTATACTTACTATTGCTACGCTTGTATTTGAGGATGATACACTTAAAGTACCTGTATTTCCACTTACAGTAAAAGTTGTGCTATTCGGACATTCTATTGTTCCACTTGTTGCCGACAACTTTAAACTTCCCTCTGCTTTATTTACTTTTACTGTTTCTGTTGTAGATACTGTTTTGTAGCCTTCTTTACTTGCCACCACTGTTACACTAAACTCCGATGTATCTTTAATCTTTGGCATTTCTGTAACATAATTTTCTCCATCTAAAGAATATTCCAACTTTGCATCACTTGGTTCTACACTTATATTAGATAAAGCATTGTGTTCTTGTCCATCATATGTTCCAACATATGGTGTTACTTTCAACGAAATTGTTCCATTTTGTACTGTTGCTAAGTGGATTACTTTGTTTTCTGCATAATCTCCATTTGCTGCACTTTTTACAACTATATTAGCCTTTCCAGCTGTTATACCGTGGTTTTAC
>MNRP01000028.1 GCA_001916005.1 Clostridium sp. 26_22
ATATATCCTCCTGGTTTTTTATACCTTGAGAATATATTCATTTTTATTCAAATTTAAGTACTTTTTTATTTATTGTCCTTGACATGGGGTCCACATTAAAGGAGGATAAAATTATGAAAAAAAAAGTAGCCAGAGGTGCATTCCTATTACTTACGTTATGTTTGAGCTTAAGTACAGTTGGGTGTAAAAAAAGTAATGAAAGCAATAAAATTAAAGAAGGACAATCAATAAGTTCTGAAGAGAAGGGTACGTCAACTAACAAAAAGGATAAAAATACAACATTTAAGCCATCAGATTATACTTTAAAAACAAAAAAAGAATATGTTTATGAATATTTAGGTCTTAAATTTAAACTTTCAAATAAATTTAAAAAGTATATGAATGATAAAAAGATAGCGATGTTAGATGATCAAAGTCCTATAGATAAGGAATTAAGATATGCTTTTTTAACTTTTAATAAAATGACTAAAGAGCAAAAAAAAGCAGTTATTAATAAAAAGGAAGGTGGTTATGAAAAATGGGAAAATGGGCTTAAAAGAATTGGAACTATTGGTATCTTTGAAAAAAATACATCAGAAGAAAAAATATCTAAAATGACAAAATGTGATACTCATACTAAAATAGGAGTTTCAAGTGATGGAAAATACGATTGCTATTTTAGTACAAACAGCGGATCTGAAATTAAACTTCTAAATGAATTTAAAAAAACTGAGATTCAAATTATAGAAAAAAAAGAACGTCCTAAAAATGGTTTTGTTCTATCAGAAAAAACTGATTTAGAAAATACAGAAGCATTTAAAAAATAATCAGTTAGGGATTTACGTAAACTATTACCAAAAGACATAAATGGTTAGGATTTTACAAGTAAATATTTTGAGAAGTATGGTAAACGTATTTACAACTTGGCATAAAGTTTGTGTAAAAGAGATTCCAAATTTAGTTGAGGTTTAGAACGAAATAAAAATTAAATGTTTTAATATTGTTAGTGTTGTTACAGATAATGTTGATGATAACGGTGAAAACAAGGGAGTAATTGAAAAAGAATTAACAAAAATAAAAAATAAGTAAATGTAAAGTGATGAATGGTATATGGTTAATTAGTTTTAAAAAAGCCGTAATTTTTCTTTAGTAATTGTCTTTATTAATATGACTATGACTTACTATGGATATGGTCATGGAGCGACTAGAGTTGAATTGGAGAAAGTAATAAGAATTTGCTTGGAGTGTGTTGGAATTGGATAGAATTAAAAAAATTGAGACATTTAAGCTTGATAAGAATTTGAGAAAATTGAAATATATAATATCGATTGTATTTGTAATAATACTTCCTCTATTTTTAGTTGATATTTTAGGACAAGGGTCTCCATATTTTTGTAAGCTTATTAGTCCAATTGGTATGCTTGGACTTTGGGAGCTATTTATTCAGTTATTAGCCCAATTTCAGTATTCAGATATAGACTAGACGAAGAAAAGTGCATCAGTTGCGGTAATGTGAAAAAAATTGCCAAATGAATATAGATCCAGTTGAAAATTGTAATCATCTAAAATGCATCAGATGTGGACGATGCAAAAATGCTTGTCCTGTGGACACAATTAGTTGTGGAATAAAAAAATAGAGAGGAGCTTATTAAAAAAGTGATAAAAAACGCAATAGCATACATTACAAGAAAAAAAAATAGAACATTTATTATTTTTGTTATTTTAACAATAGTTCTTTCTTGTTTGTATTCTTGTTTAACAATAATGAAATCAAGCAATGAAATAGAAAAGACTTTATACGAAAGTTCTAATTCTTCAATATCAATAACAAAAAAAGATGGTAAATATTTTAATGTTAATCAATTTAAGGATATTGAAAAATTAAAAGAAATTGAAGAAATAATAATTCAATATGATGGATTAGCAAAACTAAAAGGTGCTAAAGTAGTTAGTGGAGAGCAAAAAATAAATAGAGAAGATTTATCTGATAAATTTAAGAATGTTGTTTCACTCGAAGCTACAAATAATACTAAAAGAAACATTTTATTTAATAGTGAAGTATTTACAATTAAAGAAGGTAAAAATATAGAGAAAAATGATAAAAACTCAATTATTGTTCATGAAGAATTCGCTAAACAAAACAATCTAAAATTAGGTGATGAAGTTGATCTTGAATTACTAGATACTGAAAAAAGTGGAAAAATAAAGAGTCATAAATTTGAAATTATAGGAATATTTTCTGGTAAAAAACAGGAAACATATACAGGTCTATCTTCTGATTTTAGTGAAAACATGGTTTTTGTGGATTATTCAACAAGCCAAGAGATATTAAATAACTTAGAAAATAATAAAATTGCAAATAAAATTTTAATGTATTCTGGTAGTTTAGAATCTACAAACTTAGTCTTAAATAAATTGAAAGAGCTTAAAATTGATGAATCAAAGTATTCCATTGAAAAAGATTCTAATGTATTTGAGGAATCTTTAGAGTCAGTAAGTGGAATAAAACATATAATAAAAGTAATGACTTATTCTATTATGTTAGGAGGAATGATTGTTCTTTCATTAATCTTAGTTCTATGGTTAAGAGAAAGAGTTTATGAAATAGGTATATTTTTATCTATTGGAACATCTAAGATGCAAATTATAATGCAATTTATATTCGAGTTAATATTCATATCGATGCCAAGTATAATATCTTCCTTACTTTTAGGAAATGTGTTACTAAAAGTAATTGTAGATGGATTCATTAACTCAGAGGATTCAATAATTTCCGGTGGAAGTTTAATAAATAATAGTGGTTTTATGTTAAATATAGTAGCACTTGGACAAAGTTATTTAATATTAATAAGTATTATTGTTTTATCAGTTGTATTTGCTTCTTCATTAATATTAATCAAGAAGCCTAAAGAAATATTAT
>MNRP01000029.1 GCA_001916005.1 Clostridium sp. 26_22
CCTTGAGATATATTATATAACGAAAATGCTTCGAGCTCAAGGCTTTCATTTCTATGTGTGCCTTTGAGCGAAGCGAGAAAGGAATGGAATTTTATATGACAGATATAGAGATTGCTAAAAATGTAAAATTAGAAAAAATAGAAGATATTGCAAAAAAATTAAATATTGACGAAGATGATATTGAATGTTATGGGAAGTACAAAGCTAAAATTTCTAATGAAGTATATAAAAAATTAGAAAATAAAAAAGATGGAAAAATAATTTTAGTAACAGCTATAACTCCAACACCTTTAGGAGAAGGAAAGACAACAATTTCAATTGGAATTGCAGATGGATTGTCAAAAATAGGTAAAAAATCTATATTAGCATTAAGAGAACCTTCTTTAGGACCAGTATTTGGTATAAAAGGTGGAGCTACAGGTGGAGGTTATTCACAAGTTGCACCAATGGAAGATATAAATTTACATTTTACAGGAGATATTCATGCAATAACATCTGCCAATAATTTGTTATCAGCTATGATAGATAATCATATTTATTATGGAAATAAATTAGATATACAAAAAGTTACTTGGAAAAGATGTGTTGATTTAAATGATAGACAATTAAGAAAAATTGAAACAGGACTTTCAGGAGAGAAAAAAATAGTTCCAAGAGAAGATTCTTTTGATATAACAGTTGCTTCAGAAATAATGGCTATATTATGCTTATCTGAAAATATAGAAGAATTAAAACAAAAATTAGGAAATATCATAATAGGTTATAATTCAAAAGAAGAACCTATTTATGCAAGAGATATAAAAGCAGATGGAGCAATGGCAGTATTATTAAAAGATGCAATAAAGCCAAATTTAGTACAAACTCTAGAACATACACCAGCGATAATACATGGAGGACCATTTGCCAACATAGCTCATGGATGTAACAGTATAATTGCAACAAAATTAGCTATGAAATTAGCAGATTATACAGTAACAGAAGCAGGATTTGGAGCTGATTTAGGGGCAGAAAAATTCTTAGATATAAAATGTAGAAAAGCTCAAATAAAACCAGATGTAGTAGTTATAGTTGCAACAATAAAAGCATTGAAATATCATGGTGGAGTTAATAATTTACTAAAACACATAGAAAATATAAAAGAAAAATTTGGATTAAATGTTATTGTAGCAATTAATAAATTTAATACAGACACAGAAGAAGAAATAAGTTCAATAAAAGAAAAATTATCAGAAAAAAATGTAGAATTAAGTTTAGTTGAAACTTTTGCAAAAGGTGGAGAAGGTGCTATAGATATAGCAGAAAAAATAGTTACACTATCAGAAAAAGAAAATCAATTTAGATATATTTATGATTTAAATGATGATATAAAAACAAAAATATCAAAAATAGCAACAAAAATTTATGGAGCATCAGGAGTAGAATTTACAGATATAGCATTACAAAATATAGAGCAAATAGAAAAATTAGGTTATAAAGAATTACCAGTATGTATTGCTAAAACTCAATATTCTTTTTCTGATGATAGTAAAAATTTAGAATGTAAAGAACCATTTACAATAACAATAAGAGATGTAGAACTAAAAGCAGGAGCTGGGTTTGTTGTAGCATTGGCAGGAAAAATAATGACAATGCCTGGGCTTCCAGAAGTGCCTGCTGCTGAAAATATAGATATTGATAATAATGGAAATATTAGTGGAATTTTTTAATGTCAATAAATGTCGAAAAATGTAGATTGAAAAGTTTGGAAAAAAGTGTTATAATATAAATATACTAAATTTTAGGAGGAATTTTTAATGACAGGTAATGTAAAAGACAACAAAAGAATTGCATGTTACGGTGATAGTTTGGCAGTGATAGAGAAAGGGAAAATTATTAAGCGGATTATTATAGACGAGGATATCATAAAAGATAAAATTGATACTGTAATTAAAAAAAGAGAAACTAAATTAGAACCATATAACATCTTTAGAAAGAGTGTAGAAGATATAACTGGTTATACATATTACGGATGTAGAACGACTCCAATTATTGAAGGAGTTAGAGAATCTATTCATGATCAGAAGATTTATAAAATATGGAGTACTTATATTTTAAATACTGAAACAATGAAAAGACTACATGAAGAATATTTAGAAAGTCTAAAGATAAAAAAAGAAATTTCTAGGAAAAATGGTATAATTTTGTCAAGTAATAATCCTAATTTTAAGCCGTATATGTTACATGCACATAAAAGGTAAAAGTAATTCCTATGGAGCCCTGTTTAGGGCTCTTATTTTTTATAAAAATTATGCTTCATAATATTTATCTGTATCAGAATATAAATCTTCTAAAGTAATTCCTAAAACCTTACAAAATGCTAGAGCTTCAAAATCTTTAACTGTTTTTTTGCCATATTCAATTTCATAAATATCACAGTTATACATTGTAACTCCTAGTAAATCTAATTTACGACAAATTTCAGGTTGAGAAATTTTTTTTAATTTTCTAAATTTTTTAAGATTTTTTCCTACAATATTTAAATTTCCATTTAAAGTTTTTACTTTCATTATGATATCCTTTCATGTTAAATAAAATTAAAAGTTATTATTTGGGTATATTTTATAATAAAAATAAAAACAAAATTACAGGAACAAACTGTAAGTGTTACAAAAATATTTCATATTTTTTACAATTATATGTCATGATATAAAAGGATTAAAAACTCAAACTTTAAATGCTATAATAAAAATACAGGTTCAACCTGCAGAACAAGGAGGAATATAAATGAATATGTAAGTGTAAAATTTTTGAAGGCAAATTTATGTTTTAGACAAAAAAATAAAACATAGATAATTCTCCAAATGTTTGTCTGCAAATAAACATTAAAAGG
>MNRP01000044.1 GCA_001916005.1 Clostridium sp. 26_22
TTTTTCTATAATCTCTTTCAGTTTAGGAATATTTGCTAGAGAGATCATAGAAATATTAGAAAGAAATAAAAGATATAAAACTGTAAAAAAATTAAGTGAGCAAAATTTTAAAAAAGCAATGGAAGATTTAGAAATTAAATAGAGTTTTAATATAAGCTCTATTAGTTTCTTCATATTTAAAATCTGTTAGCAAAAAGTTGCAGGAGGGTACTATGAATGAGAAAATTTTAAAAATGTATTTTGAAGATAAAATGAAGCAAATAGAAATTGCGAAAGAATTAAATATTTCAAAATATAAAGTTTCAAGAGTAGTGACTAAAGATTTTAGATATAAATTAGAAAAAGAAAAAAGAAAAGAAATAAACAAAAAAAAGCATAATGCTCAAACTATGCAATATATTGCTAAAAAAAGAAAGCAAAGAAAAGATGGTGATATAGCGTATGCACAATTAAGACAAATGCATATACAAGCTAGTAGAGAATTATCAGGTGGTAGAAAAACAATAAATAATAGAGCTTTTAGAAAGTGGAATTCATCTATTTATAATTATAATAAAAATACTAAATCTTATCATTTAAAGAGTGGAATCATAACAGGGTATGATGTACCCAAGAAAATATTATGGGAATAAAAAAATACAGTAATATTTAAATGATTTCTTCAATATACATTAACAGAGGTGAAGAAATTGGACAAAATATTTGATAAGATCGAAACCAAAACAATAGAAAAATTTGAAAACAGTATTAAAGAAGAATTAAGTAAATATTTGATAAATTCAGCAAATAAACAGGGGTTAATTGATGACCAGATGAAAGATTATATACTTAGAAATATATAAGGGGGCTTTCAATATGGATTTATATACAATAAGAAGAGAATTGATGTCAGGAAAAACGATATATGATTTACCACTAAGAGTTACATATTATTCAAGAGTATCAACAGAAAAGGACGAGCAAAAAAACTCGTTAGATAACCAAGAGATATATTACAAAAATAAAATCTTAGATACACCAATGTGGACATTAGTTGATGGATATAGTGATAGAGGTATAACAGGTACTTCTACAAAAAAAAGAAAAGATTTTAATGAAATGATTTCTGATGGACTTAATGATATGTATGATTTAATATTGACAAAAGAAGTGTGTAGATTTGCAAGAAATACATTAGATACATTACAATTAACTAGAAGTTTATTGGCAAAGGGAAAGGGAGTTTATTTTGAACTGGACAATATAAATACATTAGAACAAGAGGGAGAATTAAGATTAACAATAATGGCATCATTAGCACAAGACGAAAGCAGACGAATCTCAGAAAGAGTAAAGTTTGGTTTTAAAAGATCAATAGAAAAAGGACGAGTATTGGGAAATAATGCTATATGGGGTTATGAAAAAGATAATTGTAAATTAAAAATGAACGAAGATGAGGCAAAAATTGTAAAAAGAATTTATGAAATATATGCATCAGGTGATATTGGAATACGAAAAGTTGGAAAAAAACTTGAAGAAGAAGGAATATTAACAAAAAAAGGAGAAACATTTGCTTATTCTACAATAAAAAATATACTTACAAATCCGAAATATAAAGGCTTTTATTCTGGGAATAAGACAAGAGTTATAGATTTCATGACTAAACAAAGAGTAAATCTTGGAGAAGATGAAATTGTAGAATATAAAGCGACAGATGACGTTGTACCACAAATTGTTGATGAAAAAATTTGGGAAAAATGTAATGAAATCTTTAAAGAAAGAAGTGAAAGAGCTAAAAGCGAAACAACTGGTTATAATACAAAATATAAATATTCTGGAAAAATTTATTGCAAAAAAGATGGACAATGTTATTGGAGAACAATTAGTAGAGGAAGAGAATTTTGGCAATGTGCATTATATAAGAAAAAAGGTATAAGTGGATGTGCAAACAATGTTAATATATATACAGAAACATTAGATGAAGTATTAAAACGAATATTTAATGAAATGTTTATAAATAAAGAAAAATTTATAGAGAATTTATTAAATAAATGTAAAGAGTGCTTTGAAGACTGTTCTACTGAAATAGATATAACTTCACTACAAAATAAAATTGAAAGCTTGAAGAAAGAAAAGAAAAAATTGATAAAATTATATACTACAGAACTTATTGATGAAAAAGAATTTGAGGAAGAAAACAATATATATAACGAAAAAATATCAGCCTATGAAGAAGAAAAAAATAAACTTATAATGTCAAGAAATAAGGATGAAATAGATGATAAGATGCAAATAATAAAGAAAAGTTTTGAAAAGGATTTTGAATTTTTTCAAGGAATACCAGCACAATTAGTAGATGTAATTTTAGATAAAATAAAAGTAGAGAGACTGGATGATACAGGATTAGCAAATTTAGAAATAGTTTTAAAAGTTGGAATTACAATAGAATTATTATATAAAAAGAAAAAAATAATTAAGTACATAGATAAGCAAAAGATTGCTAGTTAAAAGCCCATAAGGGCTTTTTAATTTTGGAAATATCTTTCAAAATGTTGACAATAAATACAAACAGAGTTACAACACAAGCGATTAAAATAAGATTTTGGAGGTATTTCAATGGAATTATATGAAATTAGAAAAGCATTAATGTCAGGAAAAACAATATATGATTTACCTTTAAGGGTGACATATTATGCAAGAGTTTCTACAGGAAAGAATGAACAAAAAAATTCACTAATAAATCAGGATGATTATTACAAAAACAAAATTTTATCTATACCTAAATGGACATTAGTTCAAGGCTATAGTGACAGTGGAATAACAGGAACATCAATAAAGAAAAGAGAGGACTTTAATAATATGATACAGGATGGTATGGATGATAAATATGATCTGATTTTAACAAAAGAAGTATGTAGATTTGCAAGAAATACATTAGACACACTACAGTTTACTAGAAACTTATTAGCAAGAGGAAAAGGTATATATTTTGAATTAGATAATATTAATACTCTTGAACAAGAAGGAGAATTGAGATTAACACTTATGGCATCACTTGCACAGGATGAAAGTAGAAGAATTTCAGAAAGGGTAAAATTTGGATTTAATAGAGCAATAGAAAAAGGAAGAGTGCTTGGCAGTAATGTTATATGGGGATATGAAAAAGACAATTGTAAATTGAAAAAAATCGATGAAGAAGCAGAAATTGTTTCGAGAATTTTTGAATTATATTCCACAGGAAATATTGGAATAAGGAGAATTGGAAAGAAACTAGCAGAAGAGGGAAAATTAACGAGAAAAGGAGATGTTTTTGCTTATTCTACAATAAAAAATATACTTACAAATCCAAAATATAAAGGATGTTATTGTGGTAAAAAAACAGAGGTGATAGATTTTATGAGTAAGGAAAGAATAGAAATTCCAAAAGAGGAATGGATTACCTATAAAGCTGAAGAGAATATTGTACCACAAATTGTAAATGACGATATATGGCAAAAATGCAATGAAATAATGGAAAAGAGAAGTAATAAGTATACTGGAACTGGAGATCGTTGGAATAATCAATACCAATATTCTAATTTATTGATATGTACTAATGATGGAAAAAAATTTTGGAGAAGAAAGCATAGACCAACAGCAAAAGAAGAATTTTGGATATGTTCTGAATATGCTAAGAATGGCTTAAAAAATTGTAATAATCATACATATATTGGAACTGAGGAATTAAATAGTATATTAAGTGAGGTTTTTTCTGAATTATTAGAAAAGAAATCAATGATACTTAAAGAAATGTTGAAAGCAAATTCTAGGTTAGACAAAAAGGATTTTAAATTAGAAAAAAATATAAAAATTTTAGAAAATGCAATAAATGAAAAGGAAAAGAATAAAGCTAATTTAATAAAATTATATACTATGAATAAAATTACTGATGATGAGTTTGAAAAAATCAAGAATGAATATCAAGACGAAATTATGGATTATAAAAGTCAATTAATACAATTAAAAGTAAATAGAGATGCAAATGAAACTGGAAAAAATCAACAAAAAATAAAGAAGTTTTTTGATTTTGATACATTTGAATTAACAAAAGAATTTATACATGAAAAAATCGATAGGATATATGTACAAGGAATTGAAAAAAATCATGTTAAGCTAAAAATAAATTTCCACCTCGGCTTGGAAATGAGCGAGGTGGATAAAAAAAGTATCTGTTTAGGTCTTATTATATGAATACTAGGTGCAGTCGCCTTTAATTTAACACCAAATCTAGAGCCTTGTTTAACCATTTCAGGTTCTTCTAAAACTAAATCATCAATAGATGGAGTAACAATTCCATAACCTTTAGCATTTACTTCTTCTAAGGCATAAGCAATTTTGTCATATTTTTTCTTAGCAGTTGAAAGCTCAGAGATAATACCAAATAAATCACCTTCATTTTCAACAGTTACACCTGTAATTTCAGAAAGAATTTGATAGAACAATTCCTCTTTTAAATCAATAGTAACTCTAACATTACCAGAACCTAATTCAATATTATCAATAGAAGTTCTTGATATTATATCTGTTTGATTAATCTTATTACAACAAGAAGATACATCTTTTAAAACTTTAATATCAGAAAAGGCATCTTTTAATTCATTAAATAATTCAGCTTTAACAGGATGATTAAAATCTAAACCATCAACCCAACGAGGAAATTTAATAGAAATTTGCTCAGTAGGAAATTCGTATAATATCTTTGAAAACATTGTATTAATATCATCAATAGACAAATTTGAACAATTTATAGGTAATACACTATTTTGATATTTATTACTTAATTTTTCAGCCAACTCTTGAGTATAACTAGAATTTGGTTCAGAAGAGTTTAATAAAATAATAAATGGTTTATTTAAAGCTTTTAATTCAGAAACTACTCTTTCTTCTGCTTTTATGTAGTCCTCTCTAGGAATATCTGTAACAGAACCATCAGTTGTTACTAAAATACCAATAGTTGAATGTTCTTCAATAACTTTTTTTGTACCAATTTCAGCAGCTTGTTCAAAAGGAATTTCTTCTTCAGACCAAGGAGTTTTTACCATTCTAGGCATATCATCTTCCAGATAACCAATAGCATTGTCAACTAAATAGCCAACACAATCAACAAGTCTGGTTTTAAATTTTAAATTATTATCTAAAGTAATTTCAATAGCCTCATTAGGAACAAATTTAGGTTCTGTAGTCATAATAGTTTTTCCACCAGCACTTTGAGGCAGTTCATCTTTTGCTCTTTCTTTTTTATATTCATTATCAATATTAGGGATTACAAGTAAATCCATAAAGTTCTTAATAAATGTTGATTTTCCTGTTCTAACAGGACCTACAACACCAACGTAAATGTCCCCATCAGTTCTTTTTGCGATATCTTGATATAAGCTAGACTTTTCCATCTATATACCTCCTTTAAATTTCAAGAAAATGTTTGTACCAAATAACTTTAATTAATTTATATTGCTAATATTCAAATGATATGACAAGTTTTCAAAAAAATTTGCTAAATTTAAATAAATGTGATAAAATAGCCATATTGATTAGGATGAATAACAATATTTTGAAAAATGAATAAAATATAGTAAAAAAACTTGTTATCTTTATAAAAACATGAAGATAATAAAGGAGGAACTAAGAATGGAAAAAGAGCAAGAAACAATAAAATTATTAAAAGAATATAATCAAGAACATATTATAAAATTATTAGAAAAATTAGATGGAAAAGAAAAAGAGGAATTAATAAATCAAATAAATAATATAGATTTTCATCAAATAAATGAGTTATATCAAAATACTAAAAAAGATATAGAAATAAAAGAAAACAAAATAGAATCAATACAATATTTAGACAAAGAAAAATTAACAAAAACACAAAAAGATGAATTTGATGAATTAGGCGAAAAAGAAATTACTAGTGGAAAATATGCAGTAGTTACAATGGCTGGAGGACAAGGAACAAGACTTGGTCACACAGGACCTAAGGGTACATTTAAATTAGATGTTTATGGAAAAGGAAAATATTTATTTGAAATATTAGCAGAAAATTTAAAAGATGCTAACAAAAAATATAATACAATTATTCCATGGTACATAATGACTAGTAAAGAAAACAATGACCAAACACAAGAATTTTTAGAAAAAAACAATTACTTTGGTTATGATAGAAATAATGTAATGTTATTTGAACAAGGTGAATTACCATTAGTTGATACAGAAGGAAAAATGTTAATAAGCAAAGACTTAAAAATAAAAGAAGCTTCAGATGGCAATGGAGGAGTATTCTCATCTTTAAGAACAAGCGGAATGTTAGCAGACATGAAAGAAAGAGGAATAAAATGGGTATTTATAGGTGGAGTAGACAATGCTATTTTAAAAATGGCAGATGTTACTTTACTAGGAATGGCAATAGATAAAAATGTACAAATAGCATCAAAATCAGTAGTAAAAGCAAATCCACATGAAAGAGTTGGAGTATTTTGCAAAATGAATGGACACCCAAAAGTAATAGAATATTCAGAATTACCAGAAAAAATGGCAGAAGAAATAGATGAAAATGGAGAATTAAGATATGGTGAATCACATATTATGTGTAATCTATTTACAATAGAAGCAATAGAGAAAATAAGTAAAGAACCATTAATATACCATAGTGCATTCAAGAAAAATTCATATATAGATGAAAATGGAAAAGAAATTGTACCAGATTCACCAAATTCATATAAATTTGAAGCATTTATCTTTGATAGTTTTGAATTATTTGATGATATAGCAATTTTAAGAGGAAAAAGAGAGGATGATTTTGCACCAGTAAAAAATAAAGAAGGTGTTGATAGTCCAAAAACTGCAAAAGAATTATATGAAAAATATTGGGAAAGACAAAACCAAAAATAAAGAAAGAAGTTATCGAAAAAGATAACTTCTTTTTAACTACATTTGTTGATTTCCAGGTATAAAGTAATCAACAACACCATAGATTAAAGCACCTATTATAGCAGCAATCCAAGAAATAGAGTAACCTGCTACAAAGAATTGAGTAACATATAGAATAATAGCAGCTAAAGCAAATCCTACAAAACCTTTACCAAAAGGACTCGCATGTAAACCAGTAAATTTAGTAACTAAATAATCTATTACTGTTAAAACAACAGCAGCTATAATTAATGTCCATATATTATTGATAGAAAATCCGGGTGTGAAAAATGCAGTAATAGCCAAAACAACAGCTGCAGCAACTAATCTACCAACAATTTGCCAAACTGTGCTTGCACCATTTTCGCTTCTACTTTGTGAATTTGACATTGTAGTAACCTCCTTAGTTTTAAAAATTTGTAATGTAAAAAATTTAAGGTTCTAAAATTATTATTCACAATAAAAAAATAATTATTCAAAAATATAAGTATAAAAAAGTAAAAATTTGCAAAAGATAAATAAAACTTTAAAATTAGAGGTGTATATATGTTAATTACTTTTTTTAGATCAATTTTGATTTACATATTTGTATTAATTGTAATGAGACTAATGGGAAAAAGAGAAATAGGACAATTACAACCATTTGAACTTGCAATAGCAATAATGATTGCAGACTTAGCATCAATTCCAATGACTGATTCAGGAATACCGATAACTAATGGAATTATATCAATTTTAGGATTATTACTTATGCATCTAGTTATATCATTTCTTAATGTAAAAAGTATAAAAGCAAGAGAAATTATATGTGGAAAACCAACAATATTAATATACAGAGGAAAAATAGATGAAAAAGCTTTAAAAAAAGAAAGATTTACAATTAATGAATTAGAAGAAAGATTGAGAGGAAACAACATATATAATCTAGGGGATGTAGAATATGCAATTTTAGAAACCAGCGGACAAGTTACAGTTATACAAAAACCAGAAAAAAGAAATACCATACCAGAAGATTTTAACATAATACCTGATTATGAGGGAATTCCTTATGATTTAGTAGTTGATGGAAAAATAATGGAGAAAAATTTACAAGCTATCGGAAAGAATTATCAATGGTTAAAAAAACAAGTAGAAAAATTTAATATGAAGCCAGAAGAAGCTTTAATTGTTACTTATGATGCAAAAGGACAAATTTTCTGTCAAAAGAAAGAATTATAAAATTAAAGTGGAGGTTATAATGACAAAAGAGTTATGGATTTGTATTGTTATTGTGATTTTGATATGTGTTGGTGATTTTTTTACACAGAAATATACAAAATTGTGCATAAATGAAGCTGATAGCGAACTTAGAAAGTTAAGAAGAGAACTGATGCAAGAAAATGTTGATGCTGAAAAAACTAAAACAGTGATGAATGAATTACAAGAAAAGTGGGGAAAAAGGCATCCAAAATTATCATATTATATAGAACATGATGAAATAGAAAAAGTGGAAACAGAACTTGCTGGAATAAATGGTTATATTGAAATAGAAGAATATAAAGAAGCGGTTGTAGAAATAGATAAAAATATATACATTTTAGAACATATTAAAAATAAGAATTTATTCAATTTAGAAAATATTTTTTAAAATAAAAAAAGGTCTTAAAACAAATTAAATTTAGGACCTTTTTATTTTTATATTATTTTTCACTAATTTCAGCATATTTTTTAAGTTTTTCATGAACAAGATAATTAACAGTACCAGCAGGGAAGTTTCCATTTTTATCTTTCTTACCAGCAGGAACACCAGTTAAAACTTCAATTCCTTCTTCAATAGTTGATATAGAGTAAATATGGAATAAACCATTTTTTACACTTTCTACAATTTCATCTGATAATTGTAAATTATCAACATTTTGAACTGGTATCATAACACCATGAGAACCATCTAATCCACGCATTTTACAAATTTGGAAATAACCTTCGATTTTCTCATTAACACCACCAATAGGTTGTATTTGACCTTTTTGGTTTACTGAACCTGTAACAGCTATTGCTTGATTAATAGGTATTCCAGAAAGACTTGAAAGTAATCCATAAAGTTCGGTACTTGAAGCACTATCACCATCAACACCATTATATAGTTGTTCGAAACAAATACTAGCTGTTAAAGAAAGTGGAATATCTTGTGCAAACATTTCTCCTAAATAACCTGTTAAAATTAATACACCCTTAGAATGTGAAGAACCAGAAAGTTCAACTTCTCTTTCAACATTTACAATTCCATTTTTCCCAGTATAAGTATTAACTGTAATTTTTGCAGGTTTTCCAAAAGAATAATCACCAATAGTCATAACTGTAAGACCATTTAAAGTACCAACTTCATAACCAGAAGTAGTAATTAAAAGTGAATTATCTTTTATCATTTCTACATATTTAGAATCAAATTTTTTAACTCTATCAATTCTTTCACTTAAAGCTTTATCAACAAAATCAGCAGTTACTATTTTTGACTTAGAAATTTTTGCCCAAGTAGCAGCTTCACCAACAATTTGAATCAAATCATCAAATCTAGTTGAAAGTTTTTTATGACTTCCAGCAAGTTTTGAAGCATACTCGACTAATCTTGCCATTGCAGTTTTGTCTAAAGGTGGTAATTCTTCATGTTCACAGAAACCATGAACAATAGATGCAAGTTTATTAACATTTTCTTTAGTAATAGGTGCATCATCTTCAAATTCAACTTTAACTTTGAAAAGCTTTTTAAAATCAGAATCCATAGCAAGTAGAGTTTGATAAATGCTATTATTTCCAATTAAAAGAACTTTTAAATCTAAAGGAATAGGTTCAGGTTTTAAAGAAACCATAACCATAGAAGAACGTTGGTCAACAGCATTTTCTATACTAATTTCTTTAACTCTTAAAGCTTTTTTTAAAGTTTCATAACACAAACTATTTTGTAACAAATCTTTAGCTTGGAAAATTATATAACCACCATTAGCTTTTTGTAAAAGTCCTGGTTTTAACATAGTATGGTCTGTTTTTAAAGCTCCATAATAATTCTCATATTCAAGTGAACCAAAAATATTATGATAAGAATAGTTTGAATCCATAATAACAGGTGCACCATCTAAATTAGAATTATCAACAAATAAATTAACTCTATAATTTAAACAAGGGTCTTGTTTTTGAGCAGATGGATGAACTGGTTGTTGAGGTTTATTTTTATCATTGTCTTCTTCTAAAAAGTAAGATACATTTTTTAGAACATCTTGTTTAACATTATTTAAGAATGTATTTATTTTTTTATTTCTTTTAAACTTTGATTTTAAATAATTAATATGAACATTAACTGTTAATAAAGCAATATTTGATTGCCATTCAGAAATTCTTTTATCAGATTGTCTTTCAATAACTTTTATTTGTTCAATAACATCCATTATTTGATTTTGAACAATAACAGATTTTTCTTCATATTGTTGTTTTAAAACATCATCTAATTTATCAAATTCTTCTTCATCAATAGCTTTTCCATCAACGATAGGCATCATATAAATACCATTTTGTGCAGATTTAACTTGAAAATCATATTTAGAAGCATCTTCATTTAATTTATCTAAAAGAGCAGAACGTTTTTCTTCAAATTCTTGTTTTATTAATGTTTTCTCTTTTTCAAAATCATCAGCATTGAAGGTTTTCTTAATGTCTTTCTTGATTTCCAAAATAAAACCATCCATTGCTTCTTTAAATTCTTTACCTTGGCCTGCTGGAAGTGAAACTGCAATTGGTTCATTTGGATTATCAAAATTATAAATATAACACCAATCGCAAGGAGTTTTTTGTTTTTTAGAAATTTTATTTAAATAATTTTTAGTGTACATTGTTTTTCCAACTCCACTAGGTCCTTCAAGATAAATATTGTAACCTTTAACATTTACTTGTAATCCAAATTCTAAAGCTTTAATTCCTCTTTCTTGTCCTATTCCTGTTGTTATGTTTTCAACTTCAGAAGTATTTTCAAAATTAAAAAGTGATTGGTCACAAGTTAGTTTTAAGTCTTTATAGTTTAATTCATTTTTATTTTTCATTAGTTTTCCTCCAAATTTTTTTCTTATTATTTCCTTAATTAGAAAAAGTATTATTATTTATTGTTATTTTATATTACATATCGTAATTTGTAAAGATTTGTAGAATAAAAAAATATTACTTTTTTGTTACAATTACACAATTTGAATAGTCCACCCTAAAAAGAAATAATTTATTGTTATTCTCGTTGCCCCATTTAAGAAAATGTAACTCACTAGCGTTCGAACATTTCCTAAAACGGTCACCCCCGGATCACTCGAATATCAATAAATTGTTTCTTTTTAGGGTTACTCTACATATATGACTATGTGTTCAAAAAAATAAAAACTATTGCAATTATTAAAACAAACATATATAATATAACAGAATTATTACGAAAGGATGTGCAAATATGAACAAAACAAAAAGAAAAATATTTGAAACATCAATGAAATTATTTGCAGAGAAAGGGTATGACGCAACTAGTATTGAAGAAATAACTGCAACAGTTGGAGTTGCAAAAGGAACATTATATTATCATTTTTCAAGCAAAGAAGAGATTTTTAATTTTTTAATTGAAGAAGGAATAAAATTATTACAAAATAGTATTGATATAAAAACTGCAAAATTAGATAATTATATAGATAAACTAAAAGCCGTAATATTAATAGAGATAAAGATAGTAGTAAAATATGAGGATTTTATAAAGATTTTATTAAGTCAACTTTATGGAACAGAAGCTAGAAATATAAAATGTCAAAAACATATTTTTGAATATATAGATAAAATTGAGAAGATTGTAGAAGCTGGTATAGAAGCGGGACAAATAAAAAAAGGAAATTCCAAAGCTATTGCTTCAGAAATTTATGGCTTAATAGCATCTAGTTTAGTATATAGATTAAAAAACGAAAAAGAAATTGATGTTATAAAATTGTATAGGGAATATGAGAATACAATAATCGAAGGATTAAAATAAAATTGTAACAAAAATGTAACATAAATGTAACACAAATGTAAATAAAAAAAGCTACAAGACTATTGTAGTTTTTTGTTTTATATTGTATAATTATAAAAGAAACATGAAAAGCAATAAAGCGTAGGATAAAGGAGGTTGTTTACAATGTCTAAATCTGGCATAGTAAACGTGAGAATGGTAATCACGGAAGAGAAAATATTATCAAATATAGAAAAAGTTCAAAAAATGATAAATCCAAACAGTAAGAAGCAAATCGTTCAATTAGAAGAAGATTCATATTTTAAGGACTTAATAGAATCAATAAAAACATATTTAATTGAATATCCTAAAAAGAAAAATTTTCCAAGTAGTGTATACAAAGCTGCTTACGGATTAGTAGAGTTTGCTACAAATCAATTTGAAGAAAATACAAAAAAAATAGAAGAGTTAATTAGACAAAGAGAACAAAATATAGGATTAGCTGGACAATTAAAAGAACTAACAGAAGCTGCTGAAAACAAAGAAGAAGATTGGGCAGAACAAGTTAAAAATGCAGAAGAAAACTTCTCTGAAGATATAATAGATACTTTAAATATAGTAGGAAAAGCAAAATCAACAAAATCTCAAAATTATCAAGATGCAATCAAATTATTAAATGCAAGAATTAATAACCTAGAAGCAAACTTACATATTGAAATTGATATGGAAAGAATAGAAGATAGATCAAAAGCTTTAAGCTATATAGGAATAGAAGTTGCAGATGCATTAAAAACAATACCAACACCAATAGAAATAAGTGAACCAGTACAAGAAGAAGTTCAAGAAATACAAGAAGTAGCAGTTCAAGAACCAGAACAAGTTCAAGCAACTGTACAAAATGAACAAACAGTTGAACAACAACAATATGCTCAAGAAACAACATTTGAAGCAAAACCAACATTATGGCAAAGAATTAAAAATAGCAAAGTTGTTAGAGCAATCAAATATGTTATGAAAATTAGAGTTGTATTACAATACCCAGCACTTCCAGAAGGAAGAGGAGAAAATTATTAATGAGAATATGAGGGATTAAGGAAAAACTCCAAAATCCCTCAAAAAAATTTTAAAAAAGTATTGACATTAATAAAAAAATAGGTTATACTTTATCTTGCGTCAAGCAATAAAGAAAATATTAAATGCTCCCTTAGCTCAGTTGGTCAGAGCAACCGGCTCATAACCGGTGGGTCCAAGGTTCGAATCCTTGAGGGAGCACCAAAAAAAACGTTATACCGTAAGATATAACGTTTTTTATTTTTATGTATATAATTAAAAAAATTATATAAAATAAACAAAGGAGGATTCAAAAATATGGAACAAAAAATCAAAGCCGTACAATATGGCGTAGGAAAAATGAGTTTATACACAATGAGATACATGATAGAAAAAGGAATTGAAATAGTAGGAGCAGTAGATGTAAATCCTGCAGTAATAGGAAAAGACATAGGAGAAATATTAGAAAAAGGAAATTTAGGAGTAATAGTAGTATCTGCAGATAAAGCAGAAGAAATGATGAAAGAAACAAAACCAGATATATGTGTAATAACCACAAGAAGCTTAATTGCTGAACTAGAAGAACCATATATGTTGTGTGCCAAATTAGGAATAAATGCAATATCAACTTGCGAAGAAGCATTTTACCCACAAAATTCAAATCCAACATTAACAGAAAAAATAGATAAATTAGCAAAAGAAAATAACTGTACAATAACAGGAACAGGTTATCAAGACATATATTGGGGACAACTCATAACATCAATAGCAGGATCAACACAAAAAATAACAAAAATTAAAGGAAGTTCAAGTTATAATGTTGAAGACTATGGAATTGCTTTAGCAGAAGCACACGGAGCAGGTTTAACATTAGAAGATTTTGATAAACAAGTAGCATCAGTAGATAGAATGTCAGATGAACAAAGACAAGAAATAATAAATAAAGGAGAATACGCACCATCATATATGTGGAACGTAAATGGTTGGTTATGTTCTAAATTAAGATTAACAATAATAAGTCAAACTCAAAAATGTATACCACAAACCTATAAAGATGACATATATTCATCAACACTAGATATGACAATAAAAGCAGGGGATGCAACAGGAATGAGTGCAGTTGTTACAACAAAAACAAAAGAAGGAATAACAATTGAGTCAGAATGTATAGGAAAAGTATATGCACCAGATGAATTTGATAAAAATGTTTGGACAGTTGAAGGTGAACCAACAACTACAATAACAGTAGAAAAACCAGCAACAGTAGAATTAACTTGTGCAACAATTGTAAACAGAATTCCAGATGTTATAAATGCAATGCCTGGTTATATAACAACAGAAAAAATGGGGGACTTAGAATTTAAAGGAAAAGACTTAAATGAATATGTAAAATAAATTAAAAAATTGATAAGGGTAAAAACTTATCAATTTTTTATATTGACAATTAAGAACAAATGTTTTATAATAAGATTGGTGATGTTATATGGAAAGACAAATATTACATGTTGATGTAAACAATGCATTTCTATCATGGCTTGCTGTATATAAATTAAAAAATGGAGAAAAAATCGACATTAGAGACCAAGTTGCAGTAATTGGAGGAGATGAAACCAGAAGAGCAGGAATAGTATTAGCTAAGAGTCCAAAAGCTAAACAATTTGGAATTGTAACAGGAGAAACTTTATATAGTGCAAGAAGAAAATGCAATAATCTACAAGTATATCCAAGCAATTATAAAATATATAAAGAATATTCAAATAAATTATATAATTTGTTATTAGAATATACAGACAAAATAGAAAGATTTTCAATAGATGAATGTTTTTTAGACATGACTAATTATCTTATGAATGATACTCTAATAAATAAGGCAAATGAAATAAATAGAAGAGTAAAAAATGAATTAGGCTTTACAGTAAATGTTGGAGTTGCAAATAACAAATTATTAGCAAAAATGGCATCAGACTTTACAAAGCCAGACAGAGTGCATACATTATTTAAAGAAGAAATCCCAACCAAAATGTGGTCATTACCAATATCAGAACTATTTATGTTAGGAAGAAAAACAGTTCCAAAATTATACAATATGAGAATAAGAACAATAGGAGAGCTTGCAAAAACAGACAAAGAACTATTAATAAAAAAATTTGGTAAGCACGGAAAAATGATGTGGGAATATGCAAATGGAATAGATAATTCAGAAGTAAATTATAAAATAGAAAAACCAAAAAGTATAGGAAATTCAGTAACATTACCAATAGATATCTCAGATATAGAGCAATTAGGCAAGGTTTTAGTTGCATTAGTTGAACAAGTATCACACAGATTAAGAAAAGAAGAATTAATAGCAAATGTAGTAAATGTTCAGTTACGTACAAACAAATTTGAAGATTTTTCGCATCAAGCTAAATTAGACACAGCTACATCAAGTACAAAAGAAATTCTAAAAAAAGCAAAAGAATTGTTAAATGAAATGTATACAACAGGAGTATTTATAAGATTAATAGGGGTTAGAGTAGACAATTTAATTGGAAAAGATGAGGAACAATTATCATTTTTTAGTAATACTAGTGAAAATTCAAAACAAGAAAATTTAGATAAAACTATAGATAAATTAAATGAAAAATATGGAACTAACTTTATTACAAGAGCCGGAAAAATGGATTTAGAAAATATTGTTAAATTTGAACCGAAACAAAAGTGAAAAAATTTTAGAAAAAGTATTGACAAAGAAGCATAAAAAGCTTATAATAGCTAATGTCGAAAGACACAAATTCTAAAATTTAATATGGGTAGGTGGCCGAGTGGCTAAAGGCGGCAGACTGTAAATCTGTTCTCATTTGAGTACGATGGTTCGAATCCATCCCTGCCCACCATAAAAACAAGGTAACTTGTTTTTATTTTTATCTCAAAAGCGAACAAAAATTTGATTAAAGGGGTTCTGAAATGATTTTTAAATCAAATAAAGAAAAAGGTAATGCTGGATTAGGAATAGCAATTGCATATTATAGTACTAATGGATATACGGTATCAATACCTTTAAATGATACACAAGATTATGATTTGGAGAAACTTATAAAACAATAATAGATACAAAGATTGATGAAGTTTTTATAGTTACAGAACAGATAATATCAAAACATTGTATTTTCAATATTTTATGCACACAAATAAACAATTATTTCATACCATTTCTTACACGTTATTCCAAAAACAATCATCTATCAACAAAAAAATAGAAAACTTCCCATAAATAGTTGTTTTTTTACTAAATTTTATATATAATAAAGCAAATTCAAAACAAATCTAGGGAGGAACAAAAAATGAATGAAATGAGAGACATAGATAGAACACCTAAAATAAAAGTAATAGGAGTAGGTGGAGCAGGAAATAACGCAGTAAATAGAATGATAGAGGACCATGTAAAAGGAGTAACATTTTACATGTTAAATACAGAAACAGGAACATTAAAAAGAGCAAAAACAAGCAATACTCTACAAATAGGAATTCAAACAACAAGAGGACTAGGGGCAGGAGCAAACGAAAAAGTAGGAGAAAGAGCAGCAATAGAAAATAAAGAAGAAATAAAACAAATATTACAAGGAGCAGACTTAGTATTCATAACAGCAGGAATGGGAGGCGGAACAGGAACTGGAGCTGCCCCAATAGTAGCAGAAGTTGCAAAAGAAATGGGAATATTAACAATAGGAATAGTAACAAAACCATTTTTATTTGAAGGTAAAGCTAGAAAGCTAAGAGCTGACAAAGGAACAGAAAGATTAAAAGATAATGTAGATGATTTAATAGTTGTATTAAATGATAATCTTTTAAAAACAACAGATTCAAAAATTACATTAGATCAAGCTTTTTCAATAGCAGACAATGTCTTAGAGCAAGGAATTACAAGCATAACAGACTTATTAACATCAATAGGAGAAGTTAATGTAGACTTTGCAGATATAAAAACAACAGTAAGCTATAAAGGACATGCATATATGGGAATAGGAAGAGCATCTGGTGAAAAGAAAGTAGAAGAAGCTGTAAAACAAGCAATAGATAATCCATTAACTCAAAGCAAAATAGATGGAGCAAAAGGTGTAATATTTAATGTAAAAGGTGATGAATCATTAAGCTTAATTGAAATAAATAGTGCAATAGGATTAATAAACGATAAAATAAGTGAAGAAGCAAATGTTATATTTGGAACAGTAATTGATAATAATATGAACGGAGAAGTAGCGGTAACAGTAATTGCAACAGGTGTAGAATAAGCCAAAAACAGGAGGAATGGCAAATGAAAAAAATGCTAGTAATCATATTTATATTATTAATAATTTTTATAGGAATATATATTAATAAAAAGAATATAGGAAATGAAACAGTAACAGCCACTGAAGTTAATAATATCGAACAATATATATCAAAAATATATATGTGGCAGGAAGTTACTGAAGAAGCATTACCAAAATTTAATAATATTAATGATGCACCTGATTTATGGTTATGGGAAGTTGTAAAGAAAAATCTTGATAATTATGAAGTTTCATATGATGAAGTAGAACAAAAAGCAAAAGAAATTTTTGGAGAAGAATTCACAAAACAATTTCCTAAAGAAGGTACAGAATATATACAATATAATGATGAATTAAAAAAATATGTAGCAACAGGAGTGGGGCTAGACACATTAGATGATAGCTTTTTTATAAAACAAATAACCAAAACCAAAAACGGTTATGAAGTTGAGATTGCTGAATATTTAGAAGATTATGAAAATTCAATGAATATTGAAGATGAAAATCAAGTTTATGACATATATATAAAAGACCTAAACCATAATATAATAGCAACAATCAAAAGTAATGATGGAGAAACAAAATCCATTGAAATTGTAAAAGAAAATATAGATAAATTTACAACCAAAAAGATTATATTAGAAAAAGATAAAAATGAAAATTTATATGTGAGACAAGTTGGCTAGTACTAAATTGTCTCATTATATTATGCAAAAAAGGAAATGATAAATATGCTAGAAATCTTAGAACAATGCACAATATGTCCACATAATTGCAAAATAGATAGAAAAAAACGGACAAGTAGGAAGATGTAAATCAAAAGATACAGTAAAAATAGCTTTATATTCAACTCATAATTTTGAAGAACCATGTATAAGTGGTAAAAAAGGTTCAGGAACAGTATTTTTTTCTAACTGTAATTTGAATTGTGTATTTTGTCAAAACTATGAAATAAGCCAAGAAGGAAAAGGAACAGAAATAACTATAAATAGATTAGCAGAGATTTTTTTAGAACAACAAGAAAAAGATGTTGAAAATATAAATTTAGTAACACCAACAAGCTATGTGCCACAAATAATAGAGGCAATAAAACTAGCAAGAAAGCAAGGACTAAAATTGCCAATAGTATATAACACAAATGGCTACGAAAAAGTTGAAACTTTAAAAATGTTAGAAGGGTATATTGATATATATTTGCCAGACTTGAAATATTCAGACAACAAACTTGCAAAGAATTTATCAAAAGTTGATAATTATTTTGAAATAACAACAGAAGCATTAAAAGAAATGTATAGACAAACAGGAAAAGCAATATTTGATGATAGAGGAATAATGAAAAAAGGAATGATAATAAGGCATCTAGTATTACCAAATCATATTTTAAATTCTAGAAGAGTATTAAAATGGATTAATGACAATATGAATGATGTATATGTAAGTGTTATGGCACAATACTTTCCTACATATAAAGCAAAAGAAATAGAAGATATAAATAGAAAACTAAAAAAAGAAGAATATGAGCAAATAGAAAATTATTTGTATAGATTAAATTTAGAAAATGGATATATTCAAGAACTAGGAGAACATGAAGAAGAATATGTACCAAAATGGGAGATGTAAGTCTTCTATTTTTTTGAGAAAAATGTAGAAAAAAGGAAATATATATGATATAATTTGCTCAAGTTGCAATAGAAATATAATTGCAATAAAGCAGCCAAGTGATATGACTATATTGAAAAGGAGATGTCACAAATGAAAATTAAAGTTATTGCGTCAACAAAAGTAGGGTATGTATTACCAAAAGAAGAAGCGATAGATTTCTCAGGAAAATCAGCAGGTATTTGTTACTTGCCCGATACTGTAGAAACACTATTTGCAGAAGCACCAGAAAAAACTCAAAGAAGAGCAAATGGAAACTTGGAATCAGGACATCATAGTGTTTTCGGACATGCACACTATAATCTTATTTTTGAAGGTATTCCAAAAATTCTTGCAATGATATTAAACAATGAGAAGATATATAATACTTCGGAAAAATCAGCAAGATATACAAAAATGGAACCATCTGAAGAAGAAAAAGTATTGTACGAAAAATGGATTGAAAAATATAAAAAAGTAATAAAAGAAGAATATCCAGAATTCGACGACAAAAAAGTGAAGAAATTAGCACAAGAAAATGCAAGATATTTAATAAGTGTTTTCACACCAGCAACAATTATGGAATACACAGTTAGTTTCGAACAGCTGAACTTCATTATAAGTTGGTTTGAAGATTACATTGAAAATGAACCTGAAACAGGATTTTCAATACAATTAAAAAAGGCAATGAAAGAATTTTTAGAGGCATTACCTGATTTAAAAGTAGAAAAATTAAATCCGAGAGTAAAGAAAACCAAATTATCTCTTTTCGCAACACGAGATAGAAAAGAAGAATTTGGAGAAAATTACTGTACTACATATTTAGCAAGTTTCGCACAGTTAGCTCAGGCTCAAAGACATAGAACATTGTCTTATGAGATGTCATTACTAGACAAGCCAGAATATTATGTTCCAAGAATAATAAGAGGAACAGAGTTAGAAAAAGAGTGGTTAGAAGATATATCTTCATTAGAGAAATATTATCCACAAGGAATGTTAGTAAAAGTAAATGAAAGAGGAACTGTAGAAAATTTTGTACTTAAATGTACAGAACGTTTATGCGGAGCAGCACAGCTTGAAATAATGGAACAAACAGTAGAAACAATGAATAAATACTTGGAAGCAGTAAAAAATTATCCAAATATTGAAAATTATTTACTTCCATATTCAAAAGGCGCAAGATGTACATTTCCTGGCTGGAAATGCAATTCACCATGTATATTTGGTGGAAAAAAAGCTATGACTAGAAAAATCTAAAAATCTAGCAAGCAAAATGTGGAAAGATGAAAATTCTTTCCACAAATAATATAAAAACTAAAGGAGCAAAAGATGTTAAGTATAATAGTAGCAAAAGCTAAAAATAATATAATAGGAAAAGATAATAAAATGTTGTGGAAATTACCAGATGATTTAAAAAGATTTAAAGAAAGAACAACAGGACATACAATAATAATGGGAAGAAAAACATTTGAATCATTAGGAGGAATTCTACCAGATAGAATGCATATAATATTAAGTAGAAATCCAGACTTTAATATAGACTCAGACTATGTAAAAGTAGTACATTCTTTATTAGAATTACAAGATTACATGGAAGATGAAGAAGAACACTTTGTAATAGGTGGAGCAATAATTTATAACTTATTAATGCCATATTGCAAAAAAATGTATGTAACACAATTAGATAAAGATTTTGAAGGAGATGCAATATTTCCAAAAATAAATGAAAATACATGGGAAGAAATTTCAAGAGAAGTTGGACCAGAAGATGGTTTGAATGATTTTGGATATGAATATATTACTTATAAAAGAAGGGATTAATATGAGTAGTAATGAAAAAAGAAAAAATTACATAAGTTGGGATGAATACTTCATGTCACTAGCAAAATTATCAGCAATGAGAAGCAAAGATCCATCAACACAAGTAGGAGCATGTATTGTAGGAAATGATAATAGAATATTATCAATAGGTTATAATGGAGCACCAAATGGATTTAATGATGATAATTTTCCATGGGCAAGAGAAGGAGAAAACTTAGATACCAAATACCCATATGTTTGCCATGCAGAAATGAATGCAATAGTAAATTATAGAGGAAACAGAAAAGATTTTGAAAATTCAAAAATATATGTAGATTTATTCCCTTGTAATGAATGTGCAAAAATAATAATTCAATCAGGAATTAAAGAAGTTATTTATTTATCAGATAAATATGCAAATTCAGAAAATAATATTGCATCAAGAAAACTATTTGATGCATGTGGAGTAAAATACACAAAACTTGCATTAGATGAAGATAAAAAAATTGAAATTGAATTAAAAAAATAAATAAAACAACAGCTTTAGGTTAAAATATAATAAAGGAGATTTTATTATGTTTAAACCTAAAGCTATTTATTTTGAAAAAAATATTGAAAACTATGAATTGGGAAAGCAATTACTAGAAAAATACAAAGAAGTACCAAAAGTAGAAATAGAAAATCATAACAATATAGAAGAAATGAGAAATAAGCAAAATAGTGAATTTATGGACATGAAAAGAAATCTAATAATAGGGATAAGAAAAACACATAAATTTGTAGAAAACCATAAAACATCAGATTATTTAGTACCATATACTTCATCTGGATGTACAGCAGCTTGTATGTATTGCTATTTAGTATGTAATTATAATAAATGTGCATATTTAAGACTGTTTGTAAATAGAGAAGAAATGCTTGAAAAAATAATAAAAGTAGCTAATAAAAGTGAAAAAGATTTAACTTTTGAAATTGGAAGTAATAGTGATTTAATATTAGAAAATACAATAACAGGCAATTTACCTTGGACTATAGAAAATTTCAAAACTTCTCCAAAAGGTCATTTAACTTTTCCAACCAAATTTGATATGGTAGATGATATTTTGGATATTGACCATCAAGGAAAAGTAACAATAAGAATGAGTGTGAATCCGGAAATAATTATAAATAGAGTAGAATTTGGAACTTCAAGATTAAGGGGGAGAATAGAAGCAATAAATAAATTAAAAGAAGCGGGGTATAAAATAGGAATATTAATAGCACCAGTAATAATGGTTGAAAATTGGAAAACACTATATCAAGAATTAATAAAACAACTATCTGAGCAATTATCGGAAAAAATAAAAAAGGATGTGTTTTTTGAAATAATATTTATGACCTATAGTTTTGTCCATACAAAAATTAATGAAGAAGCATTTCCAAAAGCAATAAATTTATATGACAAAGAACTTATGACTGGCAGAGGAAAGGGAAAATATATGTATAAAAACCAATATAGAGAAGATGGAGAAAAATTTTTAAGAGAACAAATGAAAAAATATTTTCCTAACAATGAAATAATGTATATAGTATAAAGAGTTTATAAAAATAAAAAAAGTTGCCTTAAAAATTGAAATAAAAGGCAACTTTTAAAACATAAAATTATTTAAGAGTTACAACAGTAACACCCATTTCACCCTCGCCATAAGTTCCCATTCTAAAAGATTTTACATGAGGATTTGATTTTAAAAATTTATGAACACCATCACGTAATTTACCAGTACCTTTACCATGAACAATTCTAACTGTTTCCAGCTTTGCAAGAGCGCAATCATCTAAAAATTTATCAACAACAAAGGTTGCTTCATCAACATTTAAACCAATTATATTTATTTCAGACTTAGCATTTTTAGTTTTAGAAACACTAACATGAGAAGTATTAGCAGATTTATTAACAGCAGGAGATTGTAATTTTTGTAAATATTTTATATTAATACTCATTTTCATACTTCCAACTTGAACTTGCACTTCATTAGACTTAGAGATATTTGAAACAATAACTCCATTTTTACCTAAAGTAGTAACAAAAACATTAGTATTTGGAACAGCCTCATCTTTTGAAATTGAATTTGAAGTATTAGAGTTATTTTTAGTAGCTTCTAAAGAAATATTTTTAATAGAATTATTTAATTTATTTCTCAAATTATTCAACTTGCTATTAGAAATGTCAGAAACATCTTCAGAAATTTTATTCATATCTGAAATTATAGAATTAGCCTCTTCCTTAGCTTCTAATAAAATGTTTCTAGCCTTAATTTTAGCATCATTTATCAAATTTTTTTCTTGTTCCAACAATTTTGAATTATCTCTTTCTAAAGATTTTTTCAAAGCTTCAATTTTTTCTAATTCTTCAGAAATCTGTGCTTTTTCATGTTCGATTTTAGATTTATTATCATAAATATTTTTTAACAATTCCTCGAAATCAACATCTTTTTTAGTCAAATTAGTTTTAGCATTTTCAATGATTTCCTCAGATAATCCGAGTTTTCTACTAATTTCAAAAGCATTACTTTTACCAGGAACACCAATTAAAAGGTGGTAAGTAGGTGAAAGTGTATTAATATCAAACTCAACAGAAGCATTTTCAAAATCATTTCTAGTTAAAGCATATTTTTTAAGCTCTTGATAATGAGTTGTTGCAACAGTCAAAGAATGATTATTTGTAAAATAATCCAAAACACTAATAGCTAAAGAAGCACCTTCAATTGGGTCAGTTCCAGAACCTAATTCATCAACTAAAATCAAAGAATTAGAAGTAGAATTATTCACAATATCAACAATATTTTTCATATGAGCAGAAAATGTACTAAGCGAATCTGAAATACTTTGGTCATCACCAATATCTGCAAAAACATTATCAAAAACATAAATAGAAGAATTTTGAGAAGCAGGAATATTAAGACCACTACAAGCCATACAAGTAAGAAGACCAATAGTTTTTAAAGTTACAGTTTTACCACCAGTATTAGGACCAGTAATAACTAAAGTATTAAAATCCTTTCCTAAAGTTAAAGAACAAGGAACAGCTTTTTTTGGGTCTAATAATGGATGTTTAGCATTTTCTAAAACAATCTTTTTTTCTTCATTAATTATAGGTGTAATAGCATTTATAAATCTTGAATATTTAGCTTTAGCAAATATAAAATCTAATTTACCAATACACTCAATATCTAATTTTAACTCTTCAATATAAGGATAGAAAAGTTTAGACAAATCTTGCAGAATTTTTTCTATTTCAAAATTTTCTTCAATCTTTAAATTAGCAAGTTCATTATTCAACTCAAAAACAGAAATTGGCTCTATAAAAATAGTAGAACCAGAACTTGATACATCATGTATAAAACCTTTAACTTGACTCCTATACTCTTCTTTTATAGGAATAACATATCTATCATTTCTAATAGTAACAACATTCTCTTGAATATATTTTGAATATGAAGAAGAATGTAAAAAATTAGTTAATTTAGATTTAATATCTTGCTCTAAATTTCTTTGTTTTTTTCTAATAGAAAGTAAATTAGAAGAAGCATTATCATTCAAAGTATTTTCATCTAAAATACAAGTATCAATTTTCTTTATAATTGATGAATTTGAATAAAGCAAAGAAAATATAGAATTTAAAATTTCAAAATCTTCTGGGACAATATAATCAGTATAAAAATATTTTTTCAAGCTATCAGCAATTTTTAAAATATCAGTAATGTCTAAAAGTGATTTTAGTGATAAAGTACCAAAAGACTCCAAAGTTTTTAAATTAATTGTATTATCTGCAATCTCTGAAAGCGGAGGTGTACTACTTCTATATAAAACTTTAACAGCCTCATCAGTTTCTAATAATCTATTTTTAACATCATCTTTTTGATTTGAAGGCAATAAATTTAAACACATATTTTTTCCAATATATGTTGTTGCAAAAGTAGATAAGGTTTCTAAAATTTTAAAATATTCTAATTTATTTAAATAATTTGCATTCATATTCTCAGTCCTTTTGTTTTTTATTTATTATATAAAGATATAGAGAAGAAGTCAAATAAAAATGAGTATAAGTTCAAAATAAGCACATATAATTTATAAATTGATAAATTTAGGGGGATGAACATGAGAAATACTAAAATTGTTTTGTTTGAATTAATGCTTTGTTTATTAGTGATATATGGAATTTTTATTTTAAATAAAAAAGCAAATGAAAAAAATGAAATGCAAAATACTCAAAATGAAATTATTACTGAAGTACAAGAGATAACTGAAAAAGATGAACATGAATTAGAAAATCAAGAGACAAATATTGAAAATGAAGGTTTTGAAGAACAAGGTTTAATTGCATACGAAGGTTCTGAAAAAACTCCTAATGTAGAACTTGGAGAATATACAGGCCTTACATATTATTCCCAAATTGACAATAGATGGAAAAATTATTTATATACATCTGTAGGAAATCAAACACAAACAATAGGCAGAAGTGGATGTGGACCAACAGCCGGAGCAATGATTGTATCTAGTATAAAAGGAAGTATAAATCCAAAAGAAATGGCTGATTTGTACGTAAAATATGGTTATAGAAGTGCAAACCAAGGAACATATTGGTCAGCCTTCAAATGGACAGCTGATGTATTTAATATAGGCTATAGTGAATGTTATAAATTAGATGATGCAATTGCAAAAATAAAAGATAATAATTATGTAATAGCAAGTTGCAATCAAGGTTTATTTACATATGGTGGACATTTTGTTATTTTGATAGGAATTGATGGAGATTATATAAAAATTTTTGACCCATACTTGTATGAAGGAAAATTTTCAACCAGCAGTCGTATTGGAAAAGCCAAAGTAAGTGGAAACACTGTTTATGTATCAATAGAAAATTTTAGAGAATATGCTAATTATCAAAAATTTTTCTGCTTCAAAAATGATAGAGTAACTAATAATACAGATAATTCAGGAAATTCTAATAATACAAGTAACGATGGAAATAGTGCTAATTATCAAGTTAAAATAACTGCAAATGGCGGTTTGAATATTAGAACAGGAGCTAGTACATCAAGTAATAGAATAGGTGGTTATAATCAAAACGAAATAGTTACAATTTTAGAAGAAAAAAATGGATGGGGAAGAACAAATAGAGGTTGGATTTATTTAGCATATACCAGTAAAGAAATTGCGGGAAATAATAATATATCAAATACTGTTGGAAATTCTGTAAAACTATCAAGTGATTGTAATTTATATAGTAATAGTAATTTAACTGGTGTTAGGTATCAATATAGAGCGAATACTACTGTAACGATATTAGAAAATGTGTCTGGAAATGTTGACAAAATAAGGGTTAATGCAACTGGTAGAGTTGCTTATATAGATAAGGCAAATTATAAGAACAGTAATTCTAATGATAACAGAAATAATGTAGGAAGTGTTAGAAAGACTAAAAGTTGTGTGTTATATTCTAATTCAAATTTGAGTGGAGTAAGGTATCAGTATAAAGCCAATACTACTGTTACTGTGTTACAACATGTGAATTCTTATGTTGATAGGGTTAGAGTTAATGTTACTGGTAGGGTGGCTTATATTGATGTCAGAAGTTATAGATAATTAGTAGAATTTGTAAGAATAAAATTAGATACATAAAAAAACATTAAACTGGTGAAATGTTTTTTTATGTATTGTACTTGTATAAGGATAAATTTTGATAATAGCAGTATTTTAATTATTATTGATATTTAATTCATCTATTGCGTGTCTAGTTGCAGCAACTATAAAAGCCGTAAAGGTTGTTTCTTTTCCTCGTATTGCATTTTCTACATCATCAATTAAATCATTTGGAAATCTAATAGAACGTTGAGTTGTTGATGGTATTATAGGAATTTTAAAACTATTCATAATGACCTCCTAATATAATTATAAACATTTTGGTAAAATACGTATGTAATACATTTGAATTACATTTGTATCACATACAAAAAATGTATTTTAATATATTATAAAGTAGTAAAAATAAAAATGATGTCGAAATTTGTTGATAAAACAATAAAAGTTGGCATACTGAAAAATAAAAGGAGGAATGCATTATGGCATTAAAAATTTGTAAAGAATGTGGAACAGAAGTAAGTTCAAAAGGAGTTTGCCCTAAATGTGGTAAAGATCAAAGAAACTTTTTTGTAAAGCATAAAGTTATTACTTTTATATTGATAGTTATTATTTTAGGAATAATAATTGGAGTTAATGGAAGTGGTGATAATAAAAGTCAATCTACACCAGTAACAGCTAATGAAACATCAAGCAACAATGATACAACAGCAAAAGGAAATACTGTAGTTAATGTGGGAGAAGAAATAGAAACCAATGATACTAAAATTACTTTTGTATCAGCACAAGATTATACAAGCTATAAATCTTATTCAGCCCCTAAAACAGGAAATAAAGTAGTGAGAGCAGAAGTTATATTTGAAAACATTTCAACTTCAGATATTTATTTAAGTAATTTGGAATGTTATGCAGATGGAGAAAAGTGCGAAGAATATTATTATGCAGACGATTACAAAAGTCCAACATTAGAAAGTTTATCAAAGGGTAAAAGAATTAAATCTGTTGTTTATTATCAAGTACCTGTAAATGCAAAAAGTATTATATTAGAATACGAAACAAGTGTATGGACAAGTAAGAAAATAGAATTTAAAATTAAATAATATAAATTTGGATTGTTTTTTCCATTTTTAGATGTTATAATTGATTTATAATGAAATAAAAGGAGATGAATTACATGAAATGTCCCGAATGTGGTAGTGAAAATGTTCAAGTTCAACTTGTTGAAGAAGGACAACAAACAAATAAAAAAGGTGTTGGATTTGGCGGACATATAAATAATAGTGCAAGAGGATTGACAGCTTTGTGTACATTAGGCATATCTAATTTGTTTTGGAAAAAATCTAAAGGAACAAATAAAACTAAAACAATAAATTCTACTGTAGCAATTTGCCAAAATTGTGGTAATACTTGGATAATAAAGAAAGGCAAAATGGGTTCTGCTCCTATAAGTATATTTAAATAGATATATAATCAAAATAATTATGAGGCAAATAATTATAAAGAAAAAAGAACATTATAAAATCAATACTTTATAAATGGATGGAATGAAATAAAACACTTACTTGAGTAGGTGTTTTTAATTATGTAATAATAAAAAAAGTGAGATTTTAAAAATCTCACATGTTGGCTGGACTGGCTAGATTCGAACTAGCGCATGCCAGAGTCAAAGTCTGGTGCCTTACCGCTTGGCTACAGTCCAATATATTAAATTTTAAAGTGGGGTGGAAGATGGGACTCGAACCCACGGTCTCCAGTGCCACAAACTGGCGCGTTAACCAACTACGCTACATCCACCATGGCTTACGTGCTTGTCTTCTTGGCACTTTTATATTTTAACTCATTTAATATATATTGTCAACCCTATTTTGAAAAAAATTGCAAATTAACATAAAATATGGTATAATATAGATATGCAAAAATAAAAATTCTTTTTTAAAATAAAAGAAGAAACAAAAAGGAGAAATAAACAACATGATGAAAAGACAGAAAAGAAGAAATGCACTACGGAGAAGACTAGAAAAACTTGGAATTATTGCAATGATTTTGGTATCTTCGGGTTTAATGTTTCAATTGATAATAAATGTTTTAGTTATGAATAGTAACAATCTTGTTACAGCATATTCAAGAGAGTTGAATGAAACAAACTATATAGAAATTGAAACAAAAACAGAGGAGGAGACTGAAAAAGAAACAGAAAACGAAGTCGAAAGCCAGGTACAAGCAGAAGAATACTTAACAATAGATATTGAAGTAGAAAAAGAGACCAAAAGTACAGAGGTATCTAAAGAGTATGAGGTAGACAAAGATGATTTATACTGGCTCAGTCATTTGATAATGGCAGAAGAAGAAGGTGCTTCTTATGAGAACAAGCTGATGTGTGGACTTGTTGCAATGAATAGAGTAAAAGATAAAAGTTATCCCAATACTCTAGAAGAAGTAATTTTTCAAAAAGACAAAAAAGGAAATGTACAATATGCCTGCATAAAATCAGCAAAAGGCAAAAAAGCACGTATTTATTTAGAACCTAATGAAGATTCATTGCGAGCTGCAAAAGAGATTTTATCAAAAAATTGCAGTATAAAAATTCCAGAAGAGGTTGTTTTTCAATCAGAAAGACCATTAGGGTCGGGAGTATATAAGAAAATTGGAAATCAATATTATTCTTACAAATAGTTCTAAGCTAGAAGGTATATTATATCTTCTAGCTTTTCTCCATTTTATAGTTATAATTCAAATAAAAATAAATATAATGTAATAAATAGAAAGCTATAGGGAAAAAAAGGGCGTCCCCATTTCCCTAAAAGGAGGAAAAGAAAATGGAAACAACAAAAAATATTGTTAAAGGAGTGGGAATATCATTATTATTAACAGTAATTTTACTAATAATATTTTCACTTATATTGACATACACAAACATAAGTGAAAACACAATAAATCCGGTTATAATGATAATAACAGCATTAAGTATATTAATTGGAAGTTCATTAAGTAATACAAAAATAAAGAAAAACGGACTAATGAACGGAGGAATAATTGGAGGAATTTATATTTTACTACTTTATATAGTTTCAAGTTTATTAAATTGGAAATTTAGTTTGAATATACAATCTATTTTGATGATAGTAATAGGAATGGTATTCGGTATTTTAGGTGGAATTATTGGAGTAAACAAAAAATAAACAGGAAAATTAAAAGTAGAAATGTCAATAAAATCAATGATTTGAATGATGAATTGTCAAAAAATGTCGAAATGTTTTTGTTGACAAATCTACTTTTAGGAATTATAATTTGATTACATTTTCATATTTTAAAATTTTATTCAAAAAGGTTCATTCTGAACCAAAACAAAAAATCCCAAAAATAAAAAATAAAATAAAAAGGAGGAGTGCTATTGAAAAAAAGTAGAAAAATAATTTTAGCAGTTATTGCATTAGCAATAATATTAATGTCTTTTGTAGGAGGACAAGTATATGCAAAATACATGTCAAAAGTAGAAGGACATGGAACAGCTGAGGTGGCAAATTGGAATTTTAAAGTAAACGAAAAAGAAGAACAATTACAAGCAATATCTTTAAATTCAACAATAAATAACAAAACAGTATCAAATAATAAAATAGCACCTGGAACGCAGGGGAGTTTTCAAATAAAACTAGATGCAACAGGTGCAGAGGTCGGAATAGACTATATTGTTAGATTTGAAAACGAAAGCAACAAGCCAACAAATTTGAAATTTAAATATGAAAATAAAGAATATAAATCTCTTACTGAATTACAAAATGATCTAACTGGAACAATAAATGCAAATGATGCTGAAAAAACAAAAATAATTACAATTGATTGGGTATGGCCTTATGAAACTGGAACTACAGCAGAACAGATTTTAGCAAATGATAAAATAGATACGCAAAATGCAAAATCTATTAGAAATTATACATTCAACATTGTAGTAACAGGAACACAAGTAAATCCAAATCAAAACTAAATAAAAATAGAATATGAAAATGATGAAAATAGGAGGAAAAGAAATGGGTACAATCCAAATTACAAAAGCAAAAGATAGTAAAGAGAAAAAAGATAAAAAAATAAAAACAATAACGATTTTATTATTAATATTTTTTGTTATATTACTACTTTTAAGTGGTTATACATTTGCCAAATCAATAGAGGCAACAACAATAAATGCTAATGCTACAATTGCAGAACCAATATTGGTAATAGAAAATAATCCACAAGTAGATATAACAGCAAGCCAAAACACTGGAACTTATATTTTTAAAGTAAAAAATTATAATAATCAAAAACAAACTGAAATAGATTTAAAATATTATATTCAAGTAATATCAGATTTGGACAAATCAATTGAATTAAAATTATATGAAAATGGAAAACAAATTAAATTTGAAAATAACAAAACTGATTATATAAAAATCTCAAAAGATAGTAAAAAGGAAAATGAATATAAATTAGAAATAACTTACAATAAAGACAAATCAGTTTCAGTAAACGATATTATACAACAAATTCAAGTAAAAGTTCATACAGAACAAGAAAAGGCTTAAAATATGATAAAAAAATTTTTAAAAATAATCATAATATGTCTAATATTAATAATAGTTTTAATTTTTATTTTTAAATCAAAATCTGAAATATCTTTTGATGATACTTTATTCCTAAAATTATTTCAAAGTTCACAAGAAAAATCTAATGATAATTCAAAACAAAATGCAACAAAAGATTATTATGAATTTAATGTAGATAGTAAAACAGAAAAAATACAATTAGTTGATTTATATTCTACAACTGATAATCTAATAAAAGAAAAAATAGCACCAGGAACCAAGGGAGAATTTAGCATAGGATTAAAAACAAATAAAAAATCACAATATAAAATATATTTTATTAGTAAAAACAACAAACCAATTAATTTAAAATTTGAAGCATTAGAAAATGATAACTTGATTTGCAAATCAAATACTTTAGAAGAATTATCTAATAATTTGAAAGGCACATTACAAAAAAATGAACTAAAAATAATTAAAATAAAATGGTGCTGGGAATATGAAAGCCAAGGTCAACAAGATACCAAAGACAGTAAAATAGAAAAATATGAATTTGAGATACATGTTGAAGGTGAAGAAAAAAGATAGGAGGTGGTAATATAAAAAGAATATTATATTTTTTTATAGGAATTTTTATTTTAATTTCTATAAATACAATTTCAAGTGCTAAATATATAATAGAAAATACGATAGATGTTGCTAACATGAACATTGATAGAACTAAACCCAAAATAGAACTTATAGAAATACAAAATACAAATACTAATTACCCTAAATATGCTAATAAAACTCATACAATCAGTTTTAAGATAAAAGTAACAGAGAAAAACATAAAAGAAAATAATTTTGTTAAAGATTTTTTTGGATTTAAATTAGATGAGAATAATATAAATATAGCTGAAGATAACTTTTCTATAAAAGAAATAGAAAGTACAAACGAAGGAAAAATATACAAAATTGATATAAAAGGAATTATTGGAAATGGAAAATTAAGTATGCAAATAAAAGAAGGTGCTATTATTGATAAAGGTGGATTGAAAAGCGAGAGTCAAAATATACAAACTGGAATTACAATTGATAATACAGCACCAGTAGGAAAGTTTAAAGAGGTTAAAATTCAAGATGGAAAAGTAAACGGAGAAATAACTTTAAGTGAAAATATAAGGAAAATCGATGGATGGAGTTTTAAAGATAATAATTTAAAAATAACAAAAGAATTTACAAATAATATTTCTTATCAATTACCAATAACTGACTATGCTGGAAATACTTCAAGTGTAGGAGTAAATATTACACAGGCTACATATATAAATATAGTGTATGCATCTCATAATTCATGTTATGGATGGTCATTTGGACATGGAAATTATGATATTGCAGGAAGAGAGGCTATTAATGATGATCCAATATTTAAAACAGAAGCATTAGCATTTAATGTTACAGGAAACATTGATTCTGATTTTGTACAAGCAAATGCATATGTTCATACGTATTGGGGAGACAAAATAAAAGGAAAATGTACTACATCAGGGTTGATTTATAATTATGGTTACAACCCAGGAAAAAATACATTTAAATCTATGAAATCTAATGATTTGGTAACAATTAATTCCAAAAAATATTTTCAATTAGGTGGAAGCGGAATTAATGGAGTTGGAGTTACAGACAGCAATGGAAACAACCCAATACCAGAAGATATAGGATGGCAATTTAAATATGGAATTACAGGCATTACAATGAAACTTAAAGATTACTCATATTATTCAATAGTTTATCAAGTATTGGTAAATAAAGTTGGATGGGTAAAAGTAGGTTCAGATGGTGTAGAATGTACTTATAATCATACAATGCCAATATCAGCATTTAGAATAGCTTTAGTACCTAAAACAGAAAAACAATATGTTATAAATCAATGGAATAAAGTTGTTGGAACAAATATACTTAAATAATAAAATCTATACTATAAAAATGTGCAAAACTCAAAATAAGATTTTTGGGTTTTGTACAAAAGTATAGTTTTAAAATTTGAAAAATTTGATAGACAAAAACTATAAATTGTGATAATATACAAATAATAATGGGGATTAGCCAAGTTGGTAAGGCACTGGATTCTGACTCCAGTATGCATGTGTTCGAGTCACATATCCCCAGCCAAATATATTATATAAGAACAATAATTATTTTTATATAAAAACATATAAAATAAAGATATGATTTTGTATAGGAGGCAACAAATGAAAAAAATAAAACAAGAAAATGGTGTAACCTTAGTTATATTAGTAGTAATGATAATAATATTACTAATATTAGCATCAGTAGGTGTAACATCATGGAATCAAACAATTGAATATTCAGCCTTTAATGAATTTACTGCGGAATTACAAGTTATGCAATCAAAAGTAAATGAATTAAATCAAAACAAAAATACGGACATAGGAACTGAAATATCTGAAAATCAAAAAAATATATTAGATATCGCAGAAATTAGAAATATAATATTTAAAAATAAAACTGATGAAGAGATAACAAAAATAAAAAATGGATTTAGATATTGTAGCAAAGAATGGATAAAGCAAAACTTAGAATTAGATAGCATAAAAAGAGATTATCTTATTAATGTAGAAAAAAGATATGTAATAAGTTGTACAGGATTTGAATACAAAAATAAAACATATTATATGTCTGAACAATTAGAAAATGGTCAATACAATGTTGAATATAACAATAAAAATTCATCAACAGGAAGTTTTGAAGTTATTACACAAAAAGAAGAAAATAGGTGGAAAGTTGAGATATCAAATATTCAATATGATGGTTATGTGAACAATTGGCAAGTTAAGTATAAGTTATCTACAAATGATTTCTGGCAAACATCAAATGAATTAACTTTTTACGTTACAGAACAAGGGTATTATGATATAAAAGTTGTCCATGGAGATAAAATTGAATTAGAGACAAATAAAACATTAATAGGAGATTTAATTGCAGATAATGTAAATAAGGTTGTAAATGAAAAGAAAAATGCAGAGTTATTAGATGAAAATGGGAACAAAATTGTAGTTCCAGCAGGATTTAAAATAGTATCAGATGATACTACAAACAATGCACAAACAGTTGAACAAGGGATTGTAGTTGAAGATGAAAAAGAAAATCAATATGTATGGATTCCATGCACAACTGAAGAATCTGAGACAAAATTGCAATATAAAAGAACAGAATGGGAAGTAGAAGATGATAATGGAACAAGAGCATCGAAAGATGAATTAACATTAGAAAATTCAATATGCTCTGATGATGATATAGCAAATGGATTAACAACTGAGAGAAAAAAAGAAATAGTAGAACAGGTGAAAAAAGAAAAATTAAGTATTAGTAAATATGGTGGATACTATATAGGAAGATACGAAGTTGGAAATAAAGACAATACAGCAGTAATAAAAGCGGAACAAGAACCATATACAGATATAGTTTGGTATCAAGCTTACGAATTAGCAAAAGGAATTGGCGGAGGAAAGGGAGCAACAACATATTTATGTTCAAGTTATGCATGGGACACAGCAATTAATTTTATACAAAATACAGGAACAGAAAATTATGCAACAACAAGAGATGGATTTAATGAAAATTGGCTTGATAAAGAAGTTAAAGATAGTTCGGGGAAAATAATAAAAGAATTAAATACGTCAAGAATATTAAAAACAGGAAATACAACAATGAAATGTAATATTTTTGATATGGGAGGAAATGCTTGTGAATTTACTACAGAAATAACACCTAGTACAAGTGATGCAGAAATATTACGAGGAGGAGGATTCTATAATCCTTTTGCTTCTGGCTATCGCTTTGATACCGGACTAGAGTATAAAGGAAATGAAGGAACAGCTCGTGCAACATTATTTTTAAAATAATTCAAATCAACTTGAAAAAAACAAACAAAGTAGTATAATATATCTGTTAAAGGAAAAAATACAAACAAGAGGAGGAATAATTATGAAAAAAGGAAAAGTAGTTTTAGTAGGAACAGGATTTGTAGGAATGAGTATGGCATATTCAATGTTAAACAGAGGAGGAATAAACGAACTTGTCCTAATAGATATAGATAAGGACAAAACAATAGGAGAAGAAATGGACTTATCACATGGACTACCATTCGCACCACAAAAAATGGTAATCAAAGCAGGAGACTATGATGAATGCAAAGATGCACAAGTAGTAGTTATAACAGCAGGAATAGCACAAAAACCAGGACAAACAAGATTAGAATTAGCAGAAACAAACACAAGGATAATGAAAAGTATAACAAAAAGTATAATGGCAAGTGGATTTAATGGAATTATAATAGTAGCAAGCAATCCAGTAGACTTAATGACATATGTTGTTTCAAAAGTATCAGGATTACCAAAAAATCAAGTATTTGGATCAGGAACAGTTTTAGATACAGCAAGATTACGTTATTTAATGTCTGATTACTTAAAAGTATCTAGCAAAAACATACATGCATATATAATGGGAGAACATGGTGACTCATCATTTGTACCATGGGAACATGCATATGTTGGATGCAAGAAAATAAAAGATGTTATGGAAGATAACAATCATCCAATGAAAGATTTAGAAAAAATACACAAAGATGTTATTAATGCGGCATATGAAATAATAAACAAGAAAAAAGCAACATACTACGGAATAGGAATGTCTTTAAATAGATTAGTAAGAGCAGTTTTAGATAATGAAAACTCAATTCTAACAGTATCTACTTATTTAAAAGACGGACAATATGGACAAGATGATATCTATATAGGAGTTCCTGCAATAATAAATAGTAATGGAATTAGGGAATTAGTTGACTTAGAATTAAATGAAGAAGAACAAGCAAAATTAGATAATAGTTGTAAAATTATTAAAGAAATGAGAGAAAACTCAATAGATAAAATTATAAATGAATAATAGAAATAGTATATGATAAATAATATACAACATTTATAAAAAACAAAAGAAAAGGAGAACAAAATATGATAAATACTGAAAGTCTTGAAAGAGTATATATACGGATAGTTCAAATAATAAAAAATAAATAATAAAAGATAGGAATATTAATTTAGATATATTTACAAGTAAAAATTAATATTGCTGTCTTTTGTGATTACAATAAAGAAAAAATAGAAAGTGGTTAAAAATGAGAAAGCAAAAGAAAGAGTATGGAATAACACTAGTTGCATTGGTAATTACAATAATTGTATTAATAATTTTAGCTGGGATTTCAATTGGAATGATTGCTAAAAATGGAGGATTACTTTTAAATACAGAAACTGCAAAGGATGAAACAATAAAATCTCAAGCGTTAGAAGAATTGAGATTATTGGTTACTAATGTAGAAATAGAAAAACAAGGAAATGCAACCTTAACAGATATTGTAGATGCTTTAGATAAAGATAGTGAAAATGAATATACAATTTCATTGGAACAAACTTCTAGTATAAATGGAAAAATTCCAGATTTGTCTAATACAGAAAAAATATATGTAACATATAAAAAATTCGAATTTGAAATAGATAAAAATTTGAATGTATATTTTGTTTCAAATGTGGATAGAACAAATGAAAGTATACAAGAAATTGGAGAAAAGACGGAATTTGATTATGCAGGTAATTATCAAGAATATGAAGTAAAAGATAATGGATACTATAAAATTGAGTGTATTGGTGCGAAAGGTGGAAAGTCCAAAAATAATGGAAATGTAGGAGCAGATGGAGGAAATGGAGGATATACATCTGGA
>MNRP01000030.1 GCA_001916005.1 Clostridium sp. 26_22
CCTTTTAATGTTTATTTGCAGACAAACATTTGGAGAATTATCTATGTTTTATTTTTTTGTCTAAAACATAAATTTGCCTTCAAAAATTTTACACTTACAGTTATTTAATTTATATATTATATAAAAAAATAAAGTTTTGTTAATTATTAGCAAAACTTTATTTTTTATTAATAATATTTTATAACTGAGTTGCAAAAATTCCAATTACAAATCCTATCATATTTCCAACAGCAGACATTCTACCTTTATATAATTTATTTGATTCTGGTATTAACTCTCCTGATACAATATATAACATTGCACCTGCCGCAAAACTTAGGCAAACAGCTATTACACTTTCTGAGATTGACCCAACTATTGCTCCAAAAAATGCACCTATTCCTGTAGTTATTCCTGATAATACTACATAAAAGATAACTTTGAATTTTGACATTCCTCCATTTTTCATTGGAACAGACATTGATATTCCTTCTGGTATATCATGCAAACATATAGCAATTGCTAGGCTTAAACCTAATTTCAATGAAGCTTCAAATCCAGAACCTATTGCTAATCCTTCTGGGAAATTATGTATTGCTAATCCTATTGAAACTATTATTCCTGTTTTTAGTAATTCATTATTATTTTTATATTTTTGTTCTTTACTATTAAATTTCTTTTGTACTATAACATCACAAAAAATCATTGAAATTATTCCTAATAATACACCTAAAATCACTCCGTAAATACTACTAATCCCTAAAGCTTCTGGTATTAAATCAAAACAAATTATAGCCATCATTAAACCTGATGCAAATGATAAAACAAAACTCAAAAATTTGTTAGAATTCTTATTTATTACTATTCCTAATATTCCACCTATTGTCGTTCCAAATGTTCCAAAAAATAAACCTAGTAATGTTGTTTTTAAAATTTCATTCATTTTCAAAACTCCTTTTTACTTTTTTATACTAGTTTATTTTTGTTTATTTATTTTATTACTTTATTTTTGGCAGAAAAAAAGATGTGTTTTGTACACATCTTATTCTTCATCACCTTTTAATCTTTCAGCTCTATCTGCCGCTATTAAGTTATCTATCATTTCGTCTATATCACCATTTAAGAAATTCTCCATTTGATAAATGCTCATTCCAATTCTGTGGTCTGTTATTCTTCCTTGTGGGTAATTATATGTTCTTATCTTTTCACTTCTATCACCAGAACCTACTTGAGATTTTCTTGCATTTGCAACTTCACTATCTTGTTTTTGTTTTTCTATTTCATATAATTTTGTTCTAAGCATTCTCATTGCATTATCTCTATTTTGGAATTGTGATCTTTCTGTTTGACACTCTACAACAATTCCTGTTGGTTCATGTATAAGTCTTACGGCTGAAGATGTTTTATTAATATGTTGTCCACCAGCCCCTGATGAACGGAAAACTTCCATTTTTATATCTGCTGGGTTTATATCTATTTCAACATCTTCTACAACTGGAAGAACTGCAACTGTTGCTGTTGATGTATGTATTCTTCCACTGCTTTCTGTATCTGGAACTCTTTGAACTCTGTGTACACCACTTTCAAATTTTAATCTACTATATACACCTTTTCCTGTAACCATAAATGTTATTTCTTTGTAACCACCAAGTCCTGTTTCATTTTCATTTAGAACTTCTATTTTCCAATGTTTTCTTTCTGCATACATTGTATACATTCTAAACAATGTTCCAGCAAATAATGCTGCTTCTTCTCCACCAGCACCTGCTCTTATTTCGCAAATGATATTTTTATCATCATCTGGGTCTTTAGGAATTAAAAGAAATTTAAGTTCTTCTTCTAGCTTTGGTAATTTTTCTTTATTGTCATAATATTCTGCCTCTGCTAATTCTTTTAATTCTTTATCTTCCATCATTTCTTTAGCTTCTTCCATTGCTTCTTTTGCTTTTTTATATTCTCTAAATTTTAATACTATATCTTCTATGCTTGCATGTTCCTTCATTAATTTTTGCCATTCTGATTGATTTGATATTACTTCTGGGTCACTTATCATTTTTGTTAACTCTTCATATCTTTTTTCTACTGCTTCTAATTTTTCAAACATAAATATATCTCCTTTACTTTTAAACTTTATGTATTATACTATCTTTTTTAGTTTTTTTCAAGTAAAAAGCATACATTTATGCAATGTATGCTTTTCTAATATTTTTTATTTAATTTTTTCTATTTCTTCTTTTGTTAATTTTGTAAATTTTATTATCATTTCTATTGGCATTTTTTCTTTTAACATTTCTTTAGCAATTTCTATTGAGTTTTTCTTTTCTCCTTCTTCAATTCCTTTTCTCGTGGCATGATTAATAGCACTTACTCTGTCCATTTCCCATTTTTCTCTTAATTCTGCAAGTCTTCTCGTTTCTGCTTCTCCTGTTAAGTAATTCATCTCTATTCTTGCTTTCTTTAATTTATCGTTCTTCTCTTCTGCCACTTTAACCATCTCCCTATCATAATCATCTATAAATGCTAACCATTGATTTATTTTTTCATTCATATCTGGATTTTGTTTTCTAAATTTCGGTAGCTCTATAAAATACCATTTGATTCCTGTTAACACTTCATATTCTCTATGTTTTTCTAATACTATTGCTGTTTCTGATATGTAATCTTCTACATCTAAGAAATTATACCCTAATATATTTATCATTATTACTTGTTTTATATCATCATAGTCTGTTCCT
>MNRP01000045.1 GCA_001916005.1 Clostridium sp. 26_22
CCTTCCTATTATCTCTATTTTTTACAAATTTATACATTGTGGGTGAAATATTTGCTTATAAACTTTTAAGGTGATTTTATCATAAATTAAATACATAATTTTAATCACCTCTCTTGACTGTTTACTATAATCGATGTATTCTATTATTATATATAATTTTTTACAAGTTATAATTCCATTATAAATTAATACAGTCTACTTTTAATATATTGTAATAAATTGATTAAAAAAGATTGCTAAATTATTTATAAATTTAATAATAATAACTTAATAAAATTAATCGAATTAGAATGTGAACTATTTCAAAAGTAAAAAATTAAATTAACTATAATTATATGAAGGTGAGGAATTAATGTATGAACAAAATATTATCATTTGTTATAAACGAAAAAAAAGAATTTTTATTACTTTTAGGAAGTAATAAAGATCCTCAATTCAAAAAATCCTTTTGGTATGTTGTTACTGGAGAATGCGAAAATGAGGATTCTACTTTAAAAGATACTGTTAAAAGGGAAATAAAAGAAGAAACAAACTTAAATGTAATAGATTCAATGTATTTAAATTGGATTTTTAAATACAAATCTTTAGGAAAGGATTGTACAGAATATGCATTTATTTCTAAAGTAAATGATTCTAATATTGTTTTAAATGAAGAAAGTATAAGTTATAAATGGTGTAACTTAAGCGAATTTATTAATTTAATTCAATGGTATAGTGATAAAGATATACTAAATAAAGTCTTAGAGAAAGCCTTAGAAAACAAAATTTTCTTTAAAAAAGAAAAAATAGAAAATTTTAACTAATTGTATGTTAGTCAATGATGTGAAACAAATTAATATATTATTCTTGTAATATATTGAATTTGTTTCACATCATTGACTAACATACACTAAATGCCCTGCAGTAATATACATTTTAGTTGATAATTATTTGTTACTATGTTAATATAGTACCTATATAAATATTAATTTGGCGAGGAGAAATAATTATGGAAAAAAGAATGAATAAAGAAGAATTAGTAAAATTGATTGAAAGTTTAAAATTAGATAAAAATGAATACTGGATTTTATCAAGTGGAGCGTTAGTATTACGTGGTATTTATCCAGATGCAGGTGATTTAGATATTGCAGTAACTGAAAAAGGTTTGAAAGAATTAAAAGACAATTATAATTTGAAGAAAAAAGAAAATGGTTGGTATATTGTTAATGATAAAATTGAATGTGTTCTTGATACAAAAGAAGCTTGGAAAATAGAAAAATATGGAGAGTATAATTTACAGAGTATTGAAAAGTATTATGAATTTTTAAAAGGGAGCACTAGAGAAAAGGATAAAGCAAGAATACCATTAATTGAAGAATATATGAAAAACAGATAATCCAAAAAAACACAATTTTTCTATTAAATTAAAGTATAATATAAAATATAAAAACTGAGAGGAGAAGTTATTTAAGATGGAGGATACTATTATTTATTTAATTAGACATGCTGAAACTGTTGATGAAAATGGAATTAGAAATACAAGTGAAGATTCTCAAATGATTAATGAAAAAGAAATATTATCTGTACAAGGTGAAGAACAATCTAAAAAATTAAGCGAGAATATTGAACTTAATAATCTTGACACTATTTGGTCAAGTAGCTATACTAGAGCAAAAGCAACTGCAAAATATATTGCTAATACTAATAATTTACCACTTAATTTAGATAGTAACTTAAATGAAAGAAAATTAGGAAATTTAACAGAATTGGGTGAATTTATGAAAGATAAAAAAACAAGAGATCCTTCACAAGAACAATTATTAGATAGAGAATTTAAAACTTCTGATGGAGAAAGTGCTGAAGAAACAAGACAAAGAATGAATAAATTCTTTGATAAAATTCTTAAAGAATATGAAGGAAAAAGAATTGCAGTTATAAGTCATCGGAGGTTCCATAAAATTTTTCTTACTAAATTGGTGCGAAGTAAATGAAAATGTTAAATTAGTATATGATAAAAAAACAGTTTTAGATATAAAATCACCTTGTCTAATAAAATTGGTTTTTAGAAAAAATGAATTAATTAAATTAGAACAAATAGACTAATAATATTATTAAGGATAAGAAAAAATCCTGATAATGCCACATATGGAAAAGGGAGAATAATATGAAAATAGGTATAATATCAGACATACATGGAAATATTGATGCTTTAAATAGTGTTTTAAAAATGCTTGAAAAAGAAGAAGTAGATAAAATAATTTGTTTAGGGGATTTTATTGGTCGGAGCAGGAAAATCTGAAGAAGTAATACAAAGAATCTTACAAATAAAGGAAAAGTGTATATATGTAAGAGGAAATCGAGAAAAATATATAATAGAAGGAATGCCAACAATAGTACATGATGAAAAAGTAAAAGTTAGTCAAGAACAATTAGATAGAAATGAATGGATAAAAAGCCAATTGAGTAATATTTCAAAAAAATTTATAAAAACTTTGCCAAATGAGAATATGATTGAAGTATTTAACAAAAAAATTTATATAGTTCATTATCCATTAGATAATGAAATGAATTTTAAAAGACACATAAAAATTGCTAATTTACAAGAAAATGAAGAAATGTTTCAAGATGTAAATTCAGATATTTATTTATATGGGCATACTCATGTTGCAATTTACAATAAAAGCACTGAAAAGTGCTACATTAATCCTGGAGCTTTAGGTTGCCCTGGGAAGACGGATGAAGCACCATATGGAATATTGGAAATCGATAAAAGTAAAGTTGTGTATAGGCAATTAAAAGTTCACTATGATGTTCAAAAAGTAATAAAAGATATAAAAACGCTATCATTTCCAGGATATAAACATGTTTTAAAAATATTCTATGGGACTAATTAACAAACTGTATGATTTAATCTTAAAGGGCAACTTATAAGATTAAATCATTTCTTTTTATAGATTTTTACCTAATTTTTAAAGATTTCTTTTTATCAATTTTAGTTAATTCCTGAACCCTATATTCTTTTTTACTTTCTTTCTCATATTCTTCCCTAATTACATAATATCTATTTATAATCCTATCACAAGCATTTCTTTGTGCATGAATAATATCAATATTTTCAATAAGTTCATTAATTTCTTTTTTAATTATATTTTTATCATTATCATTTGTAGCTTTATGATATTTTCTCCATAAATCTTCCCTTTTCCCTTTCAAGTTAGGTAATTTACATTCTAAATCTAATTTATAATTTTCTACTTCTTTAATAGACTCAAATTTGTGCCTAACTAGAAAATTTATTTCTTCAAATATCATATTATTTTTCTCTTTTGCTTATAATACTCTGGTGTCATTTCTCTATATTCATTTTTAGCAGGTAATATTTTAAAAGCATATAAATAATGCACATATAATCTATATAGTGAGCTTGTTTGCAATAAAAATTTATTTATTTTTGGTCCAGTATATAGTTTTCTATAATATTTCTTTTTAAAATTTGCAACTGCTGGTAATTCTTCTTTTGAATATCTATAAATTCTTTCTTTAATTCCTTGAACTGAATATTTATCTCCAAAAGCCCTATCAACTCTTACATTTCTTGAAAAATAAGGTGTTTTCATTGTAAGATATTTGCCACCATCTTTAATATTTTCATAGCCTTTTGCTTTTAGAACTAATTTAAAGTCAGAATACTTTTTAACAGAATTTATTGCTTCATCCATATCAGTTATTATCTTTTGCATTTTTTCATCCCTACGGTTAAAATAATCAATATTCTTTTGCCTAAATTCTTTTTCTTTATCAGCTTTAGGAGTGTTTACAATAGATAGCCCATAATTTAAACATAATCTGTCAGAAGCTTCTTTCATAAATGCAATTTCTGCATTAGAATTATGATATTTATTTCCATCTACAAAAGAAACAGAATTTATAATTATGTGATTATGGACATTTTGCTTATTTATATGAGTACAAATAACAACTTGATATTTATCTCCCCATAGTTCTTCAGCAAGTTCTTTTCCAATTTGATTCGCTTTTTCTGGAGGTACTTCATATCCTTTAAATGATTGTATTATATGATAACCTAATGTTTTGCCTTCTTTATGAAAGAATTTTTTTGTAAGTGCCATTTCTTCATAGCTAGTCGCCACATTACAATTAATACCTGATACTAAAATTCCATGTTCTGTTTTTTCTCCATTTTTACCATAATTGATAACTGCTTGTAAATTACTTTTAATTGTTTTTATTTTTATAACTGCCACTAAAAATCACCTCCTATTCTCTTGAATATATTTTCTTTTGGAATTCTATAATAAATTGATTAATAGTATTTCTTAAATAATCAAGTTCATCTGTCCCAGCATATCCTCTTATATTAACTCTCATTGCTATTTGATTTATGTTATTTGCTACGCCAGAAATTTGTTTTGTAAATTCTCTTATTTCTTCTGTAGGTTGTTCTTTTATTTTATAACCTTTAATACAGCTTCTTAAAAATTCAGATTCATTCAACCCTGTTTTTTTAGCTTTAGCTTTTAACAAATTATCTTCTTCTTGGTTTATCCAAAATTGTTTTTTGATTGTTCTTTCTCTCATAATTTAATTTGCTCCTTTCAAAATTCTTTATGGGGTTTGGGGAAAGAATTTCCCCATCCATTCATTTTGCTAAAAATAACAAGCTGTATTTATACGGGAGTATAAATGCGTCGCTTGCTTTAAATATTTCATTTTGTAATATAAGCCAATTTCTAACCCCATTTTTACTAAAAATTGCCTTAAAAAAAAGAAGAAATTTCATCTGAAATCTCTCCTAAAAAATTTTTTTATTCTTTTAATTGTAAAATTATTTGTAATTCAAATTACAATTATGTTGTATAAAATGTGATTTATTTTTCTTTAATAACGCCTGTATCTTTTAAGTAAAAATACATCTCTTTACCACCTAAAAGGAATATTTCCTTTTCCTCAAAATCACAAATTTCCATATAAATTTTAGCTAGTTTTTGTAACATTTTACATTCAGTTTCATCTAATATCATTTCTCTATCTTCTAGTATAAATTGTAAATTCGGATATTTATTCATAATATAAATAAATTTTTCTCTCAAATTTTTATAATCTTCATTTCTATTTATTAAATCAGTTCTTCTTTCTTCAATAGCCTCATTTAAATACATTTCATATAATCTTACTTCATCCATTTCTGTACCTCCTATACATAAATTAATTCACTTAATACAATTTCTTCAGCACGATTTTTAATTGAATTCATCCTGCCAACCCATTCCATTTGATTGTTTATTTTTAGTTCTTCAGTTACATTTTCTTGTTTTACTAACTGAGATATAATTGTTTTTATTCTGTCTTCACAAGCAATATCTATCTCGTGTAAATATCTATTTAATTTGCCATCCGTAAATAAAATGATATATTCAACTTTTTTATGTTTTTTTAAATAATCCAATTTCATTCTGCCATATTTTCCAATTGTATAATTTGTTTCTTCTGGTGCTAATACTAAATTAGGCAAATAATAATCGCCTTGTTTTATATATTCAATTCCTGTTTTTTCATCTACAAATCTGTCTTTTATTTTAACATTTTCCATTTTCAAATCCTCCTTAACCATTATTTTCTATCAAATTGTTTAAATTGGTGATTCCGTTTGATTTTTTATAATCTTCAACACTATCATTGGGTGAATTATAATTAGCATATAGCTTGTCTAAATATCCAGGTGGATAAACTCTGCCTTGATAAGTATTCTTTTTTCCTTGATAGCCTTTATAGTTATTATTTATATATTTATTATTATTGCTATTAAGGACTGTCGATTTTCTACACTCAGGAGTGTTGATTTCATGCACTCCTGACTGCTGATTTCCGACACTCCTTAATTTATCTATTTTTTCACTTTCTATCATTCCTATGGTTTTGCCTAAATAAATAATATTTGGCATATTTTTGCCTTGCTTTTTCTCTTTTATAAGATTACATTCTTTTAATTGTAATATTGCACTATCAAGTGCAGCACGTTTTATATGCATTTTTTCTTGTATTTCTTCTCTCTTAAAAATTACATACATATCGCCTTTTGCATCATAGAATTGTATTTTTTTGTTACTTTCTATTTGTTTAAATGATAATTCTAATCTATCGGTTAAAATAGAATATAGTAACATAGCATTTGGTGATAGAACTTTATATTCTTCTCTTTTTAATAATTCTCTTGGAAATTGTATAAAACTTTCATAAGAAAGCTTGTCTGTTTTCTTAAATGGGGTGAATTCATACATTATAGACCTCCTTTCATCTAACTTAAATCTAAATTTTTCTAGAAAAGTTCTAGAAAATAATCTTAAAACACTTGATATGACTGGATTTTATTCTTCGATAAGTTTTATTTTTGAATTTTTTTATTTAGATTTCTGTTCTAGAAAATTTTTCTAGAACAAAATTTGATGATGTAGAAGGATTTTAAAAGACTTAAGACAGAAAAAAATACGTTATCTCAATCTCTTGAAATAACGTATTTTATGCACTTTTGATATAATTTTCGTCCTTTTGTAGTTTCCCACAAAATTTCAATTTTATGGTCGAGGCGACAGGGATCGAACCTGCGACCTCATGGTCCCAAACCACGCGCGCTACCAACTGCGCTACGCCTCGAAATATTATTTTTTTGCTCAACGCTTATATATAATAGCACATATTTTAGAGATTTGCAACAATTTTTGCAAATTTTTTTGCAAAATCTTCAAAAACATCTTGAAAATTATTCCAAAAGCAATTATAATATTGTGTATGCACCAGTAGCTTAGTTGGATAGAGTGTTCGGCTACGAACCGGAAGGTCGGGGGTTCGAATCCCTCCTGGTGCACCAAATATAAAAAGCCATATAAAATTGAATACTTTATATGACTTTTTATATTTTTATAATTTTTCTTTTAGCCTAATTCTAATATTATATTTTTTCCTACCTAATCTCCGGATTTTCCTCCAAAATTCTCTCTGCAACGTCATCATTAATACTAAAAGGAACAACATAACCTTCCAACAAATTAGCCTTTTCTTTTAAACTCTCATTAGCAGAATTAACATATATTCTAGATTTTCCCTTACCATTTTTAGCCTCTTGAACCAAATTAGAAACAGGTGAATTTCCATCAAAAGCAATAACTATAGAAGTTCTTCTTTCAAAAATCTCGTAATTAAAACTTTTATATATACCAAATTCATCACTTTCTGTAGAAATACAAACTCCATTTAATCTTTTATCTAATAGACGTTCTTTTACTTCTTCAGAAATTGTTTTAGGTATAATTGCATCAACTTCAAACTTTTTATTTATTTCTTTTTCTATATCAAGTATCTCTTTTTCATACCCTTTCATTTGATGGCCAATTACAAAATATACTTTATCACTATCTACATTTTGCATTAATTTCTTTAATAGCTCTCTTCCCTTTTCTTCAACTTTTGTCTCTCTGTTTCTAGCATTAAAGCTTCCCCCAGCTATTATGATTGGCATTTTATCTGTAGGTAATTTTACAATTTTATCTTTTAGGGCTATTTCAGATAATATGTTGTTATTTAATCTTAATTTCATTTTATTAGATTTGCTTTCCTCTTCTATTTCATCTTCTAGTTGTAAAATTGCTTCTCTAATTGTTCTTCCGTTTAAGAATTCTTTAAACTTTTTGCTTTTTTCTTTAAAATATTTCTCTTGATGTTCAATAATTTCATCTTCAACTTTTCTCATTTTCATAAAATCTTCATTTGTTAAACCTAATAAATTTTGCATGGCTAATTGTTCATCAATTGTATCTGTTCCATAAAATCCAAATCCATCTGTTCCTTGTACACATTTAATATCGTTCTCTAAATACCTTTTTAATGGATGTTTTTCAAGCTTACTTAAATTATTTAATCTAACATTTGATGTTAATTGAAATTCAAGTACAGCCCCTGTTTCTTTCATTTCTTCTATTAATTTTTTACCTTCTTCTGTGTCTAAATCTTCAGTATATAAACCATGTCCTAGTCTAAATCTAGGCATCTTTTGTCCTGGCTCTAATCCATCTTTAATACATTGTATTGATTTTTTTACATTATCTCTTAAACTGTCATTTTCTCCTGCATGGATTCTTATGGTATAGCCATTATCTTCTTTTGCTACATATTGTACAATTTCCTTTATTACTGGACTTAATTCTGATATATCATTTATTTCTTCTCCTATAAAATCACTTCCAACAACATAAGGACTTTTTGATACTGCTTTTAATACATTCAAATTTTCTCTTAAATAGTTTTGATTTGTTAAATTGTCTTTTATTATTGTTAATGGTATTCTCCTTATAGCTACTAAAAATCTAATTTTTACACCAGTTTCTTTTTCTATTTGAGGCATAATTTCATCTAATTCTTCTAGTAATTCTATTGCTGGTATTCCTTTTTTAGTTAAAACCGTATCTGCTATTTCAACATAATAAATTCCTTGTCTTTGATATTCTCTTGCAATCCATAAAAGTTTATCTTGTCTTAAATTATTTTTGCAATATGGACTTTCTTTTTGTTTATCTTCTAACATTTTTAATGTAATTGATTTTATATCTTTGTCTGGTATTTGTTTTATTAAATCTGAATTTAATTCTATTTTTTCTTTACTTTCTGTACCCTTTGCAAAAACATATCTATAAATATATAATTTTTCCAAATTTGTAAATACAGCTTGTCCATCTTTTAATATTTCTAGGCTTTTACTTATTTTTTTCAAATTTTCTGTTGCATTTTCTAAATTATTTAATATAAAATCAGCAAAATTTATAAATGTGTTATCATCTATTTTTCTTGTTAAATATTTTCCTTTTAAATCAGAATCAACAAATAATTTTTCAACTTCTTCTCTTTGTTTGTAAATCTCTTCTTCTTGTTTTTCACTTAAAGTTAATCCTAATTTTTTTATATAATATAATGGGTATCTAACTTGATGTACAAGTCCTAATGCAATTAAACAATCAGATGGTAACATTGCATTCATATGTGTATGTAAATCTGTTCTAAATTTTGCTTTTTTTAATATATAAGATTTTACTAATGTTTCGTTTATACTAAAATTATAGTTTTTTGTTTGTGACATCAATGTTTTGCTAATTGCCGGAATTGTAGCTTTTATTGCTACTCTTCCATCTTTATAAATATTTGCAACTTTTATTCCACCCATTCTAAAAATATAAACTTCTTCATTGTCTCCATTTATGCTTGCTGGTATTGTTCCTTTTATTATTTTCATATCTTTTTTATTTTTTATAGTTTTCAAGCCACAAATTCTTGCTAAGTTTGTTATTAAATTTCCTGTATTATGGTTTGGTGTCTCTAATATATAAGTTAATTCATCCTCTTTTTCTTCAATTAAATTTACAACTATATCTTTTTCTTTATCTAAATAAAATCTACTTGCAATCTTTGATTTTTCCATTTTTCCCTCCTCATTAATATATTGTTCCATTTTCTTCACTATATCTTTTAAAGGTTTCCAGACATTCTTCTCTATCCAATTGTTTTAAACAAATTAAATGTTTATTATTTCCCTTTAAATAGTCATAAATAATATCATCTCTAAACCCAATATTTCCCGCATCTTCTTTAGTACAACCATAATATACTTCTTTAATATTAGCCCAAATTATTGCAGATAAACACATTGGACAAGGTTCACAAGAAGTATATAAAATGTAATTTGATAAATCATAAGTATCTAATTTTTTACAAGCCTCTCTTATTGCAACGACTTCAGCATGTGCAGTTGGGTCATTATTTTTTATTACTTTATTATTTCCGTTTGAAATAATATTTCCTTCTTTATCAGTAATTATAGCACCGAAAGGCCCTCCCTCTTTATTTTTTATTCCATTATCAGCATTTTGCTTTGCTTTTTCCATATATATATTCATAATTTTTCCTTCTTTCTTTTAAAATTATATTATATTTTTGTAAATCCATCAATTAAAATCATAAAATTATTTTTATTTAATATATTTTTATGAGGTGTTTTTGATGATTATTAAATCTTATAAAATAAATAAAAAACTCACTTCTATTACTTTTTTATTAATAATTGCTGTAACTTTTGTAAGTTATTATTTTTTTAATTCAAAATCTGCTACATCTAATTCTTATATTTTTTGGAATGATGAACAAAATAAGGTTTCAGAAAATAATAATTTTATAAAATGGGTAGATTTTAAAATAACTTATGAAGCTTTAGATAAAACTTCTAAATTAGATATAAAATCTCATAATTCAGAGTCTACTATTAAATATAATTGGATTGAATTATTAGCTTATTTGGCTTGTAAAAATGGTGGTAATTTTAAAAACTTTAAGCAAAATGATTTAACCAAATTAATAAATCAATTAGATAGTGGTTCCACAATGGAAGATTTAACAAAAAATATGAAATATTATTCTTACTATTATGAAAGCTATTCTGCTGTTTTAGGTGGATTTATTGGTAATTATTCAATAGAAATTCCTGATGAAAATGGGACTACTCATTTTGAAAACAAGTATGGAATTAAAGCATTCTTACCTATCGCAAAAAATTATAGTTTTAGTCATTATGATGACTTTGGAGCTTCTAGGTCATATGGTTTTAAAAGAACTCACCTAGGAAATGATTTAATGGGAAATATTGGTACTCCAATAATTGCTGTAGAGTCTGGTACTGTTGAACATTTGGGTTGGAATCAATATGGCGGTTGGCGTGTGGGTATTCGAAGTCTTGATGGAAAAAGATATTATTATTATGCTCATTTGAGAAAAAATCATCCTTTTGTTAATGGTCTATGTGAAGGTGCTAAAATTAATGCCGGTGATGTTATTGGTTATTTGGGTATGACAGGTTACAGCACTAAGGAAAATGTTAATAATATTAATATTCCTCATCTTCATTTTGGTATGCAATTAATTTTTGATGAGTCTCAGGTTGATGGCAATAATGAGATTTGGATTGATGTTTATAATATTATTGAGTTTTTGAGAAAAAATACTTCTTCTGTTTTTATGAATAATGATGAAACTAAGGATTTTTCTAGGAAATATAATTTTAAGGATTTGGATTAATTGAAAAAGTACATAATTAAAGTGCAATTTTTTCACTTTAAAATGTAAAAATTGCACTTTATTATAAATTCTAACTTACTATTTTTATTAAATTTCTTTTATAACCTTACAAGGATTTCCAACTGCCACACTATTTGATGGAATATCTTTATTTACAACACTTCCTGCACCTATTACAACATTATCTCCAATAGTTACTCCAGGAAGTACAACTACATTTCCACCAATCCATACATTATTTCCTACTTTGATAGGCTTTGCATACTCTAATCCTTTATTTCTAGTTTTATAATCCAAGGGATGTCCTGCCGTATAGAATCCACAATTAGGTGCAACAAAAACATTATCACCAAACTCTACTTTTGCACCATCTAATATTGTACAATTATGATTCATATAAAAATTTTCTCCAACAAAAATATTATAACCATAATCACACCAAAAGTTCTGTTCAACTATTATTTGCTTTCCTGTTTTTGCAAATAATTCTTTTATTATTTTGTCTTTACCTTCAAAATCTGATGGCTTTAAATTATTATATTCAAAGCAGATATCTTTAGCTTTATATCTATCTTTTATTAGTTCTTTATCATAGTTAGCATCATATAATTCACCTGCTAGCATTTTATCTTTTTCAGACATATTTTTCCTCCGTTCATGGCAATATATTTCTATTTTATTTATTATAGTTTTTATTAATTTCTCTTGACTTTTTATTTATAAATATCTTATAATAAATATAGGAAATGACAAATCCACAAACGTGGATTTTGCCGATATAAAGATTTAATAAACCATTAGCTCGGCTAAGCAGAATGGTTTATTTTTTTATTTATGTAGTTGCTTATCGATCCAGTTCTTATATAGAACTGCTGTCAAGGCAACGTTTAATGTTAAAGATAACATTAAAGATATTACAAAAACTAGTATTACTTTAACCATAAACATCACCACCTCTCCTACGATATTTCGTAAAATTTAGGTGGCAAAACCACATCTGTTTATTATCATTTCCTATGTTAATTATTTTACTATATTACTTTAAATTTGTCTATAATTTTATAAATATTTACCAATAAATTTATTTGTGCTTTTAATAATCAATTATTTACATTTATTTTTTAATTTTTCCTTTATCTGCTCTATTGATATTGGTCCTTCTCTTAATATTTTTATTTCATCAGAAGTACAATCTACAATAGTACTACCTTTAGAAAAAACAACATTTCCTTCCATCATCCCATCTAACATTGGACAACATTTCTCTATTTCATCAAAATTAGTACATTCCTTTTCCCCAGTTTGGTTTGCACTTGTCATAAATACAGGACATCCTAATTTTAAAATTAGTTTTTCTACTGATTTTGATGTTGCCATTCTAACTGCAATTGTATCTTTTCCATTTGTCATATAATCTGGCAAATCCTTATTTTTCTCTTTTTCATAATGCATTATAATCCATAGTACAAAATAATTCAATAAAAAACTCATGTTAATATTATAAAAAATAAATTCATAATATTAAGTTACTTTTTTCCGCAACACAACCTTAACTACTTTACTAACCTTTCCTCTAGTAATATTAAGTTCTACAACATCTCCTACATTTTTTTTATAAATATACTCCCTTAAATCATTCATTGTATTAATTTCCTTATTATCAACAGTATTAATAATATCTCCCTCTTTTAACTCAGTATTGTATGCAGGTCCATTTTTATTAATCTGAGCTACATAAATTCCTTTTGTAAATGTAATAATATTATTATTATCTAAATATGGTATAACATCTTTATCATACACATAAATTCCTAAAGTTGGTTGTTCAAATTTCCCTGTATTTTTAAAACTCTCAATCACACCTTTAACAACATTTATTGGAATAGCAAAACCAATTCCATCAGCTGAAGAGATCTTTACTGTATTAATTCCTATAACTTCCCCATTTGGATTTATTAGAGGACCTCCACTATTTCCAGGATTAATTGTTGCATCTGTTTGTATTAAATCTGACATATATGATGTACTATTATTTTCCTCTAATTTTATACTTCTATTTTTGGCACTTATAATTCCTGATGTAACTGTTCTTCTAAACTCAAATCCTATAGGATTTCCTATTGCATATACACTTTCCCCTACTTTTATTTTACTTGAATCTCCTAAGTTAATAGACGAAAAATTTTTTGTATCAATTTTTGTTAATGATAAATCTAAGTCAGAATCACTCCATACAACTTTTCCCTCTTGTTTTTTTCCACTTTCCAAAGTTATATAGCAGGTACTAAACTTACTCCCTGTTACGTGTTCATTGCTAAGAATGTAGCCATCTTCTGTTACTATAATTCCTGTTCCTATTCCTAATGCATCTTCATTGCTAGTTGAAAATATTGAGTTTCCATTACTTTTTAATTTTGATATTCCTACAACACTTCCCATTGCTTTTTCTAACATAGTTGAAATTTTTTCGCTGTTTTCTATTACGTTTTCCACAGTTTGTTCATTTGCTGTGGAAATTGTTCTTTCTGTTTTGTAATCTGCTTGATTTATTTCTATATTTGCATATGTATTGTATAAAAATATTATTATTATAAATGTAATTACTATAATAAGTGTTGATTTTATTATTTTTTTAGCTTTGTTTTTCTTTTTTCTTTTTGACATTTTTATCACCTTATTTTTATTTTTGACGTATTTTATTATTTTAAACAAACATTTATTATTTTCATAAAATATTTTGTGTCAAATATCTACTTTTTATTACGTTTTTCTTGCTTTTTCTGTTTTTTAATTATATAATGCTTTTATAAATTAAAAATTTTTTGTAAAAGGGTGAAATTATGGAAAATAAGGATGTTTACGAATTAACAAATCCACAAAAATCTATATGGCTTACAGAGCAATTTTATGCTGGATCAACAGTTAATAATATTTGTGGAACTGCTAATATAAATAATAAAATTGACTTTAATCAATTAGAAAAAGCAATTAATATTGTTATTAAAAATAACTCTAGTTTTTTGATTAATTTTTCATACAAAGATGGAAATTTAATGCAATATATTACAGAATATAAATATTTTAAAATAGAAATTATTGATATAAAAAATATAGATGAAGTAAAAGATATTGAAAATTCACTTATGAAAAAAGTATTCAATATTCAAGATAGTTATTTATTTGAATTTAAAATCTTTAGATTGCCTAACTCTCATGGTGGATTTATATTAAATATTCATCATCTTTTAGCTGATTCATGGACATTAGGCTTAACTTGCAAAAAAATAATTAATGCTTATCTAGCTTTAATTAATAATGATACTTCATCAAATTCAGATTATTCAGATTATTTTGAATTTTACAATAATGAAAAAAATTATCTTAATAGTACAAAATTTGAAAAAGATAAAGAATATTGGCAATCTGTTTTCTCATCAGTTCCAGAAGTTGCCCGTATTCCTTCTGAAAATAAAAATTTGTGTGATGACATAGAATGTTTAGCCAAAAGAAATACTTATAAAATTAATAACGAAACAATGAATTCAATAAATGCTTTTTGTAAACAAAATAAAATTTCTGTTTTTAATTTTATGACCGCAATATATTCATTATATATTAGTAGGACTACCGGTTTAAAAGATTTTGTGTTAGGAACCCCTATATTAAATAGAACTAATTTTATAGAAAAAAATACTACTGGTATGTTTGTTAGTACTGTTCCATTACGTATAAATTTAGAAAATGTTGATTCTTTCACCGAATTAACAAAAGATATAGCTACTAACAATATGTCTATGCTTAGACATCAAAAATATCCATATGAATTAATTTTAAAAGATTTACGTAATAAACAACCAAACTTACCTAATTTATATAATATTTTAATTTCTTACCAAATAACAAAAGCTGTTACTGAATGTGAATTAAATTATACTACAAATTGGGCTTTTAATGGTAATTGTGCTGATGATTTACAAATTCATATTTTAGACATAAACAGCACTGGTGAATTAAATATATTTTATGATTATAAATCTGCATTATATACCTCTAAAGAAATTGATGATATTCATAATCGTATATTATATATAATTAACCAAATTTTAAGCAATGATAACTCATTGTTAAATAATATTGAAATTGTTACAAATGAAGATAAACAAACTTTATTATATGAATACAATAAAAAACTAGAATACTATATTCCAAATTCTATTATATCTTTAATAGAGGATGTCGCTAATAAAAATCCTAATAGTATAGCAATTGAAACGGATACGGAATCAATAACATTTAAAGACTTATTGCAAAAAGTAAATAAAACTGCAAATTACCTTTTAAACAACTATAATTTATCAGAAAATTCTAATATTGGTGTATTTACTTTTAGAGAAATAGATACAATTATATCTATATTAGCAATTCTAAAAATTAATTGTACATTTATACCTATTGATCCTGAATATCCAATTGAAAGAATTAAATATATGATAGAAACATCAGAATTAGATTATATCATTTGTACTAAAAAATTTAATAAAATTTCTTTTGATAAAATCTCTTTGATAAATATAAATTCTGATTTAATTGATAACTATAGTCCAGATATAATAAAAACATTTAATTATAACAAAGAAAATAATTTATATATAGTTTTTACTTCAGGTTCAACAGGCAAACCTAAAGGAATTGGACTAAAACATAAAAATATGATAAATCTTATTTTTGATGAACTTTATAATAGTAATACTTTCGAAAATATACAAAATAAAAAAATATTACAATTTGCTACTATGAGTTTTGACGTTAGCTACCAAGAAATATTCACATCATTGTTAAGTGGTGGCACTTTAGTTTTAATTAGTGATTCAACCCGAAAAAACATGAATGAATTAACAAAATATATAGCTGATAAAAAAATAAGTATTCTTTTTATACCGCCTGCTTATCTAAGACTTTTGGCAGAAAGTAATTCTAATATTGAGTTAATCTTAAAATCAGTAAAAGTAATAATTACAGCTGGTGAGGCACTTGTTATAACAAATGGTATTAGAAAATTATTATATAACGGAATAAAATTATATAACCACTATGGACCTGCAGAGACTCATGTTGCAACTACATTTTTAGTAGATAAAAACTATACAAATTCAACAGTTCCTATTGGGAAAGCTATTTCAAATTCAAGAATTTATATTTTAGATTATACTAATAATCTTTTACCTAAAAATTCGATAGGACAAATCGTAATTTCTGGAGATTGTGTTGGAAATGGGTACTGGAAAAATGAAAATTTAACTAACGAAAAATTTTTAAATGATAAATACTTTGAAAAGAATATAATGTATTTAACTGGTGATTTAGGTTATATTGATCATTTAGGGCTTATTCATTACATAGGTCGTTCAGATTTTCAAGTAAAAATTAATGGTTTTAGAATAGAACCTGATGGAATAACAAATGTTTTATTAAAATATCCTTATATAAAAACAGCAGCAACTACAATAAAAGAACATTTAGGTAAAAAATATATTGTATGTTATTACACTAGTACAAACAAAAATTTAAATAACGAAGATTTAATTAACTATTTAAAAAAATCATTACCAGATTATATGATACCTGCAAAATTAGTTGAATTAAATTCTCTTCCATTAACAATAAATGGAAAAATTGATAGAAAAAAATTACCTGATGTAGATTTTTCTATGTCTACACAAAAAATAGAATTAGCTAAAACAAGTACAGAAAAAGAGCTCATAAAAATATGGAAAAATATTTTTAAAATAGAAGAAATAGGTACCAATTTCAGTTTCTTTGAACTAGGTGGTGACTCTTTGCTGGCAATAAAATTACTTTCTGATATAAAAGATATATTTAATGTTGATTTGAATATATCCGTAATATATTCAAATACAACAATTAGAGAATTGGGTAAAATTATAGATTCTTCTATAAAAAATTCAGTAAAAATAACAAAAAAACCAAAAAAAGATTATTATCCATTATCTAATGCCCAAAAAAGAATTTACTACGCAAGTAAAAGTTCTGTAAATCCTCTATTATATAATATTTCTGGTGGCTTGTTAATAAAATCATTATTAAATGAAGAAAAAATCAAACAAATCTTTAATATTTTAATTAAAAAACATAGTGCATTTAGAACATATTTTAAAATTGTAAATGATGAACCAGCTCAGTTTGTATTGGATTCTTTAAATTTACAAATAAAAACTTTTATAGATGGAGATATAAATATAGAAACTTTAATCAACTCTTTTCCTAAAAAATTCGAGTTTGAAACAGCTCCTTTACTTAGAGTTGAAATACATTATATAAACAATAAACAAACATTATTATTAATTGATTCACATCATATAATCTTAGATGGATTATCTTTAAACATTTTAGTATCTGAATTTTGTAAACTATATAATGATGAGTCAATTGAAGATGAAAAAATAGAATATACAGATTATACTTTATTTGAATGTGAATTTAATAAAAGTAAAAGATTTGAAAATATCGAAAATAATTGGTTAAATACTTTTAAAGATGTAGATATTCCCGTAATTAATTTACCTTATGATTTTCCAGTATCTCAACAAAAAAACTATAACGGTGACACTTTAAATGCAAAAATTTCAAAAGAATTATTTGAATCTCTAGAAAATATTGCAAAGGAAAATTCAGTATCCACATATACATTATTTTTAAGTGCGTTTTATGTATTGCTTTATAGATATACAGGTCAAAATCAAATAATAGTTGGAAGTCCTATTTCAGGAAGATTTGACTCCTCAATAAGTAATACTATTGGTATGTTTGTTAATAATATTCCTTTACTAACAAATATAGATAATGATATTAAATTTATTGATTTTATGAATATAGTTAAAGATACTGTTTTAAAAGCTATGGATAATCAACCTTATCCATATGACATTTTAGTAAAAGCATTAAAATTAAATGCTAATACATCTTTATTTGATGTAATGTTTACATATCAAAATGAATTTGAAGATACTCCAAAAATAGGAAATAATTCTTTAGATGTAATATATTCAAATACTAAAACATCAAAATATAATCTATCTTTGGAATTTATTCCAAAAAGTAATACTTTAAATTTGGAATATAATACTGATTTATTTAAAAAAATCACTGTTACTAATATTTTAGAACATTACATATCAATTTTAAAACAAATATCAAATATGCCTGATATATTAATTTCTAAAGTTAATATGATAACAGAAAAAGAAAAAAAATTACTATCAGATTTCAACAAAACTGATGGAGAAATTAATAACGATACTGTTGCAGATTTAATTGAACGCCAAGCAAAACTTCATCCTGATAATATTGCGATAATTTGTGAAGACAAATTTATGACATACTCAGAACTTGATAAAAAATCTAATAGTTTAGCTAATTACCTGGTTAATAATGGTATTAAAGCCAACGATATTATATGTATAATGACAAACCGCTCTTTTGAAACAATTGTAGCAATGGTTGCAATTCTTAAAGCCGGTGGTGCATTTTTAAATATTGACCCTACTTATCCTATTGATAGAACTAAATATTATATTGAAAGTAGTAAAACTCAATATGTACTTACTCAAAAATCACTAAAAGATAAAGTAAAAGAAATTCCTAATTGTGTTGAAATAGATTTACAAGATAATCCTATATATGATGATAATTTTGATAGACCTAAAATTAATATAAATATGCAAGATTTATCTTATATCATTTACACATCTGGATCTACTGGTATACCAAAAGGTGTAATGCTAAATCAAGTTGGACTTACAAATATGGCAAAAGCAATGACTAAAGCCTTAGACTATCTTCATGATGGAAAAGTCCATACACTTCTTTCTGTTACATCAACACCATTTGACATATTTGTATATGAAATAATAGTTTCTTTAACACATGGTCAAAGAATAGTTATGGCTAATAATGCTGAACATAGAAATCCAAAATTACTTGATAAGCTTATAAAAAAATACAATACTGATGTTATGACTGTAACACCAAGTCTTATGAAAATTTTATATGATAATAGAGAACCTGATTCATCTTTATATTTAGTTAAAAATATGGTATTTGGAGGAGAACCTTTACCCGAAAAATTTGTTAAAGATTTAAAAGCCTTAGCAGATGATATAACTGTATTTAATATATATGGGCCTAGTGAAATCACTGTATTATCAAACGTTCAAAATTTAAATGGTGAAACTGAAATTACAACAGGTCCCCCTATTATGAATACCCAAATTCATATTCTTGATAATAATTTAGAGCCTCTTCCAATTGGGGTTGTTGGCGAAATTTATATATCTGGTATACAAGTTGGAATGGGATATTTAGGTAATCCAGAACTTACTCAACAAAGATTTCTTCCAAATAAATTTGGAAATGGAAAAATGTATAAATCAGGAGATATTGGTAGATGGACCTTTGATGGAAAAGTTCAATGTTTGGGCAGAGTTGACCATCAAATAAAATTACGTGGTTTAAGAATAGAATTAGGCGAAATAGAAAATAAAATCGAACAAGTTCCTGGAGTATCTGCATCTGTAGTTAATAAATTTTCTATAGATAACAACGAATTCCTATGTGGTTATTATGTGACAGATGGATCTATTGATGTAAATGAACTAGATGTAAAAAATTATCTAAAAAAATTTTTACCTCATTATATGGTTCCTAGCTACATAGTACATTTAGATAAAATGCCATATACAATAAATAGAAAAATTGATAGAAAAGCATTACCAATACCAACTTTAAAAGATAATAACTTTAAGGAAGAAAATCCTGATAATTTTTCATCAGATGAAATGAAGTTATTACAAATTTGGAAGAACATACTAAAATTAGATAATATTTCTTTAACAGATGATTTCTTTGATATAGGTGGAGATTCTATTTCAGCAATAAAAATGCAAATTGAAGCCTTAAAATATAATTTTAATTTTGAATACTCTGATATTTTTGCACATCCTACAATTAAAGAATTATCTTCACTAAAACATACTGAAACAGTTATTGATAATTCTTTTATGGCAAATTATGACTATTCAAAGATTAACTCTGTGTTAGAAAGAAATAAATTAGAAAATATATCAACTATAAGTAAATATGATGTAAAAAATATTTTATTAATTGGTTCTACTGGATATCTTGGAATTCATATATTAGATTCTTTCCTAAAAAATGAATCTGGTATAGCATATTGTTTAGTTAGAAGAAAAGATAATATAGATCCTTTAAATAGATTATTTAAAAAAATAATTTTCTACTTTGGAGAAAATTATTGGAATACCTATAAAAACAGAATTAAAGTTATTGAGGGAGATATAACTCAAAAAAATTTAGATTTAAATACTAATGATTATAATCTTCTTAAAGCATCTATTTCAACAGTTATTAATGCTGGAGCACTTGTAAAACATTTTGGAAATGCTGAATTATTTAACTCTATAAATGTTATTGGAACACAAAATGTTGTAGATTTTTGTAAATTAGAATCAAAAAGATTAATACATATATCAACAATTAGTGTCTCTGGAAATGGTGAAAAAGATGAAACAATAATAGAAACTCCTGAAAATATCAATAATAAAAAAATATTTAAAGAAACATCTTTATATATTAATCAAAATATATCTGGTGTTTATACTGTTAGTAAATACAAAGCAGAATTAATAGTCTTAGAAGCAATATATGATGGTTTAGATGCTCAAATTTTAAGAATGGGAAATATAACTAACCGTTATTCAGATGGCTTATTTCAACAAAATGTTGAAGAAAATGCATTTGCTAAAAGATTAAAATCATTTATTGAAATTGGAGCTTTTCCTGATTATTTATTACCACACTCATTAGAATTAAGTCCTGTTGACTTATGTGCTGATGCTGTAATAAAAATATTAGAATATAACAGTTTCTGTAATGTTTTTCATATTTATAATTCAAAATTAATGCCTATAAAACTTTTAATAAAATGCTTAAAAAATATGAATATAACATTAACAGCTGTAACTGATGAATTAATGTCTAAAATTTTAAATGGAATTTTAAATGATGATTCAAAAAAAGACACTTTATCTGGAATAATTCACGATATTGATTCTAATATGAATTTAATATATACTTCAAATATAAGAATCAATTTTGATTTTTCAGAAAAATATTTAAATAAACTCGGTTTTTACTGGAAAGATATTGATAAAGACTATATTATTAAATATATGAATTATTTTAGAAAAATCGGTTTTATTAAATAAATTATATGGAGGTTATAATTATGCAAACAATTAACTTATCATTTATATTATTATTAATATCTACATTTTTATTAATATTTATACTTAATTTTATACTTAGAAAAAAACCATTAACACAATTACAAATTTCATTTTCTTCTGTATTATTTTGTGCATTAATTTTAGATATAGGTGTACTTGTGCAAAATGTATGTTATAAATATTTTCAAATGGACCCAAGTCCATTTGAAAATTTCATATATATAGGAACTTGCTTTTTACCAGTTTGTCTTTTTTTTACAGCTCTTATTTTTACAAAAACAAAAATATACTTTAAAAAATCCTATTTATTATTATTTATTATTCCTATTTTAACTTTAATTATGGTTTGGACAAATAATTACCATCATTTATTTTATAAAAACTACTCATTAAATTTAAGTGAGCAAACATATGGAATATACTTTACTGTTCATACTATTTATACATATGGTCTATTATTTATAAGTATGGCAATTATTCTTAATGCATCCAAAAAGAATTCTGGATTCTTTTCCAAGCAATCTCTTTTAATTCTTATTGGAATATCTATTCCATTATTAGTTAATTTGCTTGGTTATTTTGGAATAATTGATATAACAGTATTTGTTACTCCAATATCTTTTACAGTAGGAATATTATTTTTTGCTATTTCTATATTAAAATTTAATTTTTTAAGTATTGCTCCAATAGCAATCCAAAAAATAGTAGATAGAATTTCAGATAGCTACATAGTAATAAATGATGAAGGAACCATAACAGACTTTAACCAAACCTTCTTAACATCATTCCACATCAAGACATCAAAAGACTTAAGAGGGCAAAACTTTGAAGACTTTCTAAAAGAACACGACCTATATTTAAATTTAAAAGAAATAAAAAAGGCATTACCAAAAGTCAAAAACTCAGAAAAAACTGTATCATTTGACTTATACATAAAAAAAACAAAAAAACACTTTCACATAGAAATAAACTCAATATTATCAGAAGGCACATCTTTAGGAACACTAATACTATTTAAAGACATAACACAACATATAGAAGATATGCAAAAAATAAAAGATGCCCAAGAAACCCTAATGGAAAGTGAAAGACTATCATCATTAGGACAACTAATTGGAGGAATAGCACACAACCTAAAAACACCAATAATGTCAATATCAGGTGCAGCTGAAGGATTAACAGACTTGGTAAAAGAATATGATTCATCAATAGATGACCCAGAAGTAAATAGCCAAGACCACCATGACATAGCAAAAGATATGTTCTCATGGATTGAAAAAATAAAAGAATACACTGAATATATGTCTGATATCATAACAGCAGTAAAAGGACAAGCTGTTACACTATCAGAAACAGAAAATGTCTCATTTGATTTAGATGAACTTGTTAAAAGAGTTAATATTTTAATGAAACACGAATTAAAAAGTGCAGTTGTATATTTAAATATTCATATGAATGTAGATAGTAAAACAACAATAAATGGTGATGTAAATAGTTTGGTACAAGTCATCAACAATATGATTTCAAATGCAATTCAAGCATATAATGGTAAAGAAGGAGAAAATATAGATTTAATATTAGAAAAACAAAATAATAATCTAATTATTTCAGTTAAAGACTATGGCTCTGGATTACCAGAAAAGGTTAAGAATAAGTTATTTAAAGAAATGATTACAACAAAAGGAAAAAACGGTACTGGTTTAGGATTATATATGTCATATTCAACAATAAAAGCTCATTTTAACGGAGATATCACATTTGAATCAGAAGCAAATAAAGGTACAACTTTTAATATAACATTACCATTATAAGGTATTTTATAAACAACAAAATTAATAATATTTTGTTGTTTATTTTATTTAAAACACTTGATTTTTATTAAATTTATTAATATAATGATTTCACAATTAAATATATTATAGTAACCACAGAGGTGATTAGATGAGAAAAGGATTACAAAATTTACAAACAGAAGAAGAAAAAGCGAATGCGCAATATAAAATACTTGCTGTCGATGATGAAGAAGGAATTATAGATTCTTTATCAATCTTTTTAAAGAGGTCTGGTTACAATTTTACAGGTGTTACAGACCCATTAGAAGCTATTGAAAAAGTCAAAACTGAACATTTTGACATGTTAATCTTGGACTTTATTATGACTCCTCTTCATGGAGATCAAGTTGTAGAAGAAATTAGAAAATTTGATAAAGAGTTATATATTTTGTTACTTACTGGTCATAAGGACTTAGCTCCACCATTGGAAACTATAAGAAGATTAGATATTCAGGGTTATTGTGAAAAAAGTGATAAATTTGATCAATTGTTATTATTAATAGAATCTGGTATAAAATCAATTGCTCAAATGAATGAAATAAAAAATATAAATTCTCAATTGTCAGAAACATACGAAAAATTAGAACAAGCATATCTTGAAAGTATCCAAACTTTAAGATATACAGTTGAAGCAAAAGACCCTTATACAAGAGGTCATTCAGACAGAGTTGCAGAATATTCTGTTTTAATTGGAAAACATTTAGGATTATCTGATGCTGATTTAAAAACACTTCAAATCGGTGGATTATTCCATGATATCGGAAAAATCGGTGTACCTGATGCAATTCTTAGAAAAGAATCAAAATTAACTGATGATGAATATTCTGAAATTAAGAATCATCCATCTATTGGTGCACATATACTTTCAACTGCAACAATTTTCCAAGATATTATTCCAATAGTTAAACATCATCATGAAAAATATGATGGCAATGGCTACCCAGGAAGATTAAAAGGTGAAGAAATACCTTATTTTGCAAGAATTGCAGCAATTGCTGATACTTTTGATGCAATGACTTCAAAAAGAACTTATAGAGATGCTTTGCCTTTAGATGTTGTAATAGCTGAATTCGAAAGATGCAAAGGTACTCAATTTGATCCAGCATTAGATGATGTATTTTTAGATATATTAAAAAATCATTATGATGAAATTAAAGAAATTCAAGAAAAATATAAAAGTTAAAAATAAGGATGACCTTTTTTATAAGTCATCCTTGTTTCACTTTTTATACCTTCATTGATAATCCAACTTTTTTTCTTTCTCTATCAATTTTAATAACTTTTACCTTTACAATATCTCCTACAGAAACTAAATCTGATGGATTTTTTATAAATTTATCACTCATTTCTGATATATGTACTAAACCATCATATTTAACACCAATATCAACAAATGCTCCAAAATCTATAACATTTCTAACTGTTCCTGTTAATATCATTCCTTCTTGTAAATCTTCTAACTTTAATACATCTTGACGTAGTATTGGCTTAGGCATATCTTCACGAGGATCTCTTCCTGGCTTACTTAATTCTTCTATAATATCTTTTAATGTCATCTCCCCTATTTCTAATTCTTTAGCCATTTTTGTAACATCTACTGTCTTTAATTTTTGTCTCAACTCATCTGTTTTTATTCTATCCCTTAAATCTTCTTTATCAAATCCTAAATTTTTTAATAATTTTTCTGTTGCTTCATAACTTTCTGGGTGAACCGCAGTAATTTCTAATGGATTTTTCCCATCAATTATTCTTAAGAAACCTGCACATTGCTCAAATGCAACTTTACCTAGCTTAGGAACTTTTAAAAGTTCTTTTCTTTCTTTTAATTTTCCGTTTTCATCTCTATATTTTACAATATTTTTTGCAATTGTATTATTAATTCCAGAAACATATGCTAAAAGTGATGGTGTTGCAGTATTAACATCAACTCCAACTTTATTAACACTGTCTTCTACAACACCTGTTAAACTCTCTGCTAAATTCTTTTGATTAACATCGTGTTGGTATTGTCCTACACCTATTGCTTTTGGATCTATCTTTACAAGTTCTGCAAGTGGATCTTGTAATCTTCTAGCTATTGAAATTGCTCCTCTTATAGAAACATTTATATCTGGGTATTCTTCTGTTGCTAATTTTGATGCTGAATAAACAGATGCTCCTGCTTCACTTACTATTACATAATGAACTGGTCTTTCTGTATCTTTTATCATATCTGCTACAAACATTTCTGATTCTCTTGATGCAGTACCATTTCCTATTGCAATCATGTCAACTTTATCTTTTTCTATTAATTTTAATAATTCTTTTTTTGCTCCAACTACATCATTTTGTGGTTCTGTTGGATATACTGTTGTATAATCTAATACTTTTCCAGTTTCATCAATAACAGCAATTTTACATCCAGTTCTATATGCTGGGTCAAATCCCATAACTGTTTTTCCTTTAATAGGAGCTCCTAAAAGTAATTGTTTTGCATTTTTTCCAAAAACTTTTATGGCTTTTTCTTCTGCCTTTTCTGTTAAGTCTGAACGAATTTCTCTGTCTATAGATGGTTCTATTAATCTTTTAAAAGCATCTAATATTGTGTCTTTTAACATTTGTGTAAATTGTGTTTCACCTTTTATTATATCTTTTTCCATATATAATAATATTTTATCTTCTGGCTTTTCTATTTTTACTTTTAAAAATTCCTCTTTTTCTCCCCTATTGATTGCTAATATTCTGTGGCTTGGAATAAATTTTAAAGCCTCTTGATAATCATAATACATTTCATAATTAGATTGCTCTTCTTTGCTAGCTTTTGTTACTATCAATGCTTCTCTATAGCAAATTCTTTTTATTTCTTTTCTATATTTTGCATTATCAGATATATTTTCTGCAATAATATCTAATGCGCCTTGAATTGCTTCTTCTTCATTTGCAACAACTTTGTCTTTATTTTTCTTATCTTCTTCACTTAATTTTTCAATATTTACAAATTCTTTTGCAATTTCATTTATATCTTTTTTCTCTTTTTGTTCTAAAATAATTTCAGCTAATGGTTCTAATCCTTTTGCTTTTGCTACTGTTGCTCTTGTTTTCTTTTTTTGTTTATAAGGTCTATAAATATCTTCTACTTCTGCCAAAGTTTTAGCTATTGCTACTGCTTGTAATATTTCATCAGTTAACTTTCCTTGTTCCTCAATAGATTTTACAATTTCCTCTTTTCTAGTTTCTAAATTTCTTAAATAAGTTAATCTTTCCCCTAAATTTCTTAAAATCTCATCACTTAAACCACCTGTTACTTCTTTTCTATAACGTGCTATAAATGGTATAGTATTTCCTTCATCAATCAATTTAATAGTATTTTCTACTTGTGATGGTTTGATGCCTAACTCTTCAGCTATTGTTTTTACAATTTTGTCCATATTAATTTCCTTCCTTTTTTGAATTTTTTATATTGTTACGAATATATTTATTATAACAAATTACTATTATAATAAGTCAATATAATTTTCGATTTTTGTCGTTTTTTCTGTTTCTTTATTGACTTTTTATATTGTTTAATATATCATAAAATCAAATAAAATAAAAGGGGGAATTGAAATGATTTCATCAGATTTCAGAACAGAAGCTCGTAGAAAATTAGCTGGAAAGTGGGGAAAAACAGCTTTAATTATTTTAGCATATTTCGCAGTATTTTTCGTAATTAATTTTGTAGAAGGATTTTTCCCAGATTCTACAAAAGGATTATTTTCAATTATTAATGCTGTAATTGAAATACCTTTAGGATTCGGTCTTATTATTACACTTTTTAAAGTTTATAATGATGAAGAAGTAAAATCTTTTGACTTTTTAGAATTAGGTTTTAGCAATTTTAAAAAATCTTGGGGAATAACATTACAAACAGTTTTTAAAATGATAGTACCTATAATTTTAGTTGTAGTTGCCTATATAATTCTTATTGTAGGAACAGCTGGAGCAGTTACATCAACAATGTTTTCATCATCTAGTGCATCAGCAGGTTTTACACTTTTAACAGTTGTTGGATTTATTCTTCTAATAGCATCTATGATTTGGGCTATAACAAAATCTTTCTACTACCAATTAGCTTATTTAGTAGCAGTAGAAAATCCTGATATGTCTGCAAAAGATGCTGTTTTAAAAAGTGAAGAATTAATGCAAGGTAATCGTGCTAAATTATTCTACTTACAACTTTCATTTATTGGATGGGCAATTTTATCAGCATTTACATTTGGAATTGGTATATTATGGCTTGCTCCATATATGCAATTTGCTGTTATAACTTTCTACAAATATGTTAGTGGAAACACTCAAAAAGTTGAAGCTATAGTTGAAGAACCATCAAAAGATGATGACGAAACAATTAAATAAGATTAATTATAAAAAAAATAGAGAATTTTACTTCTCTATTTTTTTATTCAATTCCTAAATATTCATTATATGTAACTTCTCTATCAATTACATTTCCATCTGCTTTAATATCAATAATTCTATTTGCAACAGTTTGAGTTAATTCGTGGTCATGTGATGTAAATAAAATATTTCCTATAAATTTTTTCATTCCTTCGTTTACTGAAGTAATACTTTCCATATCTAAATGGTTTGTAGGTTCATCAAAAATTAAGAAATTTGCTCCTGAGAGCATCATTTTTGAAAGAACACATCTAACTTTTTCTCCTCCTGATAAAACTTTTACTTGTTTTAAAGCTTCATCTCCGGAGAATAACATTCTTCCTAAAAATCCTCTTACATATGTTTCATCTGGGTCTTTTGAATATTTTCTAAGCCATTCTGTTATATTTTCATCTGTTTCAAATAAATAATTATTGTCTTTAGGGAAATAAGATTTTGTTATTGTTGTTCCCCATACTAATTCTCCCTCATCTGGTTCTAATTCACCAGCAATTATTTGGAATAAAATAGTTTTTGCAATTTCATTATCTGCTAAAAATGCAATTTTATCATCTTGTTTTACAGTAAATGATACATTGTCTAATACTTTTACACCCTCATATGTTTTTGAAATATTTTTTACTTGTAATATTTCTTTTCCTGGCTCTCTATCTGGTTTAAAGTCTACATATGGGTATTTTCTATTTGATGGTTTTATTTCATCTAATTCAATTTTTTCAAGTGTTTTCTTTCTTGATGTAGCTTGTTTAGATTTAGAAGCATTAGCACTAAACCTTGCAATAAAGTCTTGTAATTCTTTGATTTTTTCTTCTTTCTTTTTATTTTGTTCTCTCATTTGTTTTAAAGCTAATTGACTTGATTCATACCAGAAATCGTAGTTTCCTGGATAAACTTTAATTTTTCCAAAATCAACATCTGCAATATGTGTACAAACTTTATTTAAGAAATATCTATCGTGTGATACTACAATAACTGTATTTTCAAAATTTATTAAAAATTCTTGTAACCAATTTATGCTTTTTAAATCTAAGTCGTTTGTGGGCTCATCTAATAATAAAACATCTGGATTTCCAAACAAACTTTGAGCTAATAATACTTTTACTTTTTCTCTTGCTTCTATTTCCTTCATACATTTATAATGATTTTCTGGAACTATTCCTAAATCATTTAAAAGCATTGCTGCATCAGACTCTGCATTCCAACCATCTAATTCCGCAAATCTTTCTTCTAGTTTTGCAGCTTTCATTCCATCTTCTTCTGAAAAATCTGGTTTTGCATAAATTTCTTCTTTTTGTTTCATTATATCATATAGTTCTTTATTTCCCATCATTACTGTATCTATAACAGTGTTTTCTTCATATGCAAAGTGATCTTGTTTTAGAACTGATAGTCTTTCTCCTTTTTCTAAGCTTACATCACCTTTGCTAGGTTCTATTTCTCCTGATAATACTTTTAGAAATGTTGATTTTCCAGCACCATTTGCTCCTATAATACCATAACAATTTCCTTTTCCAAATTTTATATTCACATCTTCAAATAGAACTCTTTTACCAAATCTTACGGTTACTCCATTTGCACTTAACATTTTATTCCTCCTAAATTTGTTTTCTCTTTTTATATCTGTTATAGTATAACATCTTTTGGAAATAATTTCAAATTTTTACACAAAAAAACTCTGGTGTGACCTTGCCACATCAGAGTTTTTAGTCATCAAATAATAATTTAATTCCCCATAATCCAGAAATACCAACTAATGCATAAATTATTCTTGTTAAAACTGTCATACTTCCAAAAATAGTATCGACTAAATTAAATTTAAAAAATCCTATTAATCCCCAGTTGATTGCACCTATTATAATAAGTACTAATGCAATTTTATCTATTACCTTCATATTTTCCCTCCAATTTCACTTAAATTTTCGATATTATTATATGTATTGTTATTGAAAATTATTCTTTTTTGTGATAATTTTATATTATAAATTATTTAAAAAGGGGATTAATATATATGAAACATACTAAAAAAGGCAATAAAAAATTATTGTTAATTTTATTTATTATTTTATTTATTTTTTTTATATTTATTTTAAATAAATTTAATAAAAATTTAAGAACAAATATAAATACTGAAAATAACTCTGCTGAAACTACTTTATCAAATAAAAACACAAAACAAGATACAGCAGAACCAATAACTTTTACTCTTACCTCATTAGGAGATACTTTATGTCACAATACTCAATATTGGGATGCCTATAATTCTAAAACAGATGAATATGATTTTTCTTATGTTTATGAAGATATAAAAAATTATACTTTATCATCTGATATAACTATTGGAAGCCTTGAAACTACATTTGCAGGAAAAGAAAAGGGATACAGTAATTACCCAACATTTAATACTCCAGATAGTTTGGCAACAGCACTCAAAGATATTGGTGTTGATGTTGTTTCACTTGCTGGAAATCATGCTTTAGATTACGGCTACACTGGTTTATGCAGAACAATTGATGTGTTTAATAATATTGGTCTTTCTCATTTAGGAACTTATAAAACTGCTGAAGATCAAGAAAAAATATTAATTAAAGATGTTAAAGGTGTTAAAATTGCCTTTATAAATTATACATATGGTACAAATGGAATTCCACTTCCATCTGGTAAAGAATTTTGTGTAAATCTTATTGATAAAGATTTTATAAAAAAACAAATTAATCAAGCAAAAGAACAAAATGTTGATATGATAGTTGCTTGTATGCATTGGGGCACTGAATATAGAACAACTGCTAATTCTGAGCAAAAATATTTAGCTAATTTTCTTTTTGAAAATGGTGTTGATGTAATTCTTGGAAATCATCCTCATGTATTGGAGCCAATGGAAAAGAAAACAATTACTTTACAAGATGGTACTACTAAAGATGTTTTTGTCGTTTATGCTTTGGGCAATTTTACAGCAGATCAAAGGGATGAAATTACTAGGGATTCAGCAATTTTAAATTTAACAATTACTAAAAATTCTGATGGTAAAATTTCTATAGATAAAGTTAATTACGTTCCAATTTATATGTATAAAAACACAAATGTATCTACACATAAATTTAAAATACTTGATATAGAAAAAACTATAAAAGATTATGAAGAAGGAAAAAACACTTCAATTAATTCTACTGTTTACAATAATCTAAAAAAACAATTAGAAAAAATTAAAAGCATTTTAGGTGATGAACTAAATTAAAAAACTAGCAAGTAACTGCTAGTTTTTTAATTTTGGTGCACCATCTCGGTTTCGAACCGAGGACCTTCAGATTAAGAGTCTGCTGCTCTACCAGCTGAGCTAATGGTGCAAAACTACTTTCTAATTATATTATTTTTTAATAGTGATGTCAATAGTTTTTAAACAAATTAAACGCAAAACAAAATTATGTAAATTAGTTAAATTTCATTGACAACTGCTAAATAAAAGGTTAAAATAAATAGAATAATAAAAAAGAGGTGGGAAAAATGCTAAAAATATATAATACAGATATAGAAACAAATAAATTAGAAGAAATAAAAGAATTTAAAAAAGGTAGTTGGATTAATTTAGTAAACCCATCGGAACAAGAAATAAAAAAAGTATGTGAAAGTACAAATATTCAAGAAGATTTCATTAGAGATGCTTTAGACTTTGAAGAAAAAGCCAGAATTGATAGAGAAGAAGATGATGGTACAACTTTATTTGTAGTTGATGTTCCTATAGTGGAAAAAAATGAAGAAAATGATGTATATACTACAATGCCATTAGGAATGATTGTTGTTAGAGATGACTTTTTCATTACAGTATCCCTAAGAAAAAATAAAGTAATAGAAGATTTTGAAAAAAGAAAAATTAAAGATTTTCAAACATATAAAAAATCAAAATTAATATTCCAAATATTATATTTAAATTCATCTTATTATTTAAGTTATTTAAAGTTAATAAATAAAGAAACTGAAATTGCAGAATATATTTTAAAAAATTCAATGAAAAATAAAGAATTATTAAAATTATTAAGTTTGGAAAAGAGTTTGGTTTATTTTACTACATCATTAAAATCAAATGAGCTTGTTATGGAAAGAACTTTAAGAGGAAAAATCATTAAATTGTATGAAGATGATGAAGATATACTAGAAGATGCTATTACTGAAAACAAACAAGCTATAGAAATGGCTAAAATATATAGTGATATTTTGAATGGAACTATGGAGGCTTATGCATCAATTATTTCTAATAACTTAAATGGTGTTATGAAATTTTTGACTTCTATTACAATTGTTTTAGCAATTCCAACAATGATATCTAGTTTTTGGGGAATGAATGTTAATTTACCATTTCAGGATAGTAAATTAGGATTTGTTATTATGATTGCAATATCAGCTATTTTGACTTTAGTGGTTACATGGTGGTTAAAAAAGAAAGATATGTTAGATTAAAATAAAAAAGATTATCTATTGATAATCTTTTTTATTTTAATTAGTTTTATTTCCAACTACATTACTTTCTTTTTGTTTATTTGTAGTATTAGTTGGTTTTGATGTTTCATTCTTTATTTCATTACTTTCATTAGTTTTATTATCACTTGCTGGTTTTGTATTCACTGTTGTTGTATCATTTTTATTATTATTATTTGTATTTGAATTATTATTAGTAGTATTGTTTGCTACCCCTTTAGTTCCTTTTAATATTATTTTTTGCATTGCACTATATGTATCTCTTGAAAGCAATTCTCTTGAAACCACTTTTCCATTCAAACTTTTTATCATATAAGTTTCTGATATTAATCCATTTGCACCTTTTTGTTTAACCTTTTCAGTTCCCGTACTTAATGTCGCATCATCAACATATTTTACAGTAAATGGTATTGAAGAAATTGTTTTTCTTTCAAAAGAAGTTGTATACTCATTTTCTTCTTTTATACCATATATTGATATTGTTGCAATTCCATTTGAAACACCTGCTTTTATTTTTATAGCATATGTTCTTGTATTTTTAAATTTAAAATCTGTTAATCCATAAACAACAGTTGCATCTCTTCCTGCTGGAACATATGATGTTACAAATTGATGATTTCTTCTTTCTGTTACTTTCATGTTTGCCATTAAAACTGCATTATACAATGTAGATGATATTTGGCAAATTCCTCCACCAATTCCATCTACAACTTCTCCATTTTCATATATTTTTCCATTTTTGTATCCTGCTGCAACAGTTCTCTCTCCTAAAGTTTGATTATATGAAAATGTATCTCCTGCCAATACTACTTTTTCATTAAGCTTTTGACAAGCTATTCTTAAATTTGTAGTTCTATCTGTATTACTGGCATCATATCTAGTTGTAAAAGTTGCTAATACATCAGGAAAAGCCTCTGAACCAATTTGAGCTGTTGTAACTTTTGGCTTTGTTATTGTTAATGGGATTGTGTATTCTTCCTTATCTTCTGCTGAAATTATATTTTTAGCATCTTCTACATTAAAATCTATTCCTTCAACTTCTGGATGAATTGTGAAAGGATCTTTTGTATAATAAGCATCTTGTACTTCTTTATATATTTCGTCATGTATTTTTTGAATATCGATATCTTGAGGCTTTTCGTTTATTACAGGTATTTCTATAATATCGTTTGTTTCGTTTATATTTCCTAATTTATCTTTTATTTTTTGTAAAAGATTTTCTGTATCAATTTTTATACCCTCTTTACCTTTTGTTATTATTAAATTACTTTCTTCTATATAGTAATCTGGTTCTTCCAATGCTCCTGGAAGATTTGTTCCAATATCTTCTATTTTTTGTTTAGCATTTTCTTCATTTATTGACATATTCACATTAATATCTTTTTTTCCTATTAGAGCAAAAAAAATATTATAATTATTAACAAATATATTATTTGATTTTCCCACAGAAATAGCTTCTTTTACGGCATTTTCTATTTCATAATTTATTTCTAATAATTCAGAATTTATGCTTGCTTCATAATCTTCATATTTTAATTCAATATCTCTACTATTTTTTTCTTGATAAATTAATTCTATTTTACTCTTAGCCTCGTTTTCTGTTAATCCTGAAACATCTATTCCTTTAATTTTAACTCCACTTACGATTTTATCATTATTAATATTCATAATAGCAAATACCGTAGATAAAGCTAATATAGCAACAAGTATAATCGAAATTATAACAGCCAATATTATTATTTTTTTCTTTTTATTGCTTTCTTTCACTTTTATTTCTTTATTGTTTCCATCTGTATTTTTCATTTTCTCTTCAGTTTCTTTTTCTTTTAAATTTGTTTCTTCCATAACTTTTTTTCTCCTTTTATCATCTATATTTATACTACCATATTATTAATTTTTTGACAATATTTTTTCTAACTTACTATTAGTTTTTATAAATTTATATTCAAAAATATTTAAAATATGTTTGAATTAAAAATATTATATTTAAAATATTACATTTTTCAAAAAAATTTTGCAAAATTTTCAAAAAATACTTGAACAATATTTAATTTAATATTATAATGTTGGAAGCAAAAGATAAATAAGGAGATATTATAATGGAGTTAACAAAAAATATATTTTTTAATACAGATAAATTAATAGAAAATACAGATGTAAAAATCTCATATACAGGAAAATTTTTTCAAGACAATTCTGAAGAAGTTTTTATTCATTATGGCTTTGGACTTAACTGGGACAACATAAATGATTTGAAAATGGAAAAAACAGAATTAGGATTTCAAGCAGAAATACATTTATGTGAAGGAGAAACATTTAATTTCTGTTTTAGAAATAATAATAACGAATGGGATAATAATGAAGCCAAAAATTATATCTTCAATTTAGAGAAAAAACAAACAGAACTATTAGTATTAGATGATGAACCAGTTTCTTTAGGTTCTGCTAGAAAATTAAGAAAATCTTATTTATGGAGCAAAAAAATTCGTTTAGCTGTTTATAAAATTATTACATATTTCCCTAAAATAATTTCTGGAAATTATAGAAGAAGAACAAGTGAAAATTAATCATATATAAAAAAAAGAGTATTTTTTCAATACTCTTTTTTGTTTTATATTGACCATCCTCCATTTATAGAAATAATTTGTCCTGTTATATAATCATCTTCAATTAACCATTCTACACATTTTTCAATATCATTTACTTTTCCTATTCTTTGAAGAGGAATTTCTTCTTTTATATATTCTAGCTCTTCTAATCTTAAATGTTTATTCATTTCAGTATCAATTATTCCTGGAGCAATTGAATTAACTCTTATATTTGATGGTCCTAACTCTTTTGCTAGAGATTTTGTCATTGCATCAATTCCTGCTTTACTAACACTGTAGTGTGATTCGCAAGAAGCTCCTATTTGCCCCCATATTGATGACATATTTATTATACAACCTTTTTTATTATGTATCATATTTGGTATAACTTCTTGTGTCATATAAAAAACAGAATTTAAATTTACATTAATCATATTATTCCAATCTTCATCAGTTATTTGTGTAAATTCTTTTATTTGTGATATTCCTGCATTATTTATTAGAATATCAATTTTATTATATTTTTCAAGCACATATTTTACTAATTCTTTTGCTTCACTTCTTTTTGATATGTCTGCTTTAAAAATATCTATATTTACATTTCTTTCTAATAATTCTTTTTGTAATTCTTTTATTTGGTTTTCAGATTTGTTATAATTTGCAACAACTGTATAGCCTTTTATTGCTAATTTTTTCGCTATTTCTCTTCCTATTCCTCTTGATGCTCCTGTTACTATTACTATTTTATTCATAAAATCACCTTATTAAATTAATATAAAAAAGCCAGTAATTAAGCTTATGCAAAACTACTGACAATTGTGGAGCCACTTCTCAGATTCGAACTGAGGACCCCCGCATTACAAGTGCGGTGCTCTGGCCAACTGAGCTAAAGTGGCATTCTTGGTGACCCCTACGGGAAAAGGGCGATGTCTTAACCGCTTGACCAAGGGGCCTTATTATAATAAAGAACTAAATAATGATTAGATTATTTAGTTCTTTTTGGTGAGCTATCCGCGACTCGAACGCGGGACAACTTGATTAAAAGTCAAGTGCTCTACCACCTGAGCTAATAGCCCGTTTCTTTGTTCTAAGTTCAACTCAGAACGCTTTTATATATTACACCATTTTTTTTGATATGTCAATACATTTATCAAAAAAATTTAAATTTTTTTAAAATTTTGTTATTTTTTGACAAATATACTAACCTATGCGTTTAATTTTGCTATAACTTCTTGTACATCTATACCATGTACACCACAAGCTTCTTCTAATGTTTCCATTTGTGAAGCTGGACATCCTAAACAATGCATACCAATTTCTAATAAAATTTCTGCTTTTTCTGGTGCTTTTTCTAAAATTTCACCTATTGTAGTGTCTTTATCAAATTCCATTACCTTTTCCCTCCTTTTAATATCATCTTTTTAATTTTACCATAAATTTCATTAAAAGTATAGACAAATCTTAAAATTTGTTGTATTATAATAAAAATTGTAAGGTGGTGATATTATTTATAACCTAATCAATTTATTTTTTATCATTTTTATTATTAATCTTTTTATCACATTATATTCATTTTATATGTTTTTTGAAATAAAATTTTTTCACACAATTCAAGGTTCCAAATTAAAAATCAAAAAAAATAATAACAAGGAGGTCTTTTAAATTTATAATAAAAAAAGAAAATTATTTTTTATTATTTTATTTTTATTAATTTCTATATATTGGTCAATTAAAAAATTTTATCCAATTTTTATCGCAACAGAAATTATTATTCCATATGGAATTCACCCATTTGATATTTGCTCAAAAAATCCTTTATTATGGAAATATATTAAAATTTTATTTTTATTTACATATATTTTTTCGAATATAATTATTTTAAATTCTTTTTATAATAAATTTATTTTTAATTTATTTAATAAAAAAAATATTCCCAAAAAAAATAATAATAAATATGATATAAATAAATTACATTTATTTATTGGAAATGATTTTAATACAAAAGAAAAAATAATTATTCCCGAATCTGGTTTATATCAAAATTTTTTAATAACTGGTACCATTGGCTCTGGAAAAACATCTTCTGCTATGTACCCATTTACTAAACAATTAATGGAATATAATAATAAAAATCCAAATGATAAAATTTCTATGTTAATTTTAGATGTAAAAGGCAATTATTCTAATCAAATAAAAAAATTTGCAAAAAAATATAATTTAGAAAATGATTTATTAATTATTGGTTTATCTTCTAATATTTATTTTAATCCTCTGCACAAGCCTAATTTAAAACCTCAAGTTTTAGCAAATAGAATAAAAACTATTTTAACATTATTTTCAGAAAATAATTCAGAATCATATTGGTTAGACAAAGCAGAACAAGTAATTTCTGAAGCAATTAAACTTTGCAGATTATATAATAATGGGTATGTTACATTTTTAGAATTACATAAATTAATAACAATTCCAAATTATTATAAAGAAAAAATAAATATTATTAGAAATTTATTTACATCTTCAAAATTAAATTTAAAACAAATATATGAATTAAATGCAAGTCTCGATTTTTTTCAAAAAGAATTTGAAAATTTAGATTCTAGAACAAAAGGTATTTTAATTTCAGAAATTACAAGAATAACAAATACATTTATTTCAGATTATGATATTTATTCTAAATTTTGTCCACCAATTGAAAAATTAAATTTTTTAGGATTTGAAGAAATAATTAATTCGGGAAAAATAGTTTTACTAGATATGAATATTTCTGAATATTCTATACTTTCTAAAATTATTGCAGCATATTTAAAATTAGATTTTCAATCTGAAATACTTTCTTCTTTATCAAAAAATAATATTAAAAAAACTGCTTTTATTTGTGATGAATATGATAAATATTGTACAAAAACTGACAGTGATTTCTTTTCTTTAAGTAGAGAAGCTAAATGTATAAATATAATTAGTACCCAAAGTTATTCTTCATTAAAAAATACATTAAAAGATGATTCTGCTGTAAAAGTAATTACTCAAAATTTAGTTAATAAAATTTGGTTTAGAACAGATGATATTTTTACAATAGAAGAAGCACAAAAACAATTAGGAAAAGAAGAAAAAGAAAAAATATCAACAACAATTTCTGAAGGTGCTAAAGAAACAAATTTTAATTATATAACTAATAGCTTAACCTCTCTTAATTCTAATATTTCCGAATCCTATAATTCTTATTTTCAAACTGATTTTATTTTTGACACAAATTTTTTTACTAGAAATTTAGAAACATTCACTTCCCTTACATTTTTATCTGATGGATTAATTATTTATCCACCAAGAAAAACACAAATGATACCTTATTTTAAATAATTTTATTTTGAAAGGAGTTTTTTATATATGAAAAAAAATAAAAAAATATTATTTTATTTTTCTTATACTTTATTTTTATTTTTTATTTTATCTATTTTATTTTTTAATTTTTCTTTTGCTTTTGGAGAACCCAAACTAGTTTCAAAAATAAATTCTGCTTTTGAAAGCATTGAAAGTTGGTTGTTAAAACTTTCAACCCCTGCTGCCGCAGTCGCTGTTGGTACTGGTGTTTTTATGAAAAAATTTAGTTTTGGTGATGAAGAAAGAATTAGATTAGGTAAAAAAATTATTAAAGGTTCCTTATTTTCATATGCATTTATTCTTGCAATTGATCTAATATTATCAGCAATAAAATCTTTAATTAGTTAGGAGGTTTTTTCAAATTTGAATGAAAACAATATTACTCAAATAATAATAGATACAATAAATACAATTTTAGGAAATTTATTTAGTTCAATTGATAATAATTTATATTCTATTTTAGATGATATTACTTTTATAAATTCTGATATTTTAAAAGATAAAAATTTTGAAAATATTTTTGGTACTTCAACCTCAAATGGAATATTATTAATTGCTAATTCATTACTTTTAGGATTTTTATTATATTTTGCAATTAAATATTTAATTTCTCATTTCACATTTTCTAATGTTGAACAACCTCATAGCTTTTTAATTAAATTAATTATTTGTGGAATTTGTATGAATTTTTCTTATTTTTTATTAACTTATTTTTTAGATATTTTTTCAAATATAACCTTAGCAATAAGAAACTTAGGAGAAACTTTATTTAATAAAGAAATTTGTTTTTCAGAATTAATTTTAACAATTAATTCTAATATTTCTGTAAATACCACTTCTGTAGATGTTTTTTCTTTAGATGGTTTAATAAAAAGTATTCTTAGCTTTTCTTTATTAAATTTAGTTTTTTCTTATTCTTTTAGATATATTTTAATTAAAGTTTTTGTATTAATAGCACCTTTTGCAATATTATCAAATTCTTTAAATTCCTCTTCTTGGTTCTTTAAGTCCTGGATTAAAAATTTATTTTCTTTATTATTTATTCAAATTATTGTATCAATAATTTTATTAATATTATTTTCAATGAATTTTTCCTCAGGAAATTTAGCTATTAAATTTATTTATGTGGGTGGTTTATTTGCACTTATAAAAGCAAATTCATTTGTACGTGATTTAGTCGGTGGAGTTTCCACAACTATTTCACAAAATGTGCATAACTTTTCAAAAATTAAGTAAGGAAGTGAATTTATGAAATTTATTTTTCCACAAAATTATAATTTTAAAAATAAATTATTTGGTTTTTTAGATTATTCAACTATTTTTTTAAATTTAATTTGGTTTTTATTTATTTTTTTATTTATTAATTTATTTTTTAATAATATTAATATAAAAATATTTTTATTTATTATTTTTTGTTTTCCAGTTTTTCTTTTAAGTCTTTTTGGATTTAATGGTGAAAATATTGTTTATGTTATTTTTTATATTTTTAAATTTTTAATTAAAAATAAAATATTATTATTTATAAAATAATATTTTTAGAATTCACTTTAAAAAATTTGCATTTTGTGATACAATTTTGGAAAAGTGTTAAACAATATGTCATTTATTAGGATAGGAGATTTTTATAATGAAATTAGAACAAAACGAAAAACAATTATTATTTTCAGAAACAGTAGTACCAGATATATTCTTTGCAGAATATTTACCTCAATTACCAGGTGATTACATGAAAATATATTTTTATATGGTATTTTTATCAAAATATAAAAAAGATATCAAAATAAATGATATGTCTAAAAAACTATCTTTACCTTTAAAAACAATTAATGATGGATTGAAATTTTTAGAAGAAAATAAATTAATATTAAAAAAGACTACAGGCTATATTATTATTGATTTACAAGAAGCAACTTTAAATAATTTATATAAACCCAATCTTACTCAATCAAAAGAAACTGTTGAACAAATTTCTAAAAATAAATCTAGAGCAAAAGCAATTGAACATATTAACAATATGTATTTTCAAGGAATTATGGGGCCATCATGGTATAATGATATTGATTTATGGTTTAGAAAATATAATTTTGATGAGCAAGTTATGATTGCTTTATTTGATTATTGCTATAACCGTTCTGCATTACATAAAAATTATGTACAAGCAGTTGCTGAGGCTTGGGGAGCTAATAAAATTCAAACATGGAATGACTTAGATATATATGACCAAAAACAAGAAAAATTAAAGAAAATCAAAAATACAATTGCTAAAAAATTAGGAAAATATAATGGTTTAACACAATATGAAGAAGCATATATAGAAAATTGGGTTTTAGATTTTGGCTATGATATGAATATTATAGAAATAGCTTTAAAAAGAACAACTTTTAAACAAAACCCAACTTTTGAATATATAAACAATATAATTACAGATTGGCATGAAAGAAGTTTAAAAACACCAGATGAAATTACTGCTTTTATTGAACAAAGAAAGAAACAATCAAAAGATTTAAAAGAAATGAAAGCACAAGTATCAAAAGCTAATTATGAACAAAGAAAATATAACAATTTAGACTTTTTATATGCAAATAATACTAATGATGATAATTCTAATAATTAAAAAAGGAGATAATTAATGTCTAATGATATTTTAAATTCTTTATTAAAAGAATATGACCAAAAGAAATTAAAAGCTGAATTAGAATGTGATGAAAGAAAAAATAATTTATATCGTTTAATTCCTAGACTTCAAGAAATTGATAATGAATTAAACAGTTTTGCATTTAAAACAGCAAAAAATATATTAAATAATTCTTTACTTTCAGATAATTCAAATAATTCTTATACAGTTGAAAATTTAGAAGAAAAAATAAAAAATTTAAAAAAAGAAAAAGAAAAAATATTAAATGAAAATAATTTAACTTTGGATTATTTAAAACCTTTTTATGAATGTAAAATTTGTAATGATACAGGATATGTTTTAGATAATAATTATAAAACAACAATGTGTAATTGTCTAAAACAAAAATTATTAAATATTTCTTTTAATAAATCAAATATTTATAATATTAAAAAAGAAAATTTTAATAATTTTAATGAATTAATTTTTTCTGATGAAGTTGATTTTGCAAAATATAAATTTAATATTTCTCCAAGAAAAAATATTACAAATATTAAAAATAAATGTATTGAATTTATAGAAAATTTTGAAAATCCAGATTACAAAAATTTACTATTTGTTGGTTCAACAGGTTTACGGTAAGACTTTTATGTCAAATTGTATTGCCTCAGAATTATTAAAAAAAGGAAAAACTGTTATTTATCAAACAGCTCCGGTATTACTTGAAACCGTAATAGATTACAAGATGAATAAACAAAAAAATCCTCAAGATAATTTCTATAAATCTGTTTTAGAGGCCGATTTATTAATTATAGATGATCTTGGAACTGAAAGTTTAAATAGTATGAAATTAAGTGAATTATTTACAATTATAAATACTAGAATTTTAAATTTAAATAATAAAATAACAAAAACAATTATTTCTACAAATTTAAATATTAATGAAATTTTTAATAATTATGAAGAAAGAATTGGTTCAAGAATTGCTGGTTATTATAATATTTATTATTTTTTCGGAGACGATTTAAGATTTAAAAAATAATTTATTTTATTATTTAAATTAATTAAAATAATAATTTTATTTAATAAATATTAATTATAAAAAATGAAAAATAATAAATAATTAATTAATTTATAAAAAAATAAAAATAGAAAATATAATTAAATATTTTCTATTTTTTTATTTTTATTTTTCTTCTGGATTTTCCATATCTGGTGTTAATGTTTCTATACTTACAACTTTTCCCCCATCACTTGTTCTCATTAAAGTAACACCTTGTGTTGATCTTCCAAGAACACTAATATCTTTTACTTGAAGTCTTATAATTGTACCTGTATCTGTAATTAACATTACATCATCTTCTTCAGTTGCAATTTTAACTCCAACTAATTTTCCTGTTTTTGGTGTGATTTTATAAGTAATAACTCCTTTTCCACCTCTTATTTGAACTCTATATTCATCTAATTCAGTTCTCTTACCAAATCCATTTTCAGTAATAGCAAGTAATGTAGCTTTTCCTCCAGCTATAACAGATTCCATTCCTATAACTTCATCTTCATCACTTAGTCTTATTCCTATAACACCTTGTGCAACTCTTCCTATTGGTCTTACATCTTTTTCATCAAATGTTATACACATACCTTCTCTTGTAACAAGTACAACATTATCTTCTCCATCTGTAAGTCTTACAGTTATAAGTTCATCATCATCTTTAAGTGTTATACCTTGTAATCCTGTAGTTCTTGAAGAATTATATTCTGTTAATGCTGTTTTCTTAATTAAACCATTCTTTGTTGCCATTAACAAATATTTTCCTTCTGCAAAGTTCTGAATTGGTATAACTGCAGATATTTTTTCTCCTGGGTCTAAACTTAATAAATTAACTATTGCTGTTCCTTTAGCTGTTCTACCTGCTTCTGGAACTTCATAACCTTTTAATTTATATAATTTACCTTTATTTGAGAAGAATAAAATTGTATCATGAGTAGAAGCTGTAAATATTTGTTTAACAAAATCTTCTTCTCTTGTTGCAATTCCAGTAATACCTTTTCCACCTCTTCTTTGGCTTCTATATGTATCTATAGGCATTCTTTTAATATAACCAAAGTGTGTTAAAGCAACTACTGTTTGTTCTTCTTTAATTAAATCTTCTGCAACGAATTCACCTTCTGCAGCAACAATTTTTGTTAATCTATCATCACCATATTTGTCTTTAATTTCTAATAACTCTTCTTTTATAATATCATATACTAAAGTTTCACTTGATAATATATCTCTTAAGTGAGCTATTAATTTCATTAATTCATTGTATTCTTCTTCTATTTTCTCTCTTTGCAATCCAGATAATGTTTTTAATCTCATGTCCAAAATTGCTTGAGCTTGAATATCAGATAAACCAAATCTTTCCATTAATCTTTCTTTTGGATTATCATAAGATGAACGAATTATAGAAATTACTTCATCAATATTATCAAGAGCTATTTTTAATCCCTCTAATATGTGAGCTCTAGCTAATGCTTTATCTAATTCAAATTTTGTTCTTCTTAAGATTACTACTTTTCTATAATTAATATAGCAATCTAAGCATTGTCTTAATGTTAATATTTTAGGTTCTCCATCAACTAATGCTAACATAATAGCACCAAAAGTTTCTTGAAGTTGAGTATGTTTATATAATTGATTTAATATAATTCTTGCATTTGCATCTCTTCTTAATTCAATTACAACTCTTGTCTTTTCTTTTCTATCAGATTCATCTCTAACTTCTGAAATACCTTCTATTTTCTTTTCTTTTACTAAGTCTGAAATAGTTTTAACTAATTTAGCTTTATTTACTTGATATGGTAAAGATGTTATAATAATTTTTTGTCTATTACCACTCATTTCTTCTATTTCAGCTTCACCTCTCATTGTGATTTTTCCTCTACCTGTTGTGTAAGCTTCTTTAATTCCTTGTTTTCCTAATATTGTTGCACCTGTTGGGAAATCTGGTCCTTTTATAGTTTCCATTAATTCTTCTATTGTTATTTCTGGATTATCTATTACTTTTATAATTCCATCTATAACTTCAGATAAGTTGTGTGGTGGTATATTAGTTGCCATACCTACGGCGATACCTGATGAACCATTTACTAATAATGCAGGTATTCTTGCAGGTAAAACTGTTGGTTCTTGTAATCTATCATCATAGTTTGGCATAAAATCAACAGTATTTTTTTCAATATCTGTTAACATTGATTCAGCAATTTTTGACATTCTTGCTTCTGTATACCTCATAGCTGCTGGGCTATCTCCATCTACAGATCCAAAGTTTCCATGTCCATCTACTAATGGATATCTCATTGTAAAGTCTTGTGCTAATCTTACCATTGCATCATAAACTGAACTATCTCCGTGTGGATGGTATCTACCAAGAACAGAACCTACGGTATTCGCACATTTACGATATGGTTTATCTGATGTAATTCCGTCTTCATGCATAGCATATAAAATTCTTCTATGTACTGGTTTTAAACCATCTCTTGCATCTGGAAGTGCACGAGATACAATAACACTCATTGCATAATCAATATATGCTGTTCTCATTTCTTTGTCTATATCTCTTTCGATTATTTTTCCGTCTCTTCTTTGTGGTGTTTCTTCCATTATTTCTCCCTCTTTTCATTGTTTTTTCTACATTTGTATTATACTAAACCACACTCAAATTTGCAAGTGATTTCGCCAAAAAAATGCTTTTTTTCTTAGGGATTTCTATTGTTTTTGTATTTTTATTTTTTTACTGATTTTGGCATAAAATTATTAAATTTATTCCATCTTTTAATCCTTGTTTATACATTTCTTCTTTTATAATTGCATTTTTTATATTATTGTTTTCTTCTATATTTTTTATTTGTTCTTCTATTTGTTTTTTTGTTTTTAAATCTTTAATTTCTATTTCATTTATTCTTGAAAATTTATTTTTATTTTCTTTTATTTTTTTTATTATTTTTTCGTCCAGTTCTTCATATTTTGATTGATATATATTTTCTATTATATCTTTTTCCAATTTTACCACTCCCTTTTTATTTTTCCTTTGTTTTTTGTTTTTTATTCATTTTAGCTTCATTTTATTGTTTTGTCAATATTTATTTTAAAGTAAAATTAAATATAAAAGAAAGCAAAATTATTAACAATATCTAATAATTTTGCTTTTTATTTAATAATTATTCTATACATAATTTTTATACTATTATAATTTAATTGTTTTGTATCTAATCTTTTATTTTTATCATTTATTTTGAAAAATATGTTATATTTCCAATATATCTTGTATTGGATGACTGTCCTCTAAATTTAATTATTCCATCTTTAGTTATAACAAAATTTCCTCCATATGTGCCTTGTGCTAAATAACCCCATTCATCAATTTGAGGTATTAATTTATCATTTTTTAGAGTTCCTATTTCTGTCCAAACATCTGCCTGAACAGTTTGAGGAGTTTGAACAAACAAATGTATATTTACTATTTTTCCTTGTCTTTTTACTTCTCCTTCTAAGATTTTTATATTATTTTTTAATTCTATAACTTCTTCTAAATTTTCGTAATTTTCATATTCACTATTCTTTTTCAATGTTTCGTATTCTTCTCTGTCAATTGTTATATCTTCTCTATTCCCTGTTACAATAGTATTAATCTTATTTTCATAATCAATTAATGTTTCATTTTCTGCATTTTGCGCATTTTCCATAGCATTTTTTGCCTGTTTTGCATTTTCAAACAATCCCGTTTGTGTTAATGCACTTATTGCCACTCCTGCTAAAATTAATAAAATAATTATTGTTACTATTAATGCCACTAATGTAATTCCATTATTTTTACTTTTTTTCATAATTTTTCTCCTTAGTTTTTATTATTATTTGTATTTTTTCCATTTTAATACTTATATTTTTTTGTTGTATTAAATTATTTTTACAAAATTATTTTATTATAACTTAATAATTATTTCAATACTTTTTATATATTTAGTATATTATTATTTTAATTTTTCGGCTAGCTCTATCTCCTCTTGTGTTAAATTAAAATCTTTTCCATTATTTTTTATTAGTGTATGTAAATTTTCTATTGTTTTTACATTATCTATTATTTTTTCAATTGGAGCTAAATTTTCTATTTCTTTTTCTATTTTATTATATTCTTTTTCCATTCCATTAAAATCTTTATTTTTATAAAATTCTTTCCAATTATTAATATATTTTTCTGTATAATTTAAAGATTTAATTTGATTATTAAAATTATTTTCTATATTTTTTTCTACATTATTTAATATTGAATTTTTTCCTTTTTTTATTGTATTTGCTATTGTTGGATTTATTAATCCTGCATTTTTTACTTTATTTATTACATCATCTAATAAATATGAAACATTGTCTATAATACCTCCACTCTTTACAGCTTCTTGCATTTGAGATATATTATCAAACTTTCCTGTTACTATTCCAATAGCACTTTTACCAACATTTATTGCATCATCTATACTCTTTTTTATTCCATCTTTTAATCCATATCTCATTAAATTATCTTTTAAATCTATTATTTGTTCTTCTATATAATCTGGCAATAATGCTCTTATTCCAATATCAATTCCTGTATTAATTGTTTTTCCTAATGTAGTTTCTAAAAAATTATTTTGATCTTTTTCATTTACCAAATTATTTTTTAATTTTATTTCAGTTTCTAAAATATTTTCCATAATTAATTCTCCTTATTTTTTATTTCAAATTCTTATTATTTTTTTTACTATTTTCTCTGTTTCTTTTCTTAATCTTTTTTCTTCTAATAAAATATTATTTTCAAAATTACAATTAATTAATAAATTATAAATATCTGTGTATCTTATTTTTCCAATAATTTCTAAATTATTAAAAATATTTTTTATTATATTTTCATCAATAGAAAATTTATTATTTTTATTTATAATTATTTTTGTATTTTTTAAATTATTATTATAATTTTTTTCTATTATTTTTTTTAATTTATCTATTCCTAAAATATTATCTTCTAATATTAATAAATTTAAGTTTGAATTTTCTATTATTTTTTTATTAATATTATTTTTATTATTGTCTGATAAAACTATAAAAATAAAATTATAATATTTTTCGATATTTTTTATTCTTTTTATTTTTATTAATTTATTATATGTTATTAAAGAAATATTTTTATTAATTATTATTTTATTTTTTAATATTATTTTTCTTCCTATTTTTTTATTTTCATATTTCAAATTTTGATTTTTTAAATTATTTACTATATTCTTTATTTTTTTTATATTATTTTTCTTTAATGTTTTAGAATTCTCTTTTTTGTTAAAAATTGTACTTAGCGTTTTGTGACTTTTTGTATTTAAATCTATTATTAAAATTTTATTATTATATTTATTTAAATACAAGCTTAGCCTTAATGTTGTCATCTTTTTTCCTACGGCTGAGTCGCCATTGACATTTATTATAATATTTTGATTTTTATCATATTTTTCTATTTTCTCGTTAATTATGTCAATTCTATTTGTATAATTTTCTTCATATTCTTTTCCTAATATTTCTTCTCCATATAATATAAAATTTAAAAAACTTTCTATTTTTATTTCTTTTTCGTAATCAACTATTTTAATTTTTGATTTTATTTTTTCATCTTTAATTATTTTTTTTTCATTTATTATTGCATTTTTTTTATTTTCTTTTTTAATAAAAAATATTATTTCTATATTTTTATTTATTTTTTTTATTTTATTAATTAATTCGTCATTTTTTATTTCACCAGGTAATTTTTCATCAATTAATATAAAATTAATTTCTTTATTATTTTCTAATATTTCTAAAATTCCTTCTTTATATTGAATGTCTTTTCCTATTACTTCTATTTTTTCTTTTTTTAATTTTTCATTAATTATAGGATTATTAATAGCTGTTATTATTTTTTTCAATATTTTTTTCTCCTTCAATTATTTTCTTTTCTAAATCTGAAGCTTCTATTTTTGTTAATATATGGTCATCTCCAACAAACATTAAACACTCTCCTCTTTTTAAAGATTTTATTTCTACTTTTTCTTTTTCAGATAAATTAGTATATTCTTCTAATATTTTTATATTTTCTTCTTCTAATGCAAAAAATGTTTTTATACTTGAATTATTTAAAATACTTCTTCCATAAGTACCATTCTCTAAACTAAATATATCTGAAATATCTTGTGTTATAGCTACTCCACTTCCTCCATATTTTCTTATTGTTTTAAATATTTTATAAATAAAACTTGCTACATTTTTATTTGAAGTAACCCCTATTAATCTCCAAATTTCATCTAAATAAATTGCCTTTTTTTCTTCTCTGTTTTCTTTTATTTTGTCCCAAAAAATATCTGTAAATAAATACATTCCATATTTTATATTTTCTTCTCCTAAATCATAAATATCTGCAACTATTAATTCATTATTTAATTCTATATTTGTATAATTATTAAAAAATTTCATTGAACCATGAACAAATGGAATTAATTTTGTTTTAAATCTTTTTGTTTTTTCATCTTGTGCTAAAATATTATATAAATCTTCTAAAATTGGCATTTGCATTTTATTTTTAAATTTATTATTTTCATTAAATAAACTTTTATCATCAAATGTTATATTTTTTTCTTTATATGTTAATATTATTTTCTCTTCTAAAATTGCTTTTTCTTCTTCGTCCATTTCTCCAAATATTAAATTAAAAAATCCAATTAATTTACTTATTTTAATTGCTAAATATCCATTTTCTCCTTCTTCTATACTTTCTTGTCTTATTTCTAAAATATTAATATATGTATTAGATGTTGGTCCTATTTTTATTAATACCCCATCTAATTTTTCACAAATTTTATTATATTCTCTGTCTGGATCAATAATATATTGTTTTATTCCTAATAATTTATATCTTAAAATTAATAATTTTGTATAAAAAGATTTTCCTGCTCCACTAGTACCAAAAATACAAATATTTGCATTTTTATATTTTTTTGTATCATATCTGTCTATAAAAACTAATGAATCGTTATATATATTTGTTCCAATAAATATTCCATTTTTATCAAATATTGTTGATGATATAAAAGGATATGTTGATAATAATCCACTTGTTAAAATATTTCTTCTAGCTGCTTCTTTTATTATTTCTTTATTTTCCATTAATGGTAAACACGCTAAAAAACATTCTTCTTGTCTAAAATTTGCTCTTCTGCTTTGCATTCCTTTACTTTGTGAAATTCCTTCTATTTTATTTAAATTATATTCTAATTCATTTATATTATCTGAATATAAATTTATATAAATATATAAAAAATATAAATCTTCGTTATTAACTTGCATCTCTTTTCTTATATATTTTGCGTCATTATATGTATAAGCAGCTATATCAATATCTTGTCTATTATCATTTGATGATTTTAATTCTACCCCTACATTCCCTATGTGATAAGTTAAATCTTTTATGGTTTTATATGGATCTTGTTTTTCATAAAATACAGAAATATTCATATTTATATTAGTTTCAATTAAATTTTTTAATAATAAATCTGTTTGTTCTCTATAATAATTTACTATAATTAATGATGCATAAAATAAATTATCAATTTCTAAATATTTGGGATTTTGCATATTTATGTATGCTGGTGAAATTAAATCTTTTTTTGAAAAAATTCCTGAATTAAAATTTTTATTATTTTTATTTTTTTTATTTTTTTTAATTATTTTTATTCCTCCTTTTTATATTTAATTTATTTTTTTATTTAATTAATTTTTATTTTAAATTTATTAATTAATAAATTTAATTATTTTCAAAATATTTTCTAGTATTTAAAAAAGAATAAAAAACATTAATAATATCATCTTTTTTATTTATTTCTATTACATCATTTCCACATCTAGATAAACATTCTTTTATTTTAAAATATTTTTCTTTTAAATCATTTTCTATTATTTCCAATGTGTTAAAATATTCTTTTGATTTTTCTGTAGAAATTATTAAATAAAAATCTTTTGTTGATGATTTTTTTGAATTATTAAATTTTTTAATAAATTGAATATAATCTTTTGATAAATCTTCTAAATTTGAATTTTCTTTTTCTTGGATATTTTTTTGAATATTTAAAATATTTTGAGTTAAATCAACTTTATTACTTTGAATTAAAATTTGAATATTAAAGTTACAAGTTTTTAAAAATATTTTGTAGGAATTTAAAATTGTCTTTTTTTCTAAATCTGATTTTAAATTATAATTAATTGGATTTATTTTTAATATTTTTATATATTTATTTTTATTGGTCTTTATAATTCCACTTTCATAAATCTGTACTTTTTTTATTTTTCCTCACCTCCAATTTTAAAATATTTTATACCGCATTTATTGGTTTGTCAAGAAAAACATTTTGACATTTTTCGACATTAAAATTTTTTTAAAAAATTTTTTATTTTTTTGTATATATTTTTTTTATTTACCCATAATAAGATTGTAAGGTTGATAATAGTTGAGCAAAGAATAATAATAGATTACAACTTAGTTTATTATTACTTGAGCAAAGATGTGTAATGGTGTTTTTAATATTATTACATGTCGGCGATAAGAATATATTATTTGTATGTAGGCTATTAATATATTTTAATTTTTAAATTTTATAATTTTTTATAATTTTTTATAATTTTATAATATTTTAAAATTTAAAATATTATATGGTCAAATTATAGGTACTATATTCGAGCTAAGATTATTCTTTTATCTCTAAATGGTTATTATTAGTCCCTCGTTTTGGATGAATATAGTTATTTATGGTGGATTAATAGTCGAACGACTGATTAATATATTTGGTATCGGGCTTATTTATATAGCAATATATATTAGGTTTAAATATTAGGTATATTAGTCTGAGTGTAGATTATTATCAGCTTTATAGATTAATGGCAGGTAATTTATATAATTACCTGCCATTAAATTTTTATTATATATCTAAGTTTTGAACATATTTTGCATTTTGTTGTATAAATTCTCTTCTAGGTTCAACTTCATCACCCATTAATAAAGTAAATGTTTCATCTGCTTTTATTGCATCATCCATTGTTACTTTTACAAGAATTCTTGTTTCTGGGTTCATTGTTGTTTCCCATAATTGTTCTGGGTTCATTTCTCCTAGACCTTTATATCTTTGTAATCCTAATTGGTCTCTAGAAATACCTTTTTTCTCTAAATCGCTATATGATTTTGCTAAATCTTCATCTGTATAGCAATAAATATCTTCCATTCCTTTTTTAGATAATTTATATAGTGGTGGTTGTGCTAAAAATACATTTCCATTTTCTATTAATGGTCTCATGTATCTAAAGAAGAATGTTAATAATAATGTTCTGATATGTGCACCATCAACATCGGCATCTGCCATGATTATTACTTTTCCATATCTTATTTTTGTTATATCAAAATCATTTCCAATTCCAGCTCCAACGGCTAAAATAACTGGATTTAATTTATCATTTCCATATATTTTATCAGCTCTTGCTTTTTCAACATTAAGCATTTTTCCCCATAATGGTAATATTGCTTGGAATTTTCTATCTCTTCCTTGTTTTGCACTTCCTCCAGCAGAGTCTCCTTCGACTATGTATACTTCACATTCTTCTGGATTTTTACTACTACAATCAGCTAATTTTCCTGGTAATGTTGATGTTTCTAGTGAACTTTTCTTTCTTACTAATTCCCTAGCTTTTCTTGCTGCTTCTCTTGCTCTTGACGCACTTACACATTTTTCTAATATTGCTTTTGCTACTTGAGGATTTTCTTCTAAGAATGTTGCTAATGCATCATTTACCATACTTTGAACAACACCTGTAACTTCACTGTTTCCTAATTTTGTTTTAGTTTGTCCTTCAAATTGTGGTTCTTTAACTTTAACAGAAACAACCGCTGTTATTCCTTCTCTTATATCTTCACCTTGTAAATTTGCTTCTTTTTCTTTTATTATATTATGACTTCTTGCATAATCATTAAATACTTTTGTTAATGCTCTTTTAAATCCTTCTAAGTGAGTTCCACCTTCTATTGTGTTTATATTATTAACAAATGTATATATATTTTCTGAATAACTTGTTGTATATTGAATTGCTATTTCAACTGGAACTTCTCCAGCTCTTTCTATATAAATTGGTGTTGGATGTATTTTTTCTTTGTTTTTATTTAAAAATTCAACAAATGAAATTAATCCACCTTCATAACAAAAATCTGCTTTTTTGATGTTTTCTGGGTCTCTTTTATCTTCTAATGTTATTTTTAAACCTTTTGTTAAAAATGCTATTTCTCTTAATCTTTTTTCAAGAACTTCATATTCATAATCTAAGCTTTCAAAAATTGTATCATCTGCTAAAAATCTTACTTTTGTTCCAGTTTTCTTTGATTCACCTATTTTTTCAAGTTTTTTAACAGTTTTTCCTTTTTCAAAACTCATTTGGTAAATTCCGCCATCTCTTTCAATTGTGACTTCTGTCCATGCGGATAGAGCATTTACAACTGAAGCACCTACTCCGTGAAGACCTCCAGAAACTTTATAACCACTATCTCCACCAAATTTTCCTCCAGCATGTAGAACTGTATATACTGTTTCCGCAGTAGATATATGTGTTTTTGGATGTATTTCTACAGGAATTCCTCTACCATTATCTTGAACTGATATTATATTTCCTGGTTCGATTTTAACATTTATTTCTGTACAATATCCTGCTAAAGCTTCATCTACACCATTATCAACTATTTCATAAACCATATGATGTAAACCTCTTACTGATGTACTTCCTATGTACATACCTGGTCTCTTTCTTACAGCCTCTAGACCTTCTAAGACTTGGATTTGCTCTGCACCATATTTGTGATTGTATTTTTCCATACTTTGTTTTCCTCCTATTTCTGTTTAAATATTTTTCCATTAGACACATTATATTCCAAATATTCTAAATTTTCAATATCTAATTTTTCAGTTCCCGTAATTATTACTTGTGTATCTTTTATATTTTCTAAAAAATTTTTTCTTCTTGTACTATCCAATTCAGACATAAAATCATCTAATAATAAAATTGGGTATTCCCCTATTTCATCTTTTATTACTTGTAATTCAGATAACTTCAAAGAAAGCATTGCTGTTCTGTTTTGTCCTTGGGAACCATATATATTTATTTCTTTCTTATTTATATATATCACAAAATCGTCTCGATGTACACCCTTTGTTGTAAAACCTTTTATTATGTCTAATTTTCTTCTTTCTTTTAATAATTTTAAATAATTTTCTTTATTATTACATTCTGTAATATATTCAATTTCTATTTTTTCTTTTTCATCTGTTATATTATTATGTATTTTTTCTATTTTATTAGTTATTTTTTCTATAAACTCTTGTCTATATTCACAAATTTTTATTGCATATTCTGCTAACTTTTCATCCCAAATATCTAATAAATTCTCATCTTTTCTTTCTTCTTTTATTTGTCTTAAATATTTATTTCTTTGCTCTATTGTTTTTAAATAAGAATTTAAAATGTGCATATAATTTGGTCTTAATTGGCTTATCATAATATCTAAAAATCTTCTTCTATTTTGTGGTCCGCCTTTTAAGATATTAATATCATCTGGTGTAAAAATTACAGTATTTATATTTCCTAATAATTCACTTAATTTTTTAATTTTTATTCCATTAATAAATATATTTTTTTTATCACATAATTCTATTTTAATTTTTCCATCTCTATCTGATTTTTCATATTCTATTTCTATTAATGAATTCTTTTCATTTAATTTTATCATTTCAGAATCTTTTTTTGCTCTAAATGATTTTCCTAAACTACATAAAAAAATTGCTTCTATTATATTAGTTTTTCCCTGTGCATTTTCTCCATAAAAAATATTTATATTTTTTTCAAAATTAATTTCTTGTTCTTGATAATTCCTAAAATTATTTAATTTTATTTTTTTTATCCACATTTTGTACCCCATTTTTATAATTTAAAACTATTTTTATCTTTTTTTTTCTAATTTATTCTATTTTTTTCTAATTTTTCCTATTTTTTATAATTTTAATTTATTTTATTTTTTTATTTTTAATATTAAATTATATTTATAAAAAATTAAATTGTCTTATTTTGGATTCTCGTGCTTCGTTTTTTTCCTATTTTTTATTTTTTTAATATTTATTTTTCTATTTTTTTTTAATTTATTCTATTTTTTTCTATTTTTTTCATAATTATTTTTATTTTTTAATAATTAAATTATATTATAAAAAAATTAAATCGTCTTATTTTGGATTTTCGTGTGTCTTTTTTTTTTAGTTTTTATATTTTTATCTTTTTTTTTCTAATTTATTCTATTTTTTTCTATTTTTTATAAATCGTTTTTTTTTGATAAATAATCCACAATTTATTAAAAGTTTGTGGAAAACTTTTTCTTTAAAAGAATAAAAAGTAAGAATAATATCTTACTTTTTATTCTTCTTTAAGTCTAATTGGTAAAATCATATAAACATAGTCTTTGTTTTCAGCAGATTTAATTAAGCATGGAGATATACTTGTTCCAAACTCAACAAAAACATCTTCATCATCAATAGCTTTTAAACTATCTAAGAAATATTTTGGATTAAATCCTGCTTCTAAGTTTTTACCTTCTGTTGAAACAAATAATTCTTCTTTTGCATCTCCAGTTTGATTTGTACAAGAAATTGTCACTTTTCCAATATCTACATTTACTTTTACTGGATATTTTTTCTCTTTTTCAACAGATGAAGCTGATATTAAACTAACTCTTTCAAAACTATTTTGTAAATTATTTTTATTTACTTTTATTCTTGTTTCCCAATTTTCTGGAATTACATTTTTGTAATTTAAAAATTCTCCATCTAATATTCTAGTTACAATTTTGCAATTATCCATTTCAAATAATGCTTGATTTTTTGCAACACCTATTTTTATTGTTTCAAAAGAATCTAATAAAATTTTATTTACTTCATTTAAAGTTTTTCCTGGTATTACAGCACTAAAGTCGTTTGTTTGTTTATTTAAATACATACTTCTTAAAGCTAATCTAAAACCGTCTACAGCAACAATATTTAATTTATTAGATTTTATTTCAAACAAACATCCTGTAAATATTGGTCTATTTTCTTCTGTGCTTACTGCAAATATTGTTTTTCTAATCATATTTTTTAAAGTATTTTGTTCTAATTCTATTGAATTTTCAACTTCAATTTTTGGAAGTTCTGGAAATTCATCAGGATTCATTGTTGCTAATTTATATAAAGAACCTTCACATTCTATTTCTAATAGATTTTTTTCATTTAAAGTAATTGAAATTTCAGTATCTGGTAATTTTCTAATAATTTCACTAAACATTATGGCATTTACTACTGTACTTCCTTGTTCTTTTACTTCACATTCCATTACATATTCTATTCCAATTTCTAAATCATAAGTTGTTAATTTAACCTCGTTATCATTTGTTTGAATAAGTATACCTTCTAGTATAGGCATTGTTGTTTTTGATGCTACACCTTTAACTACGGAATTAAGAGCTTTTAATATTTTATCTTTGTAACATACAATTTTCATTTTGAAAACCTCCTCTATATATTTTTAATAATAATATAATATTTTTAGTAGTATTAGTATTAGGTCCTGTGGAAACTGTGGAAAACTATGTTGAAAGTTGAAATCCCTAACAAAATTGTTGTGAATAACTTAGTGGAAAAGTTGTCGAAATTTCCACACTTAAAAATTTAAGTTGTGTAAAACTGAGATATTCACAGTTTATAAACAGGTTATTAACATGTGGCTGTGGATATCAAATGTGTTGCTTCCGTAAGAAGAATTTCGAAATTTTTTTCCAAACAATAATTTTTCCAAACATAAATTTTAAAAAATTTCTAAAAAACATGGTATTATTATTTTTGATTATTTTTTATCATTTACAATTATGTTTTTCACACTTTCCACAATTAGCTTTGTACTATTCTTATCTTTTATTTCTTTTGCTATTTTATTATAACCATGCATTACTGTTGAATGGTCTCTATTACCGAATTCAACACCAATTTGAGGAAATGACATTCCAGCAATTTCTCTACATAGGTACATTGCAATTTGTCTTGGAAATGCAATATCGTTTGATCTTTTACTTCCAGCTAACTCTTCTTTATCAATACTAAAATATTTTGATACGGTTTCTTTAATGAAATCAGAAGAAATAACCTTTTCGCTTTCGTATTTAAATTCATTTATAATGTTTTCGGCTAATTCTATTGTTATTGGGCTGTGAGTTAATGAGGCTCTTGCAACTATTTTATTGAATACTCCCTCCAACTCCCTAATATTAGAATCAATTTTTGTTGCTATATCTGATAATATAGAATCATCAATAATTATGTTTTCATCTTGAGCTTTTTTTCTTAATATAGCTAAACGAGTTTCATAATCAGGACAAGAAATATCGGCTAAAAGCCCCCATTCAAATCTTGATTTTAATCTGTCCTCAAGAAATTCAATATCTCTTGGTGGTTTATCACTTGAGATAATTATTTGTTTTCCATTTTCTCTTAAAGTATTAAAAGTATGGAAAAATTCTTCTTGAACTCTGTCTTTACCTGCAATAAATTGAATATCATCGATTAATAAAACGTCTATATTTCTATATTTATTTCTAAATATTTCTGTTTTATTGTCTTTAATAGCATTTATTAGTTGGTTTGTAAATTTTTCTGATGTAACATATAGAACGTTAGAAGCTGTATTATCTTCAACTATTCTGTTCCCTATTGCATGCATTAAGTGAGTTTTTCCTAAACCAACACCACCGTATAGAAATAATGGATTATATGATTTTCCAGGTTCATTCCCCACTGCTAATGCAGCTGCGTGTGCAAATCTATTATTATTTCCAACAACGAAAGTTTCAAAAGTATATTTTGGATTTAATGTTGAATGATTACTTTCAAGTTCTGCTTCAGGAACATTTGATTTTTTGTCTGTTATAATATTATTGTTTTCTTCAGTTTCTTTTGATAAATCAATAACAGAAAAAGTCCAATCTTTATTTGTTATAAATCTTAAAGTATTGAAAATTAAGCTATTAAATTTATTTTCAATGAAATCTTTTTGATATTCAGATACTGTTGTAAAAACAATATTATCTTTTTCGATTGCTCTTATTCCTAAAGGTTTAATCCAGGTCTCAAATGAAATTTTTGAAACTTCATCTTCTAACAATTCTTTTAGCTTGTTTAAAAGTTCGTCCTTATCGATTGACATTTTATTCATCCTTTCTAACAAAATTATCCACAATGTTTTCCACAACTGTTGATAAGTCTGTAATATTTTTGTAAAAAAACATTAAAAATTGCGAACAGAATTTTAGTTGATATCTGGGCAAAAATCTTAATTTTTTTTCGTAATTTATATAATAGCAAATTTTATATAAATTAGTCAATAGGGTTGTGGAAAATTTTTTTGAATTGTGGAAAAGAATGTATTTTTTTGTGGAAAAAGTTATAATATTACAAAAATGTTATAAAAATTTAATCTAAAACAATAAAAATCAATTTACATAAGGTAATATTGAGTGAAAATTAAAAATTTTAAAAAACACTTGACAAAACTCAAAAATCTACGGTATAATCGATATACTTATTATTTTGCAAAAATTTCCAAAAAAGGAATTTAATAAAGATAAAAACAGTAGGAGGTGCTATTATGAAAAGAACATTTCAACCAAAAACAAGACAAGAACAAAGAGAACACGGATTTATGAAAAGAATGAAAACTAGAGCTGGCAGAAACGTTTTAAAAGCTAGAAGAGCAAAAGGTAGAAAAAAATTAAGTGCTTAATTTTATATTAAATTTGGCATGAATCTTTTAATGATTCTTGCCTTTTAATATAAAGTTTTTTCATTTGCCTTTTAAGAAAGGGACGAACATAATGAAAAAAACTAAAATGCTAAAAAAAAATTATGAATTTAGAAAAGTTTTATCAAAAGGAAAATATTATTCAGGAAAAAATATAGAAGCATATGTACTAGAAAATAACAAAAAAGATTGCAATTTTTTAGGACTAGCGATAAGTGTCAAAACTGCTAAAGCCGTAAAGAGAAATATGATAAAAAGACTCCTTAGAGAAAATTATAAAATATTTGAAAATGATATTATCAATGGAGTAAGTATAGTATTTTTATGGAAAAAGGGAATAGATACAAAGAATGCTCAATTTAATAATATAAAAGATGATATGAATTATATTTTTGATAAAGCAAATTTAAAAATAGATAAAGCTCAGCAAATTTAGTTAATTAGGGAAAAATAAATGAAAAAAATATTGATTAAAATAATTAATTTTTATCAAAAACATATTTCTTTATGGTTGCAAACCAAAAATATAAATTGTAAATTTTATCCGACTTGCTCTGAATATACAAAGCAAGCTATTGAAAAATATGGTGGAATAAAAGGTACATTTTTAGGAATTTGTAGAATTTTAAGATGCAATCCTTTTTCAAAAGGAGGGTATGACCCGTTAAAATGAGCTAGGAGGAGTTAAGATGTTTCAATTTTTTGCAAACATTTTTGGCTATTTATTAGATATTATAAATCAATTTGTAAATAATTATGGTTTAGCTATAATTTTATTTACAGCTATAATAAAATTAATAATGTTGCCACTATCTATCAAACAACAACGATCTATGAAGAAAAATGCAGAACTTCAAGAAAAATTGAAAGTAATACAATTTAAATATAAAAATGATCCAGAAAAACTAAATAAAGAAACAATGGATTTATATAAACAAGAAAAAATGAGTCCATTTAGTGGATGTTTTAGTGCAATAATACAATTTATTTTATTAATATCAATTTTCTATATGGTTAGATTCCCATTAACATATATGGAAAAAGTAGATAAAACCAAAATAGATACATATACACAGCAAATAAAAGATGCTGGAATGGACGTAAGTCAAGCATATTCTGAAATTGATATAATAAGAGAAATTGATTTTCTAAGAGAAAATAATCCAGAAGATGAAACATTAAAAAATATTAATATAAATATGAATTTCTTAGGGTTAGATTTAAGTAAAATACCACAACAAAATTTAGCAGATTGGACAGTTTATATAATACCAATTTTATATATTTTATCAACATTTGTATCAATGAGGTTAACGACTTCAATGCAAAATGCAAATAAAGATAAGAAAGAATTAACAGATGGCGAAAATAAAGAGACAGAAAGAAATGAAATGGAAGATGCAATGGATCAATCAAACAAAATGATGTCTTGGATGATGCCAATAATGTCTGTTTCAATATCATTAGTAGCACCATTAGGACTAGCTTTATATTGGCTTGTAAATAATATATTAATGATAGGTGAAAGATTGGTTTTAAATAAAGTTGTAAAAGATTAAAATATTATTTTTATATTGTTTTTCATGGAAAGGGATGGAAAGATGGAGAAAAGTATTATTTCAGAAGGAAAAACAACAAATGAAGCAATAGAAAAAGGTTTAAAAATTTTAAATGTATCAAAAAATAAAGTTGATATAAAAGTGTTAGAAAATGAAGAAAAAAGAAGTTTTTTCAGTATTTTAACACCTAGAGTAGTAAAGGTTCAACTAACATTAAAAGATGTAGAAGAAGAACATAAAATTGTTAAAAAAGAAATTAATTTAAGCCAAGAAGAACAAGATATTGCAGTAAAAAATGTAGAAGAATTCTTAAAAGAATTTTTAAATAAATTAGAAAAAGATGAAAAAATAGAATACTCTATAAAAGCTGATAAATCAGGAGTATATGTAAATATTAATGATAAAAATTTAGGCTATTTAATAGGGTATAGGGGAGAAACATTATATGCTTTACAAAATGTTTTATCAGCAATAGCTGGTAAAAAAATAGAAAATAAAGTTAGAGTTTTTCTTGATATAGAGAGCTATAGAGCAAAAAGAGAAAAAACATTAGAAGAATTAGCTGAAAAAATATCAAAAACAGTTATAAAAACTAAAAAATCTATTACTTTAGAGCCAATGCAAGCATATGAAAGAAAAATTATACACAGTAAGTTACAAAATAATGAATTAGTAACAACTAAAAGTATAGGAGAAGAACCACGTAGAAGAGTGGTAATATCATTAAAAAATAAATAAAATAATAAAAATCAGAGGTCAAAGGTCGATTTTTACTTTAAAAGTAATTTTCTATCTTTGGCTTTTATTTTGTTAAAAGGCTTTTCAAAAGTTACATAATGTGGTAAAATATTTGAAGTGAAAAATAAAAAAGGAGAAAATAAATAATGAGTACAATAGCATCAATATCTACGGCTCCACGGAATTGGTGGAATTGGTATTGTTAGAATAAGTGGTGAAAACTGCTTTGAAGTTTTAAGAAAAATTTTTGTTCCAAAAAAAGATGAACCTATTGAAAATATAAAGGGTTACACTATGAAATATGGACATATTGTTGATAATAGTGAAATTATAGATGAAGTATTAGTTACATATTTTAAAAAACCAAAGAGTTATACTACTGAAGATATGTGCGAAATAAATACTCATGGAGGAAACATTGTAACTAGAAAAATATTAGAACTTTGCTTAAAGAGCGGCGCAAACCTTGCGGAACCGGGTGAATTCACAAAGAGAGCATTTTTAAATGGAAGAATAGATTTGTTACAAGCAGAATCAGTTATAGACGTAATTAATGCAAAATCAGAAAGAGAAGCAAAGACTGGAATTAAGCAATTAGAAGGAATATTATCTAAAAAAATAAATGAAATAAAGCAAGAAATATTAGATGTAATGGTAAATGTAGATGTAAGTATAGATTATCCAGAATATGATGTTGAAGAAGTTACATATCAAGAAATATCTAATATGCTTATTAGTGTAAAAGAAAAATTAGAAAAATTAGAAAAAAGCTTTGATAATGGTAAATTAATAAAAGAAGGAATAAAAACAGCTATTATAGGGAAGCCAAATGCTGGAAAATCTTCATTATTAAATGCTATTTTAAAAGAAGACAGAGCTATTGTTACTGAATATGAAGGTACAACAAGAGATACAATTGAGGAATTTGTTAATATCGAGGGGATTCCTTTAAAACTTATAGATACAGCAGGAATAAGAAATGCAAAGGATGAAGTAGAAAAAATAGGAATAGCAAAATCTAGAGAAATAGCAAAAGAAGCAGATTTAATTATAGCAATATTTGATAGTACTAAAGAATTGTCACCAGAAGACCTTGAAATCCTTGATTTAATAAAAGGTAAGAAATCTATAGTAATATTAAATAAAATCGATTTAAATGCCATTTTAAGCGAAAATGACGATAGATTTACAAATGTAAGTGAGAATATTTTGAAATTATCTGCACTAAATGGGGAAGGATTAGAAAAATTATATGAAACTATTTCTAAAATGTTTAGTTTAAATGAAATAAATTTAGATAATGAAATAGTTATAACAAACCTAAGACATAAAAATCTAATTTCAAAAGCATTAATCAATGTAAAAAAATCTGAAGAAGCAATAGAACAAAATATGCCTGTTGATATTATTGCAATATTTATAAAAGATATTTTAGAAGATTTGGGAAATATAACAGGAGATGTTGTAACAGATGATATTATTAATGAAATTTTTTCTAAGTTTTGCTTAGGAAAATAGATTATAAAATTAATTACGAGAATCAAAAATAAGCTATTTTTAATAAGAAACAATGTAATTTTATATCAAAAACACAAAAAACAAAATATGGACAAAATAATGCCAAATTTAATTATAGTTATAAGAAATTGGAAAAACCGGAATACAATCAGTGGAAAAAGTTATTAATAGTGAAACAAATTAAGAAATGAATTAAAAAACAAATATATAAAAAATAAAATAATTAACATAAAACAGATAGATTAACTTAAAAGTTAATATAAAACTAAAATTACTTAACCTATGATTTAACTTAATTTGATTTAATAAATATATAAAAAGTATATTAACTATTAAGTAAATATTGTTTCAAAGCGCTGGTAGAACGGGGTTTCCTGTTTCATATGAAAAGGAGAAAAAGATGAGTTATTATGCAGGAGATTATGATATAGCAGTTATAGGTGCTGGTCATGCAGGATGTGAAGCTGGATTGGCAGCTGCTAGATTAGGAATGAAAACATTAGTATTTTCTATTAGTTTGGAAGCTGTGGCAAATATGCCATGTAATCCACATATAGGAGGAAGTTCAAAAGGACATTTAGTTAGAGAAATAGATGCACTTGGGGGAGAAATGGGGAAAAACATAGACAAAACTATGATTCAAATTAAAATGTTAAATACATCTAAAGGACCAGCTGTACATTCTCTAAGAGCACAAGCTGACAGAAAAAGATATCATATGGAAATGAAACATACTTTAGAAAAACAAGAGAACCTATATTTAAAACAGGGAGAAATTGTGGATATTAAAGTTGAAAATGGCAAAGTAACGGCGGTTGAAACTAGTGTTGGAGCAATTTATGGAGTAAAAGCTGTTATTGTTGCAACAGGAACATATTTAAAAGGAAAAATATTCATGGGAGAATTTTCACAAGAAAGTGGACCAGATGGTGTTTCTGCTGCAAATAAATTATCTGATGCTTTAAAAAGAATAGGTGTTGATTTAGTTAGATTTAAGACCGGAACACCTGCAAGAATAAATAAAAGAAGCATTGACTTTAGTAAAATGGAGGTTCAAAAAGGTGATACAGAGATAGTTCCGTTTTCTTTTGAAGATGAAGTGAAAGATTTAAAACAAGTAGATTGCTATCTAACTTATACAAATGAAGAAACACATAAAATAATTAGAGATAATCTACATAGATCACCATTATATGCAGGAAAAATAGAAGGTACAGGGCCTAGATATTGCCCATCTATAGAAGATAAAGTTGTTAGATTTAGCGATAAACCAAGACATCAAGCATTTGTTGAACCAGTAGGTATGGACACAGATGAAATGTATATACAAGGACTAAGCTCTTCTTTACCAGAAGAAGTACAAATTGCTTTTTATAGAACAATACCAGGACTAGAAAATGCTGAATTTACAAGATCTGCATATGCAATTGAATATGATTGTATAAATCCATCAAATTTAAAACTTTCTTTAGAATATAAAGGAATTGAAGGCTTATTTATGGCAGGTCAAACAAATGGAACATCTGGCTATGAAGAGGCTGCTTGTCAAGGATTAATTGCAGGAATAAATGCTTCACAAAAAATAAAAGGAAAAGAACCTGTGATTTTAGATAGAAGCCAAGGCTATATAGGTGTATTAATTGATGATATTGTAACAAAAGGGACAAATGAACCATATAGAATGATGACTTCTAGAGCTGAATATAGGCTACTTTTAAGACAAGATAATGCAGATTTGAGATTAACAGAGATAGGGCATGAAGTTGGATTGATTTCAGATGAAAGATATCAAAAATTTTTAAATAAAAAAGCTAATATTGAAAAAGAAATTCAAAGATTAAAAGATGAAACTGTAAAACCAACAGAAAAAGTAAATGAATTACTAAAAAAATACGGAACTACAGAACTATCAACAGGTACAAAGATGTCAGAATTATTAAAAAGAACAGAATTAGACTATAATAAACTTGCTCCAATAGATGAAAATAGACCAGAATTAACGCTACAAGAGAAAGAAGAAGTAGAAATTCAAATAAAATATGAAGGTTATATAAAAATGCAAGAAGCTCAAGTAGAAAAATTTAAGAAATTAGAAACAAAATTATTACCAGAAGAGTTAGACTATGAACAAATAAAGGGATTAAGCTTAGAAGCAAGACAAAAACTAAATAAGTTCAAACCACGTTCTATAGGCCAAGCTTCAAGAATTTCAGGAGTTTCTCCTGCTGACATATCTGTATTATTAATATATTTACAAGTAAATAAAAATAATTAAAGGATTGAAAATAATGGAAATAAATGAATTTAAAGAAATAATGAATGAAAATGCAAAAAAAATTAATATAGAGTTTAATGAAAAACAATTAGAGCAATTTTTTGAATATATGAACTTATTAATAGAATGGAACGAAAAAATAAACTTAACAGCTATAACAGAACCAAAAGAAATAATAATAAAGCATTTTATTGATTCATTAACAATAAATAAATACATAGAAAAAAATAATAAAATAGTAGATGTTGGTACAGGAGCTGGTTTTCCCGGAATTCCAATTAAAATATATAGATCAGAAGTAGAAGTAACACTAGTGGACTCTTTAAATAAAAGAATAAATTTTTTAAATGAAGTTATTTCAAAATTAGAACTAGAAAAAATAGATACTATTCATTCAAGAGTAGAAGAATTTGCAAGAAATAAAAAATATAGAGAAAAATTTGATGTTGTAACAGCAAGAGCACTAGCAAATCTAACAGTGCTTTCTGAATATTTATTACCATTAACTAAAAATAATGGAAAATGTATATGTATGAAAGGAAGCAATATAGAAGAAGAGTGCAAAGAAAGCAAAAAAGCAATAGAAATACTAGGTGGAAAAATTGTTGAAATAGAAGAATTTTATTTACCAGATTCAGATATAAAACGTAATATAATAAATATAAAAAAAGTAAAAGCGACACCTGCAAAATACCCAAGAAAGCCAGGAACACCTGCAAAAGAGCCATTAAGATAGACTTGAAAAAGTCTATCTTTTTTTCATACAAAACAAAAAATAAAAATAATGAAAAAAATTAATATAAATTCGTAAAATTCATTGACTTTTTTTCTAATATTTTATATTATATATGTAGATAACAAATGTAACAAATAAATTAATATTTACTACAAAATGGAGGCGAGATTTGTGGGAAAAATAATTGCGGTAGCAAATCAAAAAGGTGGAGTAGGAAAAACAACCACAACAATAAACTTAAGTACAATTTTAGCAAAAAAAGGTAAAAAAGTATTACTAATAGATGCAGACCCTCAAGGGAATGCTACAAGCGGAGTTGGAGCAGAAAAAGATGTAGAATTTTCTACATATGATGTATTAGTTGGAGAAACAGAGATAGAAGAAGCAATAGAAGGAACAATAATAAAAAACTTATCTGTATGTCCATCAAACATCAACTTGGCAGGAGCAGAAGTAGAACTAGTTTCAATGATGTCAAGAGAACAAAGATTAAAAGAGAAATTAGATGAAGTAAAAAATAGATTTGATTATATTTTAATAGACTGTCCACCATCATTGGGACTAATTACATTAAATGCTTTTACAGCAGCAAACAGTGTATTAATACCAGTTCAATGTGAGTATTATGCATTAGAAGGATTAGGACAACTTATAAACACAATAAACTTAGTAAAAAAACACCTAAATAAAAACATAGAAATAGAAGGTGCATTACTTACAATGTATGATGCAAGAACAAACCTATCTAACCAAGTTGTAAAAGAAGTAAAAAAATACTTTGATAATAAAGTATATAAGACAGTAATACCTAGAAACGTAAGACTTAGCGAGGCACCAAGTTATGGAATGCCAATAACAGAATATGATGCAAGATCAAAAGGTGCTAAAAGTTACGAAAAATTCACAAAAGAATTTTTAAAATCAAATGAAGTCGAAAGAAAAGCTAAACATATGTTATAAAATATGAAAGGGATGTGATAAAAATGCCTAAGAAAACAGGATTAGGAAAAGGATTAGATGCCTTATTTGGACCAGTTCCAGAAGAAGAAAAAGTACAGGAATCAGATGTACTAAAAAACTTAAAAATAGTTGATGTAGAACCTAACAGAGAACAACCAAGAAAAAATTTTAATCAAGAAGCATTAGAAGAACTTGCTGAATCAATAAAAGAATACGGATTAATACAACCAATAGTTGTAACAAAAAAAGATGGCTATTATAGCATAATTGCGGGAGAAAGAAGATGGAGAGCAAGTAAACTTGCAGGACTTACAGAAATACCAGCAATTGTAAGAGAAGATGATGAAAGAAAAAACAATGAAATAGCATTAATAGAAAATATGCAAAGGGAAGACTTAAATCCATATGAAAAAGCATTAGGAATTAAAAATTTAATGACAACATATGGACTTACACAAGAAGAAATAGCAAAAAAATTAGGAAAAAGTAGAAGTGCAATTGCAAACACAGTAAGAACATTAAACCTAGAACCACGTGTATTAGAAATGGCAAAAGAAGGAAAATTAACAGAAGGACATTGTAGAGCATTACTTTCTATAACAGATCCAGAAAAACAATATTTAACAGCAATAAACATGTTGGAAAGAGGAGCAACTGTTAGAGAAGTTGAACAAACAGGAAAAGAAATAAACAAAAAACAAGTATCAAAAGAGCAATTAAAAAGAAATGCTATATTATACAGAGACATAGAAAACACATTCCAAGGCTTTTTTGGAACAAAAGTAAAACTAAATCCTGGTAAAAAAAGAGGAAAAATAATAATAGAATATGCATCAAATGATGATTTAGAGAGAATATTAAATCTAATGAAATAAACACAAGAAAGAGGGACGTAAATGCAAGGAATAATGGATTTTATAAGAACAGATAATTTTTTATTAATATTATCAATAATTGTAGGAATTCTTACTATAGGATTTATTGCTACATTATATAGTAATATAAAATTAAAAAATAAATATAATAAATTTATGAAAAAAATAGGAAATGGTAAAAATATAGAAGAAGACCTAGAAAACTATATGTATAGAGTTGAAAGAGTAGAAAGACAAAATGCAGAAATAATATCATACTGCAAAAATTTAGATGATGAAGTAGCAAAATGTATTCAAAAAGTTGGTATAGTTAGATATAGTGCATTTAAAGATACTGGAAGTGATTTAAGCTTTGCAGTAGCTATGTTGAATGAAAATAATGATGGAGTTGTATTCAATGGTATATACTCTAGAGAAATGTCTAATATATATGCTAAACCTGTAAAAAATGGTGGTTCTGAGTATACTTTTTCTGAGGAAGAAAAAGAGGCAATTAGGCGAGCTATTGAAGCTAATAATTTAATAAATGTAAAATAAAAAGACAGCTATCTTTAATATAAGATAGCTGTAGTTCATTTTTAATATTATTTAAATATTAATATTAAAAAGAATACTGTTGGAATTGCCCACAATATACCTGAAATAATTTCTCCATCTTTGAAAGAAGAGATAGATGCTAGTAAACAGCTAATTGTGAGTATGGCAAAGAGTACTCCAACAATTGATAAAACTGAAAATTTAAATAACAGTACTAAGATTATTACAGCAACAATAGTGTAAAAAATTTTCATTATTTTGTCCTCCTGCATGAACTATATAAGTTAAATTATGTTAATTATATCAAAGATTATAAAAAAAGTCAAAATTATTAAAAAATTGTAGTGTTACAATTGATGTGAAACAAAATAAATAAAAATTGAATAAGTGATTTAAATCATATATAATTGAGTTGCGAAACAAAAATTATATAAAGGAGATTTAAATCACTTATGAATAATATTATAACAGAAAAAAATAAAAAAAGATATCTTCCACATGATATTAATACAAGAAAATATGCAGTGGAAATGTATAGAAATTGTGGAGATATAAATTATGTATGTAGAAAGTACCATATTTCAAGGACTTCATTATGGAGATGGAATAAAGTATATGACGGAACAAAAGAAAGTATAACGGATAAATCTCATAAACCAAAAAGGAAGCATCCAAATGCGCATACAAACCAAGAAATAAGATGGATAAGAAATTATGTAAGAAGAAATCCAAGAATAACATTGTGTGAGTTATGGATGAAATTAAAAAGAGAAAAAGGATATACAAGAACAATAACAGCATTATATAGAGTAATGAGAAGATTAAATATTAAATTTTATAAAGGCATGAATATAAAAGACACGTCAAAGAAAAAACATAACAAACATTATGAAACGCCAAAAAACATAGGCGAAAAAGGACAAATGGATGTAAAGTATGTACCAAATGAATGTAAAAGTAAGGATATTCCAAAGGATAAAAGGTTTTATCAATATACATATATAGATGAAGCAACAAGGGAGAGATTTTTATATTGGTATGAAGAACATACACCAGCAAATACAGTTGATTTTGTGTTAAGAGTAATACAATATTTAGGATACAAACCAAAGGAAATACAGACAGATAATGGAATAGAATTCACATATAATAAAGCAAATATAAAGAAAACACATCCATTAGAAGTATTATTAAAGGAGTTAGGGATAAAACATCATAAGATACAGCCAAGAACACCACAGCATAATGGAAAAGTAGAAAGAAGTCATAGAAATGATAATGAGAGATTTTATAGTTATCTAAAATTTTATAGTTTAGAAGATTTAAGAGAACAAGGAAAAAGATATCTAAAAAGATCAAATAACATTCCAATGGCTGTATTAAAGTACTTAACACCAAAAGAAAAACGAGCTGAATTGGAAGTATTTGGAATGATTAGCTATGCAATTTAATTATATAGATTAAATTTTTATATATTTTTGTTTCACATCATTGACACTTATACAAAAAAAGTCAAAATTATTAAAAAATTCTATTGACAAACATTTTAAAAAATGCTAATATATATACTGTCGCTGGACATAGCGATAACTAATGGAGAGGTGGTCGAGTTGGTTTATGGCACCAGTCTTGAAAATTGGCGTAGGTTAATAGCCTACCGTGGGTTCGAATCCCACCCTCTCCGCCAAGTATTATAAAGATATAAAAGCCCATAAATTTATATTAATAAATTTAAACTTTTATATCTTTATTTTTTAAATAAAATAATATTATGTAGGTGTACCCAAGTGGTGAAGGGGGCAGTTTGCTAAACTGCTAGGTCGAGTAATCGGCGCGGAGGTTCGAACCCTCTCACCTACGCCAAAAGATATAAAGTGTATATTTTCTTTATATCTTTTTTTATGTTTTAAAATTAAAAAAAAAATTAAAACATATTGATTAATTAAAAAAAATATAGTATAAGTAAACTTGGATTTTAAATTTTTTATTATATTTTGATTATAAAAAACGACTAAAATGTGCATATTTTCTCGTTTTTTGATAAAATATTAAAAAAAAGTTGAAAAAAATTTAAATATAATGTATAATTAATTTGTAGCAATATGTTAAAGGAAGGTGGTTGAATGAAGAAAACAGGGAAAATAATAATTTTATTTGCAATAATATTTTTTGCAATATCAATATTCAATTTAAGTTATTCAGCAGATGTAAAATTTAGTGCTGATACATATAAACCATCTGACTTAACAAAAGATGATACAAAAGTTGCCTTCGATAAAGCAGGAATTGTATTAGGGGCAGTAAGAAATATTAGTGTAGTTGTATCAGTTATTACATTAATGGTAATTGGTATAAAATATATGTTTGGCAGTGTTGAAGAAAGAGCAAATTATAAACAAACAATGATACCGTATGTCATAGGATGTGTATTGGCAGCTGGTGGAACTACTATTGTTACATTTATATATAATGCTGTTAGGTAAAATATAAAAAATAAGAAGGTGAGTGTGTGAAGAAAATCATTACAAAAATATTCATAGTTATTTGTATGATGAATATGATTGTTTTTAATATTAATACAGTCCAGGCTAGTGCATTAGGTAATGTTTTTTCAGGAGGAGATGCATTTATTTTAGCTGGAAAGAAGGGGGAGGCAACATTAGATACAGATAAATTGCAATCTGCTTCATCTGATATATATAATATTTTATTAGTAATAGGAATATGTGTAGCTATTATAACTATATCTATATTAGGAATAAAATTTATGATTGGGTCAATAGAAGAAAAAGCCCAAGTTAAAGAAGCATTAGTACCATTCATAATAGGATGTATTGTTGTTTTTGGAGCATTCGGAATATGGAAAATAGTTACACAAATAGGAAGTATGATTCCAACGATATTTTAAATAGTTATTAAAATTTACTTAGAAAAATACTAGGTAATTATAATATAAAAAATATTAAATAAAGGAGGAAATAAAATGAAAAGAACAGCAAAAATATTTACAATGATATTATTAGTTATGACATTAATTGCATTTTCAACAAGTGTATTTGCAGCTGGTGGACAAATAAAACCAGATTCATTAACTGCTACATATGGTGATAATGATGGTGGTTTATCAAATAAAGCTGGACAAATAATGGGAATGATTAGAAATGTTGCTGTAATTGCAGCTGTAATTATATTAATGGTTTTAGGTGTAAAATATATGCTAGGAAGTGTTGAAGAAAAAGCTGATTATAAAAAATCTTTTATACCATTAATTATTGGTATTGTATTAGTAGTATCAGCAACAGCAATTGCAACATTTATATTTAATATGGCTGCATAGAAAAAAGAGTAATTTAAAATTACTCTTTTTTTTGTGTTTATAAAGAAATTTATATTTAGTATATTACTGTAATGTTACAAAAATATTAAATTTCCACTTTTTTAATAAAAATATATACAATTTTCCACAATTTATGCTATAATATAAAGTGTATAGTTATAAATTGTAAATACGGAGGAAAAGAGGATGCAAACATATGAAATACCAAGAAATTATAAAGGAGAAGGAAGAATATTATATATTTTTTCTACTAAAGCATTAATATATACTTCAGTTGGTGCTGGAATAGGGATAATATTTTATTTTATATTTAAAATGATAGACTTAGGTGTAGTAGGATTAATAATAACTGCTATTCTGGGTTTAATAGGATTTTGCATAGGGACACTAAAGATACCAGAGTCTAATGCTTTTGAAATAACAAGAAAAGCAGGAGGAGAAAATCTTGATGATATTATTATAAGATGGATAAAGTTTAAGAAAAATGGCAAGAAGATATACATATATACAGACAAGGAGGAAACAAAAGATGAATAATGATCAACTAATTAATTTATTTACTATTTTACTTTTTATTATGATAGGTATACTAGCAATTTTATGTATAATATTTATTGTATTAAAGTTAAAAAGTAATCAGCATCAAAACAAGAATAAAAATAAAAGTAAAGTAAATTCAGGCATTGATAAAAATTCAAAAAAAGAAATTACTACAATTTATAATAAACAATCGATTTTTAAATTTATGGAATTTGATAAAATAGAAGATAATATGATTACTCAAAAAGATGGAAAAAGATTTTTAATGGTAATTGAATGCCAAGGAATAAATTATGACTTAATGTCTGGATTGGAAAAGAATAGTGTAGAACAAGGATTTTTGCAATTCTTAAACACATTAAGATATCCAATACAAATTTATGTACAAACAAGAACTGTAAATTTAAGTAGTAGTATTGATAAATATAAAGAAAGAGTGGATGCTGTTTCAAAAGATTTAGTAAATAAACAAATGCAATATAATCAAAAAGTTAGATCAGGATTATATGAGCAAGAAGAATTGGACAAAGAAAAATACGAAATAGTAAGACAAAAAAATTTATATGAATATGGTGTTGATATTATTAATAATACAGAAAGAATGAGCTTAAATAGAAATATTTTAACAAAACAATATTATGTAATAATTCCGTGCTATCCAGAAGAAGTAAATAATACTGATTTTGATAAGGAAGAAGTTGCCAATATTGCATTTTCAGAATTATATACAAAAGCTCAAACAATTATAAGTTCTTTATCTGTTTGTGGTATAAATGGAAAAATATTAAATTCTGTTGAACTAGCTGAATTATTATATGTTGCATATAATAGAGATGAATCTGAAGTGTTAGATTTGCAAAAGGTTTTAAATTCTGGATATGAAGATTTATATTCAACAGCTCCAAATGTATTTGATAAAAGAATGAAAGAATTAGATTTGAAAATAGAAGAAGATGCTATTAAAAAAGCTAATGATGTAGTTTTAGAAACAATGGAAATAAGTGAAAAAGAAAAAAAGGCAAAAAGAAAAGAACAATTATTAGATGATTTAATACAACAAATGGCAGTATCTTTGATAAAGGAAAATGAACCAGTTATAGGCAAAGATATTGCAGATAAAGCAAGAGAAAGATTGGAAAACGAAAAAACGAAAGAGGAAGGGGGAAAAGAAGATGAGAAAAAAACAAGAACAAGAAGAAAATCTACAAAATCAATTTAATGACTTTAAAGAAGAAGATATAAGAATATTAAAGAAAAAAAGTATAAAAGAATTGATTGCCCCATCAGGGATAGATGTTTCTAATATAGATCATATGGAAATAATTTCAAACACTAAAAGATATGCTAGAAGTTTTTTTGTATCATCACTTCCTAGAATGTGTACTTTCCCAGAATTATTTAGAGATTTATATATGTTTGGAGATACCAATACTTCAATATATATAAATCCTATAAAAGAAGAAAAATCACAAAATGATTTAAATAGAGTAATTAATGAACTAGAAACAGAAAGAATTTTAGCAGCTGATAAAGGTAATATAAATAGAGAGAGTACAATTGCTCAAAAAAGATTAGAAGCAGAACAGTTAAGAGATGAGATTGCTGCAGGATTTAATAAATTATTTGAAGCTTCTATAATATCTACATTATATGCATATAGTTTGGAAGATTTAGATAGATATACAAAATTATTATCTTCTGAGATGTCAAAAACATTGGTTGGAATAAAATCAGCATGGGGGATGCAAGAAGAAGCATTCAAATCAAACCTACCATTTATGAATAATCAAATAAATAAAACACACACATTTGATAGAAATTCAATGGGAACAGTATTTCCGTTTACGACTTCAGAAATAGGACATCCTACCGGAGTACCAATAGGATTTAATAAACAAACAGGAACACCTATTTTATTTGATAATTTTCATTCATCTCTTACAAATTATAATATGGTTATATTTGCTAAGTCTGGTGCGGGAAAATCTGTAACAATGAAAACTTTAATTTCAAGGTCATCTATTTTAATGGGAATAGAGAGTCTAGCTTTAGATGCAGAAGGTGAGTATACAATAGTTGCAGAGAGTTTGGGAGGAATAAATGTAGTAATTAGTCCAAATTCAAAAACAATTATTAATTTATTTGATATAGAGCCAGAGATTGTTAAAGATGAAATAACTGGAAAAGAAAGAGGAATATTAAACGTTGAAAATAAAGTAGAAGATGTTACACAAGCTTTATTAACTATGGCTAGAGGTAGTACAAGAAGTGATGAAGTAAATGAGTTAACAAAACAAATTATTGCTGAAGCAGTTGCTGAAGAATATGCAGCACTTGGTATAAATAGTAATCCAGAAAGTTTATACAAATCTATAAATGAAGGGATTTCTAAAGGAAATATTTTTTCAAAAGAGAAAAAAGAAATGCCTACAATAGGATCATGGTATAAAAGAATAGAAAGAAAAGCAAAAGAAAATACAAATAAAGATTATCAATATCATTATAGTTATTTGTTAAAAGTTATGAAACAATATATAAGGGAATATGATGGTCAAATGGCTTATTTTGATGGACAATCTACATTTGAATTACTTGAAGGAGCACCATTTATTAACTTAGATATTTCTCAATTAGAAGAAAGATTTGCAAGACCATTAGCACAACAAATATTGCTTTCTTGGATTTGGGAAAAATTTGTTAAGAAAAATAGTGAAGATAGAAAAAAAGCAACACAAAAGAGAGTTTTGGTAGATGAAGCATGGATGTTATTACCATATCCAGAGGCTGTTGATTTCTTAAATAAAATGGCAAGACGTGCAAGAAAAAGAAATGTTTCTTTGGCAATAATTTCACAAAGATTTCAAGATTTTTATGAAAAACCAGAAGCACAAGCAGTATTAACATCTTCAGATACAAAACTATTTTTAGCACAAGATAAATCTGAAATTCAATACTTAAAAGAAGTATTTAAACTTTCAGAAGGTGAGGCTAACTTTTTAGTAACTTGTCAAAAGGGTGAGGGATTATTAAAGGTTGGTTCAGACTCAGCAATTTTAAAAATTATGCCAACGAAAAAAGAATTTGAGTTTGTTGAAACAAACTTGAATGAAATAGCGAAAAATAGTAATGCATAAAGAGTAGGAGGAAAAACTTTATGAAAGTTTTCGAAAATCAAAAAATTTTCAAAAAATTAATTATTGTATTTTTAAGTATATTAGTAATAAGTATATTTGTACCAAATATTGTAGAAGCAAAAAATGGAGCAAAAAGTGTAGGTGGAATTTTATTAGATCCTCTTATGTCAATGTTTGTTGGACTAAGTGATGGTGCAATTACATTATTACAAAAATTAGTATTACATACAGATGGAGCATTAATTCAAATTAATACTAGTACAAGTGGAATTGCAAAAGTATTGGGAATTGTTGTGGCAGTAGCTATTGTTGTAGGCGGAATTATAGCGGTAGTTGCTTCAGGTGGAGTATCATTATCAATAATAGGTCCAGTTTTAACTGTTTTAAAAACAGGAGTTATTGCAGGAGTTATAACTTTTTGTGTTTCTGGTTATATTGCAAATGCTGTACTTCCCGAAGATTTTGTTTTACCACAAATTAAACTGACTCCATATGAGATATTTGCTAACCAAGTGCCGTTATTCGATGTAGATTTTTTTAACCCTAAAAAAGATATAGAGACAAATACTTATGAAAATGAAGAAGCTTTAAAAATTGGAATACTTTCAGAAAATTTAGAAGAAACATTAAAAGAATTACGGTATTTCTGTTACAGAGTCTGAAATAAATTCAAATAGGTCAGATCTTGGACAAGAAGAAATTTCAGATATGTATGAAAAACATAAATATGAAAATGTAATTAAAGAAAATAATGGTAATACCTATAAATTTGTTATTCATGAAGAAAATAATGGAGTTAATATCACAAAGACTACATATGATATTTATACTGTTAAAGTAAAGACCGAAAAAGAATATACATCGACAGCATATCAATTGCGTACGGTGGTAGCTAATTGGTATATAATATTGAGAAATATGTCATTGGTAGCATTATTATCAATTTTAGTATATGTAGGTATTCGCATAATGATATCAAGTACTGCTGCAGATAAATCCAAATATAAACAAATGTTAATAGATTGGCTTGTTGCTATATGTTTATTGTTTGTATTACACTATATAATGGCTTTTGCAAATTTAGCAGTTAAAAAAATTATAGATGTGGTAGATTCTACTGCTGTTGTTAATAATTCTAATAGTTTGCCAGATGATGTTAAAGGAATAGGGATTTCTGAAGATGGAGTAGTTGTTTCTCAGGGAAATCAATTATTCGAAATAACACAGAAAAAACAAGTAGATAAAGCATGGAAGGTTTTAGTAGAACAGAGAGCAAAAGTCAATAATGTTAATGAAAATGAAACAGAATTTTATAATTTATTTCAAAACAATAAAACAAAATTGTATTGGCCAACAAGTAATTTTACAGAACAAGCTAGAATGATGTTACAATATGTAGATGAAGATAGTGATGCTAGTAATTATGCATATGCTTCAATAGGATATAAATTAATATATTGTATATTAGTAATATATACGTTTGTATTTGTATTTACATATGTTAAAAGGACAATATATATGGCATTTTTAACATTAATAGCACCATTAGTTGCATTAACATATCCAATAGATAAAATGAACGATGGGCAAGCACAGGCATTTAATAGATGGATTAAAGAATATATTTTTAATTTACTAATTCAGCCATTACATTTAATTTTATATATGGTTTTAATAGGAAGTGCATATGAATTTGCTGCAAAAAATATAATTTATGTTGTAGTTGCATTAGGATTTTTGACACCTGCAGAAAAATTACTACGTAGTTTCTTTGGATTTGAAAAGGCACATACACCTGGATTATTGGGTGGACCTGCTGGAGCAGCTATTATGATGAATGGTGTAAATAGATTGTTAGGAAAACCTCCTCATAAAGGACCGGATGGAAAAGGACATGGAAATGTCGGAGAAAAAGGTGGAGATGAAAAAATAAATTATAAAGATAGCTTGAATATGAGTAACTTATATGGAGAAGGAGACTCAAATGCAGATGAGATTGCAAACATTAGAAACAATGTTAATAATGCAAGTAATAATAAAAACATGGAAAAAGCTACTAATTCTAAAAGGAAGCTTTCAGAAGTTGCTCAAAATGTTAACAAAACAAACGATATTTCAAAATTTGCTACGAATGCTAACAAAGAAAAAGGCATTACAGGAAATGTAAAAACACCTTTAAAAGGAATTAATGGAAGAAATGATATAAGAAAGAATAAAAGTGTACTTAGAGGATTTAAAAATGTAGGTAACAAAATAAAATATAAAGCATCCAAAGAAAAGCCATTAAGAAAATTAGCAGGAATGGGAACTGGATTACTTGGAGCAGGAGTTGCTGTTACTGCTGCTGGATTAGCTGGTATAACGTCTGGAGATCCTTCAAAAGCTGCTCAATATATGATAACAGCAGGTATGGGAGGATATAAATTAGGGACAGGTGTTCCAAATGTTATTACAGATTTAGCAAACTCAGGAGGAGAATATGCTGATGCTTTCAAAGAGGGATATTATGATTATGATGAAATGCAAGAAAGAGAAATTAAGAAAAGATATAAAGAATTAAGAAAAGATAGTGAATTTAACAGAGAGATGGAAAGAACTTTACAAAAACAGCATATTGATGCAACTCCAGAAAAGGTATTTGATGAGATTGGAGAAGACTTTGTAAGGTATGACTTTAATGCAAATGAAACGGCTGCTATATATCAAAGAATGCAACAAGGTTATGATAAAGATGATGCTATGAGACAAGTTCAATTTGTTAAAAAATATGGTAAGAGTACATCATCACTAGGTCATAAAGACGATGAAGATTTACAAAAAACACTTATTGATAGAATAAGAAAGAATAGTAGACAAGGTACTGATGAACAAGAAATAGAAAGAAGAGCAAAGCAACTTAGAAAAAATTTGGATGAAACAAGTAAGCTTCTATACTAATATTGAAAAGCGAGGATTATAAGTTATGCATAAAATTATAAGATTTTATAATCAAAACAGAAAACAAATTATAAGGGTTATAGCAATTATAACCTTTATAATTATTTTAATACAAATGCTTAATTATATTTATAAAAATAAAACAGACAATAATAACCAAAGTTATATAAATGAAAATAGTAATTATAATATTGGGAATTTTGGAACTATTGTTTCAAATAAGTCTGCTGTAACAGATACAAAAGTGGATAACGAGAAGTTGAATGATGATGTGAATGTTATTAATGAATTTATAGAAAATTGTAATGAAAGAAATATAGAAAAAGCATATTCTGTACTTTCGAATGAATGTAAAGAAGAAATGTATCCTACGGCAAAAGATTTTTATGATAATTATTATATAATGGTTTTTAACAATAATAAATTAGAATATAGTGTTGAAAATTGGATTCAAGATACATATGAAGTAAAATTTATAGAAGATATGTTAGCAACAGGAAAAATTAATGAAGAAAATAAACAGGATTATATAACAATAGTAGAAGAAGATAATAGTTTAAAAATTAATATTAATAATTATATTGGGAGAGAAATCTTAAATAAAAAAATTGAAAATAATAATATAATATTGAATTTAATTCAAAAAGATATATATATGGATTATGAAGTATATAAGATAACAATAAAAAATAATACAGGAAAAAGTATTTTATTAGCTCCAGAAGACAAAACAAATACTATATATTTGCAAAATACTAATGGTGGTAAATTCTATGCTGCAAATAGTGAATTGCTAAAAGAAGAATTATTATTAGAAAACAATTATTCACATACGATAGATGTAAAATTTAATAAAACATATTCTTATAGTAATAATATAGAAAGTTTATCTTTTTCTAATGTGATATTAGATTATGATACATATTCAAATTTAAGTGATAAAGATGAAGATAAAGATATTTATGATTTGCAAGTAAATTTATAGAAATAATAGAATGGATGATATTATGGATGAAATAAAAGAAAAAATTAAAAATTGGATGAAACAGTCGCTTAAAGCAATATTAAAATCAAAACTTTTTATTTTGATATTGATAATTTGTATAATTGCATTTGTACTATGTCCGTTATTTATATATTTTATAAAAAAAGATGATTCGGCATTTAAAGAAAATGATAAAAAGAGTACATCTTATGTTGTTAAGAATAATACCAAAAGTGCAAAGCTAACATCAACAGGAATTCATACAGAAGCTACGGCAGAACAATTATGGAATGATATGACAGAAGCTGGATCAAGGGTAAATAATTATTTAGCCTCTCATGAAGAATTAGAAAAATTAATGAATGCGGAATTAATTACACAATATCCAAAAATTGGAAATGGAGGGTTAGATGGTATTGTTGAATTTCAAAGAATTAAAGGCGATGGGACAAAAAAGAAGTTAACATATATAGATAAAAATACTTTTGAAATATATAAAGATAATTATACATCAAGTGGGGATACAAAAGTATTAGATTATTTTTCTCTAGATGATGATGGAAATGTGTTGGTTGCAATTTTAAATAAAACAACAGAGACATTGGAAACTAATGATGATGAAATAAATGTTTCCGATTATACTGCAACTAACTTGGAAAAAATAGAAGATGGGAAATATAGAAGTATAAAATATGAAATTTCAACATCTACTATTGATTATAAATCAGTAGTTCAAAAATATACAATGCCATTCCAATATTTGTGGTCTTTATTAGTAATGACTCAGGATAAAGAATTTGTATTGGGATTAGCGGATTTAGTAGGAAAAAGTGAGATTACTATTGGAATATATGATAATACCACAACAAATGTTAATGAAAATACATATACATATAAAAAAGAAATGAAAACTACAACATATGCAGAATTAAATATTGCAGATGATTATGGAGTTAAAGGATATAATAAAGAAAGATATTGGGCTGATAATGATTCACCTAATTATGATGGTATTCATAAAGCTGAAACCAATAAAGAAGACACAGAATATAAAGTTGAAAATAAAATAGAAAGACAAACTTCTAAAATTGTAACTGTATTGGAAAAAGCTAATACATGGATTGTAGATTATAGTAGAACAGCATCTAATCAAATTTCTTCTCCTGTTACATCTAAACCAAATGAAAGTGATTTGGAAGAGACAAGCTATGAAGAAAGAGGAGATAGTCCTAAAGATTCTAATCAAGATAATAGTTTATTGAAAAAAGATAATGTTGATGAATTTAGAGCTGAAGTAGATAAGTATATTAGAGATAAAAAACCAAATGCAAATATAATTTTAAATTCATCAATTTTAAATAATGTAAAGACAGATAATGTAAAAGTTTCATATGTCAAGTGCCAGTATTTTATGCATTTAGTTGATAGAAAAAAATCAACAACAACAACATCATCATCTAGTAAAATAGTATTAGGTACAAGTTCTTTATCTAGAAAAGATGATATTAATTCAAAAACTGATAATTTTGTTACATTATTTAGAGAAAGTTCTACAGCACTAAGTTATATTTTAGATGCACCAGATTTGTTGTTTGAAATATTAGAAAGTAATGATGATACTGCTGATATGGTTGATTTAACAAAATATCTATTAAATAAGGCTACAGATTCTGATAGGTTTGGAGACATAGATCCAGATGAATTGTTTAAAATTTTTGATACAACTAATTTTACGAATATAGGATCATCATCAGGAAGAAATGTATCTATAAAGGGATGTAAAATTACAAGAGATGAATTTATATCAGCTGTAAAGAATTACAGAAGTGATACAGATTATCAAACATATTTAGCAGCAAATGCAGAAAATTTTTATGATATTTGTACGGCTGGTAATAACGATATAAATCCTTGTTTAGTATTTGCTCATGCAGCTTTAGAAACTGGATGGGGAACAAGTTCTGATTGTAAAAATTATAATAACTTTTTTGGAATGGGACATGGAAATTCTCAAGATTCGGGAAAAGGATATTCTTCGGCAGCAGAGTCTATACAAGATTATTGTGATTGGATAAATAATAAAATTAGTAATCCATCTTCAATTGTGCAAGATTATGCAACAGTAGATAGCAAGTTTTCAGATACTTCTTCAATTTATGCTGTTTATGCTGCATATGCATATTTAGGTGATACACATATTTCTGATGAACCAGATTTCAATAACCCAAATCAAAGCTATTATGAAAGTCAGGGTTCTAACTGGGGAACAGGTGGACGTATATACTTACCTCTTATATATGGAGACAATTATGCTAAAGAATGTGGACACCCAAATGGAAGTGATGAGACTACAACAAAAGAAAGAGCAGATTATTCAGTATATACAACTAATAAAAGGGTTTCTATAGCAGAAGAAATTTTTGGAGCAAGTTGTTTAATAAGAACAGCTGGAAGTGGTGATAGTAGTTCTATTTTAAATGTTGCTAATTCGATACATTCATATATGGAAGAAAATTCATATAGTTATTGTATACTAGGTGCAGAAGATAATAATCATGAGGGTGAATGTGGATTAGATGCTACATTTGAAGATTCAAAAACGAATCATCATTTAACATGTTGTGCAACATATGTATCTTGGGTTTTACAAGATGCAGGAGCCATTGAAGATAGCGAACATACTGACAGTTCTTCAGCATTAGCAACTTTATTAGAATCTAAAGGATGGACTAAAATTGAAACATATGATGAGCTAGAGGCAGGAGATATCGTATTTATGACATGTAATACAACAGATACTATAGAACATACACAAATTTATGCAGGTAATAATGAATGGTATAATGCTGGAACTGCGGCAGCTATTCAAAATTCAGCACCAGCTAATCAAGGAGATTATGCAAGACAACATTTCTTATATGCTTATAGAGTGTCTAAGTAGGAGGAAATAATGAAAATAGATATAAAAAAATTAAAAATATTAATTTTTATAGTGTTTTTTGTAATTATTTTATTATTAGGAATAATAATATTTACATTAAAAAATAATTCTCAAAAAGATAGTGAAAAAATAACAGATTCTCAGTTTCCAGAAGATGCAATAGTAATTAATAATAATTACCAAAAACTCACATCAATAAATACTTTCTTAACTTTGAAAAATTGTGTAGATTTATATTATTCTAAATATTCTAGTTGTTTTATGACAGTGGATCAATATAGAGAAAATTATAATATGCAATATAATGAAAGTAGTGATAATGGAGCAGCTATAGATAAAGCTTGTGAGTCTGCCAGAAAGATATATCTTTCTATGTTAATGGATGATTATGTAAAAGATGAAAATATTACTTTAGACAATTTTACTATGAAAGTAAATAAAATAGGGCAAGTAAAAGCTACAATTACTGAAATTTATGAACAACAAAAAAATGAAAATACATCAGCATTTTTTGTAAAAGGATATTTAAGAGATAAAGAAACAGATAAAAATACTAATTTGAATATTGTTTTGATTGTGGATAAGAAAAATAAATCTTTTAAAATATATCCAAAGGAATATTATGAAAATAAAAAATTTAATGAATTAAAAATTGGTGATGTTGCTAATATTGATATACCAGATGAAATTCAATTGAATAATAATGAAAGTATAGCTAATAAATATAATTATCAAAATTTTTCTAGTGAAGCTATAATACAATTTTTGATTGAAAAATGTAAAGAAGAAATGTTATATAATACTCAAAATGCATATAATGATTTAGATGATGAGTATAAAAAAGCAAAATTTGCAGATTATAATGAGTTTCTAAACTATGTTGAGATAAATAATAAAAAATATAAATCTATGTCAGCAAGTAAATATTCAAAAAATGTTTATAATAATTATAACCAATATGTGTGTGTAGATAATAATAACAATTATTACATTTTTAATCAAGATAAAAAAGATTTAACTAAATTTTCATTAATATTAGATACGTATACTGTAGATATACCACAGTTTATAGAAAAGTATGAAAAAGCATCAAATAATGAAAGAGTAGCATTAAATATTAATAAATTTATTAGTGCTATAAATGATGAAAGTTATAAATATGCATATTCATTATTATCAGATAGCTTTAAGCAAAATAATTTTACTACACAACAACAATTTGAGAATTATATAAAACAAATTTTATATGAGAATAATATAATTAAAGATGTAAGTTGTGAAGAACAAGGAAAATATTATATAGCTACTACAAAAATTGCAAATTCGGTAGGTGAAGAAAAGGAAATTAAATTTATAGTAAAATTGGATGAAGAAAGAAAGTTTGAAATGTCATTTGAAATTAAATAGAGTTAAAAAGGGCTTGAAAAAGCTCTTTTTTTCTTGTAAAATATATGTGGAGGAACAAAAATATGATAGAGATAAATAATATTTCAAAAGAATATAAAAAAAATAAAAAAGTTATAAATAATTTAAGTATGAAGATAAATAATGGAGAAATCTTTGGATTTTTAGGTCCGAATGGAGCTGGAAAAACTACAACTATAAAAATGATAACAGGAATATTAGATGTTGATGAAGGTGATATTTTAATAGATAATTATAGTATAAAAAGTAAACCTGTAGAGGCCAAAAAGAATATAGGTTTAGTATTAGATAATCCAGATGTTTTTTTGAAGTTAAAGGGAATTGAATATTTAAATTTTGTTGCTGATGTTTATGATGTTTCTGAAAAACAGAGAATAAGTGTAATAAAAAATTTATCAGAAATATTTGAATTAAAAGATGTTTTGAATAATAAAATTCAAAGTTATTCACATGGTATGAAACAAAAATTATTAATAATAAGTTCTTTATTAAGTAATCCTAAAAATTGGATTTTAGATGAACCAATGACTGGATTAGATCCAAAGTCTTTTTTTGAATTAAAAAATTTAATGAGAGAACATGCCCAAAATGGTAATGCAGTATTTTTTTCAACACATATATTAGATGTTGCTGAAAAATTATGTGATAGAGTTGCTATTATAGACAAAGGAAAGTTATTGTTTATTGGAACTTATCAAGAAATGAAAGATGAATTAGAAGAAAATAAATCATTAGAAGAATTATTTATGGAGATTACAAATAATGAATAAAAAAATAAATAAAATTTTTAGTTTAAGTAAAATATTATTAAAAGACTCAATACAAAATTTTAATATCTTTGATAAAGATGTTAAAAAAATAAATAAAAAAAATCCGATTTTTTGGTTATTATTAATAGTTATAATAGCAGTTTCTTATATTAGCTATGAGATTATTGATGGACTAAATAGCATTAAACAAGTAGAAATATTTTTGTATATTTTTCCGTTATTTTTATTTATGTTATTTTTATTTCAAACAATTTTAAATAGTATAAATTTGTATTTTTTTTCTAATGATTTAGAATTAATTTTACCAATGCCATTTAAAGCTGATGAAATATTAATATCAAAATTTATTACAATAACTGTAAATATGTATTTTTCGGAATTTATTTTTGCATTATTTCCTTTAATAATATATGGAATATTTACGTTTTCTAGTATGGCATATTATATTTATTTAATGTTGTTTTTATTAATATTTCCTATATTTCCAGTATTAATAGTTAGTATTTTTGTTATGCTTTTTGTTAAAATTTCACGAGTTATTAAAAATAAAGATATTTTTCAAATAGTACTGACATTGATTTTTTTATTTTTTGTTTTTGTGCTTGAATTTAAATTAACTAATAATATAGTTAGTAAGGAAATGATAGGAGAAATAGAAGCAACTCAGGCAGAAGAATTGGTTAATAAATTTTATGCAAGAATTGAAAATATAAATAAATATTTAATTATTATAAATCCAAGTATAAATATGTTAAAAAAATTAAATTTTATTTCTATTTTGGAGTTTTTTAAAATATTAATTATAAATATATTTTTATTTTTAATTTTAATTTTTTTAGGAAATAAATTTTATATAAAAAATATACTTAAATGTAATGCTTTTTATAAAATAAAAAAAATAAATAAAATTAATTATGAAAAAAAATGCAAAAAAAAATCAAAAGGAAAATCATATATTATAAAAGAATTAAAAACATTATTAAAAAATCCTACATACTTTATTCAATGTATTTATCCTTCATTGATAATTATGGCATCTATTGCAATTATAGTAATAAAAACATTACCTAATTTAAGAGAATTTTTTGCTTCAAATATGATGGAGGAATTTGGAGAGATTAATATAGATTTTTATTTTATAAGTATTATATTAGTAATAACACAAGTTGTTTTTGCTATATCTAACATTGCTATAACTTCAATTTCAAGAGATGGAAAAAATGCTATTTTTATGAAATATATTCCAATAAGTTTGTATAAGCAATATATATATAAGATGGTACCACAGTTTCTAATGAATTTAATAAATATTGTTTTTGTGATTATACTTGAAAAAATATTATTTGTTGACACACCAATATTAATACTTGTATATATTTTTATAATAACAAATTTATTAAATATTATTAATTGTATGATTTTAGTCATTATTGATTTTATAAATCCAAAATTAAATTGGGATGCAGAATATCAGGCAATAAAACAAAATAATAATAAAATATATCAATATGTTATGTCTATTATTATTATATTAATATTACTATACTTTTCAAAAATTTTATCAAATATGAATTTAAATATGGCTTGTAGTATTATAATATTAATATTATTAATAATTATAATTTTTGTAAATATATTAGTTAAGAAAAATGTAGTTAAATTATATAAAAAAATAAAATAGAAAATTAATTTCTATTTTATTTTTTTATTAAAGAATATTTTAAAAATACGAAAAATCAAAAAAATTTATTAAAAAATTTCTTGTGTAAGGAATACAAAATAAAATGAAAAATATAAATATAAAAATAAATATTGTTAAAAATAATGCAAAAATATTTTCAAGAATACTATTAAGGTTATATTTTTGTCGAATATTTTCAGAATAATTATTATTAATATTTTTATTATTATTTAAATTATTTTTATTAATATCATTATAATTTAAATTTTCATTAATTTTGTTATTAAAATTATTATTAAAATTATTTTTTAAATAATTAATTTCATTTTTTAATTTTAAATTTTCATTAATTAAATTATTATAATCCTCAACAGAAAATTCAGTTTGTTTTAAATTTAAATCATAATTTTTTCTCTTTTCAGAATCTGATAAAACTTCAAAGGCTTCATTAATTAATTTAATTTTTTCTTCATATTCAGCCTTTAAATTATTATCTTGTAAATCAGGATGATATTTTTTAACTAATGTTTTATATGCTTTTTCAATTATTTCTGGAGATGCATTTTTATTTACTTCTAAAATATCGTAATAATTTTTTTTCAATTAAATCAATCCTTTCATAATTAATATACCATAAAAATTAATTTATTAAAATAAAAAACACAAAAAAAATTAATTTTCATATATTATATCAGGTGATTAGTTTGAAAGAAATAATTATAAAAATAAAACCAAAATAATCAAAAAAGAGCATAGTGCCCCCTTACCCCCAGAAAATAAATTATATAACGGGAGTAG
>MNRP01000031.1 GCA_001916005.1 Clostridium sp. 26_22
TATGAATGTTGGAACAGTTTTAATAACTATAAGAGCAAGCAAAGAAAACTATGAAATGAAAAATATGACTGTAATAGCCAAAATAGAAAAGGCAGAAGGGAAATTAGCATTTAATGAAACATTAATTTATCCTAATAGTACAAGCTTTACTGTAAGTGGAAATGTAGGAATATTGAGCGTAGAATCTTCAAATACAGATGTTGCAACAGTAAGTATAAGTGAAAATACTGTAACAGTAAAATCAATTGGAGCAGGAAGTGCAACTATAACCATAGAGAGTGCAGAGAGTATAGGCTATAATGCAGAAAAAGTAACATATACAGTAACAGTAGAAGATAACACATTTAAAGAAGAGTCTGGAGTAGGTTACTATGCAGATACAGATGGAGATGGCACCCCAGATGGAATAATATTTGAAGATTTCAAAAAAGGTGGAAGTGGCTCTTGGGCTGGACAATCATATTCAGTATCTTCATCAACATCTTTGAAAGATTATTATATTAGTCAAAAAAATTATGAAGGAACATTCGGAACAAGGGATGTTTTGTCTTCGATTGGCTCCGGAAATGGAAGGTTTTATGTAATGGCGTTAAACGATTATAGAAGCTACACTTATAAATATACGGAGTGTAGAGACATAAGATTAAAAGAGTGGCATGTCCCAACTAAAAATGAATTTGCAGCTTTTGGAAACGAATTAAATATAACAACTTCAAATTATAGTGAATATGGTTTAAAGGGACTATATTGGTCGTCAACTACATATAACCAGGGTAGTCGTGGGTACGCTGTTAGTTTTAGTAGCTGTACAATCAGTGCAGAGAGCAATAATGCAATTCCAGGTTATGTACGTCTTTGTAGAATTTTCTAATATTATTAGAAACTGGAAAAATACATGTTATGTGTGAAATACTACTGTTCAATTAATATTTATCAGAAAATTATTATGATATTATTACAATTTTATTTCAAATTAAAAAGTGTATTGAAAACGTTTACTCTTTGTGTTATCATTTTAATGAAAATTAAACGTATGTAAAATTAGGGAGGAAAACAAAATGAAAAGTAGTGAAAAGAAAGGAATTTTAATTTTAATACTAGTATCTATAGTAATAATTGCAGTGATATATGGTGTAACACATGGATCAAAGAATGAAAATAAAAACACAAACACAGCAAATCAAACAATAAGTGATACTAACCAATCACAAGTTGATGCAAGCCGTGGAGAGTTTACAAAAACAGAAAGTGATGGAACAGTAGTAAATACAAGCGATAAATTAAAAGAAGATAAGGTAGAATCTGGATTTGAAATATCAAATATAAATTTTTCTGAAAAAGATGGACATACAAGTTTGGAAGCAGATGTAACAAATATGACAGGTACTGCACAAGGTAACTTTATGGCAGAAATAGTATTACTAGACAAAGAAGGAAAAGAACAAGGAAGAATACCAGTGGCTATACCAGAAACACAAATTGGTGAAACAGTTGGAATACAAGCTGGAATAAATGACCAATATGCAAATGCTTATAACTTTAGATTAGAGAAAAAATAAAAAATAAAAAGAAGCTTATAGTGCGAGTACAGAAAAGTAGCTACACGCAACTAATGCTTCTTTTTTATTAGTATGTTGGCGATTGAGATAAAAGAAAAAATTAATAGAATAAAGTTTAATTTAGTGAAATGAAAAAATGAAGTTGAAAAAAATTAGCAATAGAATAAAAAATATATAAATGAAAATTTAAAATTAATTTAAATAAAAAACATATTAAACCTTAAAAATTCATTAAGTAACATACTTAATGAATCTTTTTTGCATTTATTATACCAAAAGAACAAATAAAATCAAGAGTAATTCTTTATTTTTTATAATAAAAATATTTAAGAAACTTTTAATTGAAAATAGGCCAAAATAAGCTTGATATAAAGAAAAAACAACTTAGCTCTTATCATTAAGTATGTTACTTAATAATAAGAAATCAAATAATCAATGGAGAAAGGAAAGTATAGTATATATTAAAGTTTTAGCTTTATTATATTATATAAGGACGAAAAAAATGAAAACAAAAGAAACAGGTGGAATGACACTAGTAACGTTAGCTGTCACGATTGTAATTTTATTAATATTAGCAGGAGTAAGTGTAAGCTTAGTAATTGGAAATAACAATTTATTTGATAAAGCGAAAAGCACACAGAAAATTCAAACAATAGCTGGAATAAAAGAGGCATTGGAACTTGAAAAAGCAGATATACAAGTTGAAAGCAAAACTGTAAATTTAGAAAATTATTTGGAGCAAATAAGTACAGGAAAGAAAAATTATGATTTAAGTTCAAAAGAAAAGATAGATGATAAGAATGCATACATTATCATTAATGAGCAATATAAATTTTTGCTAAAAGACAAGGAAAACGGAGATGTAGAAATAACGTATGAAGGAGTAGCAGTTTCGGGAGATTTGACATTATCTTCATATGATGGAACATATACGTATCCAAAAAGTGGCAGTTTTGAGATAACAAATAATGCTTCTGGAGGAGAGCTAACGGTAAACTCAGATGCACCAAACATTGCCACAGTAAGTTTAGATGGAAATACTGTAACAGTAAAACCACGGTATAACAGCTGGAAAGGCTAATATA
>MNRP01000032.1 GCA_001916005.1 Clostridium sp. 26_22
TATTTAAAATGAATGATACCGTTATTTATTTAATTAGACATGCTGAAACAGTTGAGGAAAATGGGATTAGAAACACAAATGAAAATTCTCAAATGATTAATGAAAAAGAAATATTGTCTGTAAAAGGAGAAGAGCAATCTAAGAAATTAAGTGAAAATACGGAATTACAAAATCTTGATGTTATTTGGACAAGCAACTATACAAGAGCAAAAGCTACTGCAAAATATATAGCATATAAGAACAATTTACAATATAACATAGATAAAAGATTGAGTGAAAGAAAACTTGGAAATATGGATGATTTAGCAAAATTTATGAATAATAAAGAAACCAGAGATCCATCTCGTGAACAATTAGCCTTTCCAGAATTTAAAACTCGCGATGGTGAAAGCGCAAATGATACTAATAAAAGGATGAATGAATTTTTTAATGAAATACTTGAGAAATATAAAGGAAAGAGAATAGCTGTTATAAGTCATGGTGGAACAATAAAATTCTATTTGTTAAGTTTTTGCAAAGTAAACGAAAGATTAAATCTTGAATACAAGGAAAATGAGTTGGCTATAAAATCTCCATGCTTATTGAAAATGACTTTTAGGAAAAATGAATTAGTAAATTTAGAACAAATGAAATTATAAGAAATATAAGATATGGGCTATGAGTTGGAAAGGGTAAAATAAAGTGCAATTTACACAAGCTTAAAGTGCAAAAATTGCACTTTAAACTCTATTCATTTTCTTACTTTCTTATTTTCATCCCATCAATCCATTTTTTAAAATCACTACCACTAATTTCATCATGTTTATACCTATCAAGCATAATAGCCCCATCAACTTTATATCTTTCATAAAGAGCTAATACTTCAGGATTATTACTAATAGAAGCTTGTTTACTCAAATTTTTATATCTATTCCTATACTTTTTACAAATAGGATCATTAGTATATGTTCTACTAGAAGAAACCTTATCAGCAAATTCCTTACAAGTTAGACCATCTTTAAAAATGTTATCACAATACAAGGTTTTATGTGCAGTTTTAGGAATAAAATAGTGATTACAATTTTTACATTTTATAATCCTAAAACTATTTTTATAATTCATAAATTCCTTCATACAAATAAACAAAAGACAAGTAAAGTCATTAGAAGAATAGTAATACCTAATATTATCTTTTGACTTATTAGCGTTAGAACCTAAAAAGAAAGAATCTAAGTCAAAGTTCATTTTTATATCTTTAAAATTTTCAGATATATTATCTAAAATTGATTCATATGTTTCATTATCTTTCAAAATCTTTAGACTTTCATAATCTGAATCTTCTTCAGTAGACGAGTCAAATAATGTCTTGAAATATATTTTTTCTGCGATATTCCTAAAAACAAATTGAGCAGAGTCAATAAAACTAAAATAAAGTAATTTCGTCCCTTCAGCATAATCTATAAATTCATCTTCTGTTAATATTATTTTTGGATTATCCATAATTTCAGATGTTAAATCAATACTTTTATAATATTCAAAATTTAGATAATTCTTTTTACTAGCAATGAAATTAACAAGAAAATAATGCACTAAAAAATAGTTCAAATGTAAAGCATTTGAAAAATCTAAATTTAGAAATTCAAGCAGAAATGTTCCGATATTTTTTGCTTTAGGTTTAACTTTTTCAAAAACATATAATTTTTTATTCTTTAGTTTTTCTGGTATTTTCTCTGAGTCTGTTAGTTCTATTGGTTCGTATCTTACAAAATACTCTTTTGAATTTTTGAAGTCAAATGCTATTTCTAATTCATAATTCATAATTTTCCTCCTTGAACTTGTATTAAATTTATAACCTTTCTATATATAAAAGGCGAAATGAAAGTATTAAAATTCCCAAAAACTTTTTAAAAATTAATTTTTTATGCTTTCATACATAATAGGCGAAGAAAAATGGAAAAACCTATCAAAAAATTTAAAAAAATTAATTTTTATGCCTTCACATATAATAGGCGAAATAAAATTAAAAAATCTCACAAAATTTATAAAGAATTTTAAAATTTTAATATTCCTATATACAAATAGGCGAAGAAAGACTCAAAAATCTTAGTAAAAATACAAAAAATTTTTAAGATTTAATCCTTCTATACACATAGGCGAAAAAAAAGAGAAAAACCTGACCAAAATTGTAAAAAAAATTAAAAAAATTTTAAATTATTGATCCTTCTATATAAATAGGCGAAATAAAAATAGAAAATGTGACAAAAATTATAAATTTTTTGCAAATTTTAAAAATAAAGAAATAGCCATACAATAGAAATAAATTTTAGAATTATTATCTGTACGGTTTCTTAGAGCAAATAAAACATCTAAAATAATAAATAATAATTAGTTAACTAAATTATACAAATGTAAATGCAAGAATATATAAAATTTAATATTTATACATGTTTTTGCATAAAGAATTTAAGAAAAAGAGAGGTGATTATATGCCAGAATTACCAAAGGTAGAACGAAAAACACTAACAATGAAAGAAACAGCAGAGTATTTAGGAATATCATATTGGTTAGTAAACCAATTAGTAAGAAGAAAACAA
>MNRP01000033.1 GCA_001916005.1 Clostridium sp. 26_22
TAGAGTTGATTATTTATATGCTATTCTAGTAATTGGATTAAGCATAATATTAGCTAAACTTATGAATATAGCAAACAATAAAATATATAATTTCTATTTGAATAAAGTTGAGAAAGAGTCATGTTAAGGATAGCGAGAAATTACATGTATGGAGGATTAAATAAGTGAACGAATATATAAATTTGACATTAGAAAACATTGACGAGGAGCATATATGTTGTGCAATAGGAGATAAAAAACATCAAGCAGGTGTTGATAGTAAAAAGGAATGGATAAAAAGTAAATTAAAAGATGGTTATATTTTTAGAAAATTAAATACAAGAGGAAAAATATTTATTGAATATGAGCCAATAGAAACAGCGTGGATTCCTATTAGTGGTAAAAATTATGAATATATTTATTGTTTATGGGTAGCAGGAAGTTTTAAAGGTAAAGGAATTGGAAAAGAATTACTAGAATATGCAATAAACGATTCAAAAGAAAAAGGTAAAAGTGGTATATGTACTCTAGTTTCTAAAAAGAAGAAACCTTTTGTTGGAGAGAAAAAATTTTTTGAACATTATGGATTTAAAGTTGTAGATATTATTGGAGATTATGAACTATTAGCATTACAATTTGATGATAGCGAAACTCCTAGATTCAATGATAATGCAAGAACTATGAAAATAGATAATCAAGATTTCACTATTTATTATAGCAACGAATGTCATTATGTAGAATATGAAGTAAATGAATTAACTGAATATGCAAAAGAAAATAATATAAAAATCAATTTTATAAAAGTAGATTCATTAGAAAAAGCAAAGAATGCACCTTGTATTTTCAATAACTGGGCTAATTTCTATAAAGGAGAATTTATATCTAATACTATATTAAATGCTAATTCATTTGAAAAGTTAATTAAATAACAAATTACAAATTAGTAATTAGTTGGAAAAATAGTAAGTTGTAATGGAGGGAGTTAATGATTAAAAATATTATATTGGATGTTGGAGGAATACTTTTCGATGATAGTAAAGATAATATTGAAAAAATATTAGGTAAAGATTGTGATTATATTTATAAGACTGCTTATGGTAAAGAATTCAAAAAATGCTTACTAGGAAAATTAAGCATTCAAGAATATATAAACAGTTTTCAAAATGAAAAAGATTTCAATGATATTAAATATATTCTAGAAAAAGATAATTTAAAAAAATCATATCCTTTAATAGAAAATAATTTTGAATTTATAAAAAAATTAAAAAAAGATGGGTATAAACTATTTTTGTTAACTAACATAACAGAAGATAGCTATAATTACATAAATAGTATTATTAATATAAATGATATGTTTGATGGGGGAATATATTCTTATCAAGAACATTTAATTAAGCCAAGTTATGAAATTTATAACTTAGTACTTAATAGATTTAGTTTAAATAAAGAGGAAACATTATTTTTCGATGACAAAGAAAAAAATGTTATTGTAGCAAATGAATTAGGGATAAAATCATTTATATTTACCTCTATTATAGATATAAAAAATAATTTATAGTTACAACTTAAACTTTTAAGTATAGTTACAAATTACAATTTAGTAATTAGTTAGAAAAATAGTAAGTTGTAGGGGAGATTTATGTATGGAAAAGTGGTTAAAATGGGCAATAGAAATTCAAAGTTTAGCACAAGCAGGACTTACATATACAGATAATGTATATGATATAGAAAGATATGAAAGATTAAGAGAAATAGCAGCAGAAATAATAGAAGAAAAAAGTAATATAAGTTTGGAAAAAGTAAAAGATTTATTTTGCAACGAAAATGGTTATCAAACACCTAAAATAGATACAAGAGCCGCCATATTTAAAGATGATAAAATTTTACTAACTCACGAAAATAATGGAACTTGGTCATTGCCTGGTGGCTGGTGTGATGTTTTAGAATCTGTTGCAAGTAATACAATAAAGGAAGTAAAAGAAGAAACTGGATTAGATGTAGAAACAATTAAAATAATTGCAGTCCAAGATAGAAACAAACATAATAAACCTATATATGCTTATGGTGTGTGCAAAATATTTGTATTATGTAATGTTATTGGTGGAGAATTTATTGAAAATATTGAAACGACAGAAATTAAATATTTTTCATTAGATGAGATACCCAATAATTTAGCAGAAGAAAAAACAAATAATGAACAAATTGAGATGTGTTTTAAAGCATATAAAGATGAAAAGTGGCAAACACAATTTGATTAAAAAATTACAAGTTGTATTTTTAATTTTATTCGAACATCAAAAAAAATATTGACTTTAATTCAATAATGTGATATTTTGCATAGATAAAAAGTATTAGGAGGTAATAATTATGGAATTAAAAGGATCAAAAACAGAGCAAAATTTAATGACAGCTTTTGCCGGAGAATCTCAGGCAAGAAATAAATATACATATTTTGCTAGTAAAGCAAAAAAAGAAGGATATGAACAAATAGCTGCAATTTTCCAAGAA
>MNRP01000034.1 GCA_001916005.1 Clostridium sp. 26_22
TTTATCATCTAATCAAATTAATTTAAAAAATCAATTAGAAATAGCAAATCATATTATTCATGAAGAAAATAAACAATTTCAACAATCTAAACAAAATATTGAATTGATGAATATTAAATGTCATGATTTAAAACATCAAATAAAAAATTTAATTAATCAAAAAGTTGATGAAAAAGAATTAAAAGAAATTACTAGTATTATTAATGTATATGATTCTTCAATTAAAACTGGGAATGATGTTTTAGATATTGTCTTAACTCAAAAAACATTAGAATGTAATACAAAAGATATATGTTTAAATTGTTTAATTAATGGAAAATTATTAAATTTTATGCAAGAAACAGATATATATTCTTTATTTGGTAATGCTTTAGATAATTCTATAGAAGCCAGTTTACAAGTTAACAAAAATAAAAGAATAATTTCTTTAACTTCATCAGAAAAGAATAATTTATTATTTGTTACATTAAAAAATTACACTAAAAACGAACCTATATTTATTGATAATTTACCTCAAACAACAAAAGATGATAAAAATTATCATGGTTTTGGTAGTAAATCAATTAAAAGGATAGTAGAGAAATATAATTGTTAATCTAAATTGAAAAAGCAACAGACAAAAGAGATAAATGTTGCAAATTGAATTGTAAACAAAAAATGATAATATAAAAATGAGCCAAGGATACAAGAGCATGAAAGGAGAAATATATTATGGCTCACTTAACAGAATCACATAGAATTAAAATCGAACATTATTTAAATGAAAACTATTCATATAGAAAAATAGCAGAACTATTAAACGTAAATGTTTCAACAATATCTAGAGAAGTAAAAAGGAATATAAGAACATATAGCATTTCTAATCATATGGTTATAGTTGAATGCATTCATAAGGATAATTGTGAAAGATTAAAAGGATCATCTAAATCTAAAATGTGTTCAATTAATTGTCCAGATTATGAATTAAGGAAGTGTGATAGATTTAGTACTAAAAACGCTAAACCTGTATGTAACAGTTGTCCAAACAATGCTAAATGTAAATTAGCAAGAAAAAAATATATTGCTAATGTTGCAAATAATAAATATGAATTAAGAATAATATTACGCCCAAAAATTAGAATTACACAAGAACAATTTGATTTCATAAATAAATTATTTTCAGAAAAAATGACAAAAGGTCAATCTATATCTGTTATTTATCAAAATCATAAAGATGAAATTATGGTTTCAGAAAATACAGTTAGAAACTATTTAAAAAGAGGCTTATTAAAATCTAATCAACTTGATATGATTCGCCCTAGGTTTACTGCTAATAAGTCCGTTAAAAGAAGAGTTATCAAGAATGTTGATTTGCTAAATGGTAGAACGTATGAAGATTATATTAATTATACTAAAGAAAAAGATATATTAATCGTTCAATTGGATACAGTAGTTGGTAAACTTGTTGATAATAAAAAAATATTAACAATTCATTGGCCTTCTTTTCATTTCCAAATAGGCATTCTTCTTGAAAAACTTTCACCAGCTTTTGTCAATAACGCCTTAATGGAATTGAAAAATAAATTAGGGTTAGAAACATATAAAATTTTGTTCCAAGTGATACTTACTGATAATGGAATTGAATTTTCATTATTAGATGAAATTGAAATCGATGAAAATGGAGAATTAATTACTAAAGTGTTTTTCTGTGATCCTTATAAATCTTCTCAAAAAGGATCTTGTGAAAGAAATCATGAATTTATTAGATATGTTTTACCTAAAGGTGTTAGTTTTGATAATTTAAATCAAAAAGATGTAGATTTAATATTCTCACATATTAATTCTACACCTCGAAATTCATTAGGTTTTAAAACACCTTTTGAATTGTTTAAAACTGCTTTTGGTATTGAGGTACTTAGAATTCTCAATATCAATGAAATTAACAAAGATGATGTACATCTAAAACCAGAATTAATTAAATAATTTAAACCCTTCCTTGGCTCATTAATTCAGAATATTAATTACTTTTTTAAAGTGTTGCTTTTTCAAATGAATCTAAATTGACACTTTGTTTTTAGTATACTCTTTTTTTGCTTTATTAATTCCATTTTTATATTATCAATGTTTTTTTATCATTTCAATAGATTAAATTTAATTAATTTTCTTATTTCAAAACGCAACAGTAAAATTTTTTACACTTTCTGTTGCTTTTTCAATTTAGATTAACATCGTAACTTACTATATTTTGGCTTTATATAATAAAACAACGCAATAAAAATATAGTCGATAGATATCATATTCAATGAAGCCAATGACTTCTGCTAATTTCAATTTCGATTTTATTGATTTATTGACTGATGCAGTTACAAAAGCTCTTTAATTAAGCTAAAAAATCCTTATTGTTATTTGATGTAACATAGGGATTTTTGTTAATCTAAATTGAAAAAGCAACAGAAAGTGTAAAAAATTT
>MNRP01000046.1 GCA_001916005.1 Clostridium sp. 26_22
ATGTACTAATATTTTTCCATTATGAATTATAACTCCTGCTGCTCTTACATTTAATTTGTAATCTTCAACATCTAATGTTAAATCCATATCAATTTCTCCTTCTCTTTTTTGTCGATTATAACATATTTTTTTAATTTTTAAAATATTTTATTTTAACTTTTTTCATATAAATCCCCCTTGGTTATTTTATCAATTTTTTATTGAAAATTTTGTCGAATTTTGTTATTAATTTAGTTTTTTTGACAAAAATAATCTCTTCACCATTTAGTATTAAAAAATTCACCCCAATACAAAAGTTGTATAATAAAAAAGTCGATACATCGCGGGGTGGAGCAGTTGGCAGCTCGTTGGGCTCATAACCCAAAGGTCGGAGGTTCGAGTCCTCCCCCCGCAACCAATCATATCAATCCAAGCATTTGCTAATAATAGCAAATGCTTTTTTTATTTAATCTTAATAACAAAAAAGAAGCCTTACTCTTGTAAGACTTCTTTACTAATTAAATTTATTATTAATCATTTTCTTTAACTTCAACACTTGTATTTAAAACTGCATCCTCTTTACCTTGTTCACTTTCTTCTTGTTTTTTAACTGCATCTATAATCATAATAAACTTAACTTCACCCTCATTACCATCATTTAACATAGTAAAATTATTATATTCTTTTGATAATTCAGTTAATTTTTCTGTTCTTTCTGCAACATCTCTTAAGTCTCCGTTTATATAATTACAAATCTTTTTAATACCTTGTTCATTAAATGTTTGAATTCCTTCAGCTAAAGTTGTTGCTCCATCTGATAATGTTTTTGCACCTTCTGTTAATTGTCCGTTTGCTGTTGTTAATTGTTGTGTACTTGTGTCTAATGTTTGAATTCCAGATTTTAATGCTGTTGAACCTTTACTTAGTTTGTTTGCTCCTGCTGATAATGTTTTTGTTCCACTTACTAAAGATTTTGAACCTGCTGATAATTGATTTAATGCATCTGGTAATTTTTTAGATGCTGTATTTAATTGTCCTAATCCTGCATTTACTTGTGTCATTGCATTTCTTAGTGTTGTCATTCCTTTTGTTACTGTTGTTAAAGATTCTTTGCTACTTGAAACTTTTTTAGCTAATTCTTGTTTTTGTGTATCTGCTCCTTCTTTGTATTGATTGTATTTAGCTATTATTTCTTCATTTGCTTTTATTTGTTTTTCTAAATTTTCAATCATTGTTTTGTTTGCTGCTTTTGATTCTTCTGTTGCACCTAATGCTTGTTGTACAGCTTTTAATGTTTTGTTATTTGCTGTTAAAGCTTTTATTGTTCCTTGGCTTGTTGCTGATAAGTTTTCTAATGCTTTATTTAATCCCTCATTTGATGTTTGTAATGACTCTACTATTGTGTTTACTCCTGTTACTAAACCTGGTGTTGTTTTTCCGTTTGCTTGTGTGTCATTTAATCCATTTAATACTTGTGTGCTTCCTGCATATAATGCTTCTATGCTATCTGGCATACTTGTTAATTGTGAACTTAATTCTCCAATTCCAGCATTTAATTGTTCAGCACCATTTTTAAGTGATGTACTTCCTTGGTTGATTGTTGTTATTCCTGTGTCTATTTGTGAATAGTTTGAGTTTACACTGCTTACTCCTTCAGATACTTGGTTCATTGCGTTGTTAAATTCTTGACTTTTTTCTGAATAAGTTTTAGCTCCATCTTTTAATGTGTTTGCTCCTTCTTGAATTTGATTCATTGAGCTTTGTAATGTATTTAATTGTGCATATATTTCATCTAGTTTATCAAATGCATTTATGTCTTCTTCTTCTAAAACTTTTGGTGTAACATATGAGAATATACCATTTGTTTCAAAATCTGTTGCATCCATTGTTATTTCTATATTGCTTGGTATTTCAACTTCATTTGCTGAAACTCCTAAGCTTTCTTGTAATCCTGGCATTGCCATACCAATAACTGTTGTTTTTGTTCCATCATTAATTACTTTTCCGTTTGATATTGTAATGTTTTGATTGTTTTCATTTTTTACTATTGTTCCTGCTACTACTACAAATGGAACATACATTTTTACTTTTTTTCCATTTACTGTAACCGATCTTTCTTCTTTGTTTGTGTATTGTAATGTTATTTTTACTTTTCCTGATTTTCCAGCTATTTCGTTTGCTGAAAGTTCTTTTCCATCTAATTCATATTTTACTTTACATTCTATTGGTAAGTCTTTTTGACTTTCTCCTTGATAATATATGTCGTTTTTATTTGCATTCCAAGTAAATGTACTTCCATCTTGTGTGAAAGTTTCATCTCCACTTGTATTTTTTACATTTAATAAGTCTGATAAATCTTTTATTAATTCTTCATTTTCTGTATTTTCAATATGTGTACTTACTATTGTTTTGTAATTGTTTCCTGAAGCATCTAATTTTGAATATACTGTTTCGTCTTTTGTATATGCAAAAACTGGTAAAGTATATCCAACCATTGAGCATAATAATGTTCCAGATACTATTTTTGAAATAACTTTGTTATTCATTTTTTATTCCACCTTTCTTTATTTTAAATTCTTCATTCCAACTGTTGTTTTGCATACTAATTTGTCAAATAACATTAAGAATGCTGGTAATGCCATTATTACCGTAAACATACTTATTATTGCACCTCTAGACATTAGTGTACATAGTGAAGCTATCATTCCTATTTTTGAAATTACTCCAACTCCAAATGTTGCTCCAAAGAAACATAGTCCACTTACTATAATTGAGCTTATTGATGTTCCTAATGCTTCTGATATTGCTTCTTTTTTGTCTTTTCCTTCTTTTCTTAAGTTTATATATTTTGTTGTTATTAATATTGCATAATCTATTGTTGCTCCTAATTGAATTGTTCCAATTACTATTGATGCTATAAATGGTAATGTTGTATTTGTATATGTTGATATTCCCATATTTAAGAATATTGCAAATTCTATTACTGCCATTAATATTACTGGTAATGAAATTGATTTTAATACAAATATCATTATTACAAATATTACTACTATTGATACACTATTTACACTATTGAAGTCATGGTCACTTATTTCTACTAAGTCTTTCATTAGTGGTCCTTCTCCTGCTAGTAATGCATCATTGTCGTATTCTTTTATTATTGTATTTATTTTATCTACTTGTTCATTTAATTCATCTGTTGCTAGTTCATAGTCTGAGCTAATTACAACTAGTTGATATTTATCATTTTGAAGTACATTTCTTATACTTTCTGGTATTACTTCTTCTGGAATTCCATTATCTGCAAGTGTTGAATAACCTAATGCAAATTCAACTCCATCTAAGTCTTCTATTTTATCTAACATTTCATTTACTTTGTAGCTTGGTACATCTTTATCTATTAACGCAAGTTCTGTTGATACCATGTTGAATTTTTCTTCTAGTGTATTTGTTGCTTCTATACTAGGTAATGTTTGTGGTAATGTTTTATTTAAATCATAATAAACACTTATATTTGAATATCCGTAAATTGCTACTGGTAATATTATTAGGAATGCTACTATAATTGCTTTATAATGTTTTATATTGAAGTTTTTTAATTTTTCAAATCTTGGTAAGATTTCTTTATGTTTTGTTTTTTCTATTGCTTTGTCAAATATTAAAAGCATTGCTGGTAATACAGTTACAACTGAAACTACTCCTAAGAATACTCCTTTTGCCATTACTATTCCTATATCTTTTCCTAGTGTTAAGTTCATACTACATAATGCTAAGAAACCTGCTATTGTTGTTAGTGAACTCCCTACTACTGATACTAAGGTTTTTGATATTGCATGTGCCATTGCTTCATCATTGTCTTTGTAATTTTCTTTTTCTGCTTTATAACTATGATATAAGAAGATTGCAAAGTCCATTGTTACACCTAATTGTAAAACAGCACTTATTGCTTTTGTTATATAAGATATTTCTCCTAAGAATATGTTTGAACCCATATTATAAAGAATTGCAATTCCTATACTTGCTAAAAGAAATACTGGTGCTAGATATGAGTCTAATGCAAATTGTAAAACTATCATACATAATACAACTGCTATGACTACATATGTTACTATCTCTGAATTTGCTATGTCTTTTGTATCTAATACTAATGCTGACATTCCACTTATTTTACATTGTTTGTCTGCTATTTTTCTTAGTTGCTCTATTGATTCTAGTGTTTTGTCTGATGATATTCCTTCTTTGAATGTTACTAAAATTGCTGTATCTCCATCTTTGTATGCTATATCTTTTATATTATCTGGTAACATTTCTACTGGAACATTTGACCCTAATAAATCTGCTATGCTTACTACTTTTTCTACATTGTCTAATTGTTTGAATTTGTCCTCTAATTTTTGTATATCTTTTGTACTCATGTTTTCTGTAATTACAATTGAGTATGAACCCATATTAAATTCGTTTGTTAATATGTTTTCACCTTGAACTGTATCTACATCGTCTGGCAAATATGCCAATATGTCATAATTAATTCTTGTTGCTTTCATTCCTATTACTGATGGAATTAAAAGTAATAATGCTATTGCAAGTATTATTTTTTTGTGCTTGCATATTTTCTCTGCTATTTTTAACATTTTTTCTCTTCCTTCCTTTTCCGGTCATAAAACAACTTCATGACCATTAGTCACTTTCTATATAATACTACTTTTGTGACCGTTGGTCAATACTTTTTGCAAAATTTATTAAATTTCTTGACCAAAAGTCAATTTTGTGCAATAATAATATTATGCGGGGGTGTAATAATATATGAAAAATGATAAAGAAGAAAAAGAAAATAGATTATTAAATACAGCATTTAGATTATTTACTGAAAAAGGAATAAAAGAAACCTCTATTCAAGAAATTGTTGATAATGCTAGTGTAGCAAAAGGAACTTTCTATTTATATTTTAGAGATAAATACGAAATTAGAGATATTTTAATTGTAAAAAAATCTCAAAAATTATTTGAAGACAGTTTGAAGTCTCTTAGAAAAAATTATATATCAGATTTTTCTGATAGTATTATTTATATTATTAATTATGTAATTGATGAATTAACAAAAAATCCTCTTTTATTAAAATTTATTTCCAAGAATTTATCTTGGGGTGTTTATAATAAAGCGGTTTTAAATATATATGATAAAACAGGAAATGATATCAACAATGAACTTACTCTTCACGACTTATTTATAAATGGTATTAAGGAAAATAATATAAAGCTTTCAAACCCAGACGTAACTTTATTTATGATTATAGAGTTAGTTGGTTCTACTTGCTTTAATTCAATTCTTTATAAAGAGCCTTTACCTATTGAAGAGTATAAGCCTTATTTATATAAAACAATACGAAATTTAATAAAATCAGAAGAATGATATTTATTGTGGGAAGTACGAAATTTGTATATTTTGTGCTTCTTCTTTTCTTATTGCTATTATGCTTCCACGAACAAAAAAAGCTCTTGGATCTTTTGATGGGCTTACTAAAACTGGAACAATCTTTGTCCCTTTTACAAGTCCTAAATCCAATAGCCTTCTTTTTATATTTCCTATACATTCTATATTCTCTATTTTCCCATATTCATTTAATGGTAATTTATCTAATGTTGTTATTGTTTCCATTTTAATCCTCCAAAATACAATTCTTTATTATATTATATTTTGTCGAATTTTAAATGTTACTGTTCTAGTTTATGTTCTCTTGTGTAAATTTGTGCATCTGCATCCATTTCGTTTTTTACATTTTCTATTATTTGTTCTGTTGATATTTTGTCTTTATATTTATCTAAATCTCTTAATAGCTTATCTTTTATTTCTTTTTCTGTAAACACTTCATTTATTGATTGTTCTCCATCTTCGTTTTCATAATTCTGAATTTGTCTTACATAGTAATCAATATCTATGTGTTCATGAGTTTCAGTATATTCTTTTCCATCAAAATCTTTTACATCTTTTGGTTCACATCCATTTTCTGTATGTTCTTCAATTTCATCTTGGACTTTATCATTTTGATAAACTCCTTGGTTTCTGTTAAATACTCTTCTTGTTTCTACTGGAATTTTTTTAGTTTTTGATGTTTCTATTTGAATACCTACATTTTCATTTTCTTCTTTTGTTTTTTGATATAAGAACATATTTACATTTCCCATATCATTTTCACACCCAATACTTGCCCCATTTGATTTTCTTGTATATACAGATTGGTCTTTGTTATCTCTTGTTGCTGTACTATCTGCTTTTACTTTTGTTTGTTCTCTACTTGCATTATTACCAACTGTTTTGTCCATTTCAAATTCATCATTTAAAACCTTTGCAGTTCCATCATTTTTCATTCCTACCAAAGAATAGGTTGTATTATTTATTTTTTCCTTTGATTTTTTTGAAATATCTTTAATATTATCTGAATATATTACAAATATACTATCATATTCTTTCAAATCAAGTCTTTGTGCTAAATTTTCTTTTCCATCAACTTTTGTATTTAAATCTACTTTTTGAATTCCATTTACTTTTACTTTTTCAGCTTGTTTATCTGTTAAACTATTTTCTTCTTTTTTATTTTCTTCTTTTTCTTCATTTAACTCTTCAAGTTCTTCTTCAGACATCTTATCTAATTCTGTTTGAACCTCTTCTGGTTTTATTTCTTTACCTAAATATGCTGATAAAACTTCTGCTAATTCTTTATTTTGTAAATTATTTAAAGAATATTCATTTAGCTCTTTATCTGAAACTTTTTCTAATAAGTCATTTACTGCTTGCATTTTATCTGGTTCAGAATTTGCAAAATTTGATTGATAAATGACATCATTATTTTCTAATCCACCACCTATGCATTTATCTCCTAAATAATAATTTTTTTGTTCTGTTATTCTTTCTTTTCCATTTTCATCAATTTCTTTAATTTGTTTCTCCACTATGAAAACAGCATCAGAAATATCTTTTCCATTTACTTTGTCTTTCCAAGTGGCTTTTCCTACATATTTTATATCTTTAATTTCTACTTTTTTATTTTCTGTATTTTGTTCAACTATTTCATTTTCTAAAGTATCTTTAAAACTTTGTTCTATATTTAAAATTTCTTTTTCTTTTTTATTCATAATAGCACTTCCTATCTATTAATTATTACATATTAATTGTACCCTATTACTTAATAACTGTCAAATTTTCCAAGTCAATTTTAAACTATTGACACATATTATATAATAGTTTAAAATATAATTATTAGATAAATTTTAGGGAGTTTAGATGGAAAGTTTATTACAAAAAATTTATAGTAATGATGAATTTATTCAAATGATAGATGACTTATTAAATAATGACACAGTAAAACAAATGAAAAACTTTAGGCAACATTATGAAACTAGCTGTTTTGACCATTGCCTAATAGCTTCATATTACTGTTATTTATATGGAAAAAAATTTAATTTAGATTATGTTTCTTGTGCTAGAGCAGCAATGCTACATGATTTATTTTTATATGATTGGAGAAAAAAACAAGATGATAGAAAAGGGCTTCATGCTTTTACTCATCCAAAAACTGCATATGAAAATGCCTCTAAATTATTTGATTTAAATGAGAAAGAAAAAGATATTATTTTAAAACATATGTGGCCAGTTACTATTGCTTTACCTAAGTATAAAGAAAGTTATTTATTAACTTTAGTAGATAAATACTGTGCTTTAAATGAATCTTATCAAGAAATTCATAATAGATTTTGTCAAAAGAAATTATTTAGATATGCTTATGTTTTTTTATGTGTATTATTTATAAGGCTATAACCAATAATTGATTATAGCCTTATTTTTATTATTTTTTTAATTCTTTATATCTTTTAATTTTCATAGTAGATGTTTTTTCAAATTCGCCTTCTTTAATTTCAAGAGCTTTTACTGCTTTATAAGAATTTAATTTTTTATTTTCTTCTTTTATTTTTTTCCAAATTATATCATATATTTCTTGGTCTGAAATATCTCCATATAATTCTTTTATTTTTTCTTTATCTGGAATTACTCTTGCTGTTATAATTAATTCTTCCGCCTCTTTTCTACTATTGTTTTCTGGTTCTTTTCCATATACCATTACTTCTTTTATTTCATCAAGTTTTTCTAATAGCATTTCTATTTCTTCTGGATATATATTTTTTCCGTTTTGTGTTACTATAACATTTTTACTTCTTCCTGTTATAAATACAAATCCATCTTTATCTATATAACCAATATCTCCTGAACGGAAATAGCCATCTGCATCTATTGCTTTTTTTGTTTCTTCTTCATCTTCATAGTAACCCATCATTAAAGTTGGTGATTTTATTAATATATCTCCTTCTCCATTTTCATTTGGATTTTCTACTTTTATGTCAGCTTGAACAATTGCTTTTCCTGCTGAACCTACTGATGTTTTATATTCTGGTGTAAGTGCTGCAATTGGAGCTGTTTCTGTTAATCCATAACCTTGTAAAAATGTTATTCCTATTCCTTCTAACCATTCTCCAACTTTTTTGTCAATTGGTGCTGCTGCTGATACTATTATTCTTAATCTTCCACCTAAGTTTTCATATATTTCTTTAAATACTTTTCTTTTTATATCGATTCCTGTTGTTTTTAATGCATTTGTTATTCCAATCATTGAGTTAACCATTTTATCTTTTTTGCTTTTTACAATTTTTTCATTTATTTTTTTGTATAGACTTTCTACTAATAAAGGAACTGTTAAAATTGCTGTTGGATGTGCTTCTTGTAAATTTGGTACTATATATCTTAAACCTTCACATATTGCTACTGCTGAACCAGTTGATATTGGTAACAAAAATCCTATTGTTGATTCATAACAATGATGTAATGGTAATACTGAAAATAACATATCATTTGGATACAATTTAACATATGCTGATACAGCATTTATATTTTCTGCTAAATTTCTATTATTTAACATAACTCCTTTTGCATTTGATGTAGTTCCTGATGTAAAGAATAATATTCTAAATTCTTCTGGATCTATTTCTATTTCAGCGAAACTATTATTTCCTGTTTTTATAATATTTTTTCCTAAACTTATTAAAGCATTAATTCCTACATCTTTTCCTTCTAATGGTTTATCTGATTTCATCTCTATAAAATATTCTACTTCTGGAATATTTTCTTTTACTTTTTTGATGTCTTCTGCTTTTTTAGGAGAATATATAACTGCACTTGCTCTTGATCTTCTTATAATATTTTCTAATTCGTTTTCTGGTAATTCTCTATCTGTTGGTACAGCAATACCAACTCCGCATAGCATTGCCATATAAGACACATACCATCCATATTGTGTTTCTCCAACAATTACAACTCTTTTACCTTTTAAATTTAATACACTTGTTAATGCTGTTCCTAAACCAAAAACATCTTCTTTAAATTCTTTATATGTTGTTATTTTATATGGTGTTTTATGGTCTGGTTTTTCTAATATGCAATCTTCTTCAGGGTATTTTTCAACTGAATTCAAGAAAAATTCTTTTACTGTTTTATAATGTGTCATATCCTCATATGGTGTATTTCTTTTTTCTTTTGAATTCTTTCTTTGTATTTTTTCATAATCAATATTATTTAATTCTTCTTCTACATTCATTTTCATGTTTTTAAATTTAATCTTTGGCATTTTAAAATCAATAATACTCATTTTGGTTACCTCTCTTTTATTAACTTTCTCATATTATATATAAATTCATAAAATTTTTCAAGTACATTTTATACTATTTGGTCAGTTTTCGTTATTAGCCGGTAATTTACGGTAACAGAAGGAGGTAATATGTTAAAATTATTGTTTTTTCGGCTTAATACATAATTTAAGAAATTCTAAATTGATTTTTTGGGACCCTTTCACTTAGTCCTCGCTAATCGCTCGACGTGAACATTCCCCTAAAAATTAATTAAGAATTTCTAAAATTATTCCAATCGCACTCAAAAACAATAATTTTAACATATTACCTCCTCCTGTTACCGTAAATTACCGGCTAATAATGAAAATATCAAAAAAGAACGGGAAAACCCGCTCTTTTTACTCTATTTTACTTCTTTTGAAGTTTTTTTATATAATACATAACTAAATGTTCCAACTATTGCAATAACAACTATTGCTATTACTCCACCTTGTTCAATTCCAGTTTTTGGTAATGTTGTCTTTTTTGTAACAGTATTATCTTTTAAAGTTGTATTTTGTTTCGTAGTATTAGTAGTGGTGTTTGTAGTTGTTGTTGTATTACTAATTGTATTTTCATTTTTGCTTATTGCATCTGAATCTGCATTAATTGTTACAGAAGCATTGTTTACATTTATATCTCCTGTACCACCATCTTGAACTCTACCACCAGATACTACAATGTCTTTTAATGTTACTGTTGTAGATTTAACACTAAGAGTTGATTTTACTTTTAATGTTATTGTTAATACTGTTTCACCTTTTGTAACTTTTGAATTTTTTACTACTGTTAACATATTTGTTGATGAAGCATATGTTGGTGTCCAACTATTACTTGCAATTAAGTTTGATGTTTCTACTGTTTCAAAAACATTTTTATCATAGTTTAATTCTGCTGTAATTGTATCAATACCATTTCCAGCATCAATATTTCCTAAACTCATTGTTACTGTTACAGTATCACCTGCCTTTAATTTTGAGTTACTTGATAATGTCATTCCTACTGAAGCTGCATTTGATATTGTAGAAATTACTAATATTAATGCCATAATGCTTATTGTTAATAATGTTTTTAATTTCGTTTTCATTACGTTTTTCTCCTTTCATATTTTTATATTTTAAAATTAAAAATTTAAAATCTTATTCATTTGTTTTTTTGTCTAAACTCTTATCATATGTTAATTTTATATTTTTTAATATTGTATTATTTATTGTTGATAAATCTGTTGCTGTTAATTTTTGATTATCATCTAAATCTACCGCTTTAAATTCAGCATTTTTTAATTGTATCATTTTTAGTAGAGCTTGATTTAATGTTGATAAATCTGTTGCTGTAACTTTTCCATTTCCATCTAAATCTCCCATTACAACTGCTGTTAATGTTATTTTTTCTGTTTTTCTTGTAACTTGGATTTTCATATTTGTTCCTACGAATTCTTCATCTTGTAATTCTATTCCTTTTTCATTTAGAACTGTTATATTTCCATTTGTTTTACAATTCTTTTTGAAGTTTTCTAATGTTGTTTCTGGTTCGATTTTATCTAAATATACATCATTTTCTTCATATATGTCAATATCATTTTCGCCTATTTTATATACTTTTGATTTTAGATATAAATGCTCAGGTTCCCATTGTGCATATAATACTATATTTTCCATTTTTGATGTATCTATACTTGAAATTTTAGTTTCTTGAGCATATTCATCTTCACTTGTATACCAACCAGCAAATACAAAATTTTCTTGATCTGGTAAGTCTTTTAATTCTATTTTTCCATCTTCAACTGTATATGTTGCTGGATTTGATGAATTATCAGATTCTTGTAAGTTTTTGTATTCTATTGTATATGTTATTGGTGTTAATTTATATTTTGCTATTACAGTTATATCTTGTGTTATGTTTTGTAATTTTGTCTTATCATCCCATCCTATAAATTCTGATTTATAACCTGCTGGAATATTTGATTTTGTTGGTGTTTTTCCTGTGAAGTTTACACTCTTACCATGTTCAACTTCTATTTCTTGAATTACAGATGTTCTATCATCATTTACAAATTTTACTTTATATTTGTTTATTTCATATTTAGCTTTTAATGTTATATCTGAGACATTATTTGCTATTGTTGTACTTTCTATTTTATTATTGTTTTCATCATACCATCCGATAAATGTATAACCTTCTTTTGTTGGTATTGGTAATTCTCCATATGCATTTTCATTTGTTACTTGTTTTGTTTGTGTATCTAATGTTGCTCCTTCTCCTGCATCAAATGTTATTGTATATGTTGCTCCTATCCATTTTGCTACTAGTTCTGTGTTTTCTGTTATTTTTACTGTATCATTTTCTGTTCTTTTTGTATTTCCATTGTACCATCCATCAAAGTTATATCCACCTCTTGTTGGTGTTGGTAATTCTCCATATGTTTGGTCATATGTTACTTCTTTTGATGTTGTACTTGTATTTCCTTGTCCTGGGTTAAATGTAATTGTATATTTGTTTGCTGTCCATTTTGCAAATAATGTAACATTATTTGTTGGTATATATGAATTTTCTACTTTGTTTTCTCCATTTTGTGTAGTATACCATCCATCAAATGTATAACCTGCTTTTGTTGGTGTTGGTAATGTTACATTATCAGCTGTATATTTGGCTGTAATTACTCCATTTCCAGCTCCATATGTATATGTTGTTCCGTTTATCGTTCCATTTCCAGAATTTGTCCATCCATCAAATGATTGTGTTTGTACTATACTACTTAATTTTCCATTATCATTTAATGTTACTGTATAACCATTTGGAGCTACTGGGTTGCTTATTTCTATTGTTGAATTGTATGTTCCTTTAATTGTTTGATTTGACACACTTCCATTCCAAGTTCCTCCGTTTGGAATTACTGTTAATGTATATTCTTTTGTTTCCCATTGTGCATATAAAGTTTCTGTTGCTGTTGGAGCAAAGTATTCTCCAGCTCCTCCTCTTCTCGTTCCTTCTACTGCTGATGTATACCAACCTTTAAATGTTGAACCAATTTTTGTTACTGTTGGTAATTTCATATTGTTTCCTGAGTATTCTGCAAGGACTGTTCCATTTTCTATTCCAAAAGTGTAAGTGTCATTACTTATACTTCCTCCACCACCAATAAGATTCCATTTATTAAATCTTGTTGTCTGAATTTGTTGTAATTCTTCTGTACTTGTTCCACCGTTAGTATCAAATGTAATTGTGTATCCATTTGGAGTTTCTGTTGGAGCTGTTATTGTTTTTGTTGTTCCATAATCTTGTGTGAAGTTTTGAATTTCTTGGCTTCCTTCCCATGTTCCTCCATTTGGATTAACAAATACTTTACTTTGTTTTATTTGCCATTGTGCTGTTAATGTTTTGTTTTCAGTTATATTTACTGTTGTTGTACTTTCTATTTTATTGTTGTTTGAGTCATACCATCCAACAAATGTGTAACCAGTTTTTGTTGGTGTTGGTAATTCTCCGTATGTACTTTCATTTGTTACTTGTTTTGTTTGTGTATCTAATGTTGCGCCTTCTCCAGCATCAAATGTTATTTAGCTCTGTATTTTCTGTTATATCTACTTTATCACTTTCTGTTATTTTTGTAGTTCCATTGTACCAACCATCAAATGTATAACCATCTCTTGTTGGTGTTGGTAAATTCCCATAATTTTGGTCATATGTTACTTCTTTTGATGTTGTACTTGTATTTCCTTGTCCAGGATTAAATGTGATTGTATATTTGTTTGCAGTCCAATGTGCATATAATGTTATATCTTGTTGTGGCATATATGGTGATGTTATTTTTTCTCCTCCATTTGCTGATGTATACCATCCTTCAAATGTATAACCGTTTCTTGATAAATCTGTTAATTCTACTTGATTTCTTGTGTATGAAGCTGTTATTGTGTCATCTGATGGAGCAAATGTATATGATGTACCATTGATCTCTATACCATTTGCACTTGTCCATTTTTCAAAACTTTGTGTTTGTTTTAATGTACTTGTATTTTCTGTTCCATCATTATTATTTAATGTTATTGTATAACCTTCTGGTGCAATTAGTGTTCCTATTTCTTTTGTGCTATTATAAACACCTTTTATTGTTTGAAGTTGAGAACTACCATTTAACTCTCCTCCATTTGGATTTATTGTTAATGTATATTCAGCTTCATCCCATTGAGCATACAATGTAATGTTTTCATTTGGTAAATAATTCTTTCCAGCATCACCTGCTTTTGTTCCTTCAGTTGCTGATGTGTACCAACCTTTAAATTTTGCTCCTGTTTTTGTTGGCGTTGGTAATACTATATTGTTACCTATATATTGGGCTGTTAATGTTTCTCGTTCTGTTCCAAATGTATATGTATCTCCTTCTAAGTCTGTTCCATTTGATTTTAACCATTTAGAGAATGTTGTTGTTTGTATTATTTGAATTGTTGAACAATTACCAGTATTTCCATCAAATACTACTGTATATCCATCTGGTGCTTGAGTTGGAACACTTATTGTTTTTGTAGTTGCATAGTCTTGAGTAAAGTTTTGTATATCTTTACTTCCTTCCCATGTTCCTCCATTTGGGTCTATTGTTAATGTACTTTTCATTATTTGCCATTGTGCTGTTAATGTTTTATTTTCTTTTATATCTACTGTTGTTGTACTTTCTATTTTATTGTTATTTGAGTCATACCATCCAACAAATGTGTATCCTGTTTTTGTTGGTGTTGGTAATTCTCCGTATGTACTTTCATTTGTTACTTGTTTTGTTTGTGTATCTAATGTTGCGCCTTCTCCAGCATCAAATGTTATTCATTTTCTGTTATTTTTGTATTTCCTTTATACCATCCATCAAATATATAACCATCTCTTGTTGGTGTTAGTAACTCTCCATAGTTTTGTCCATATGTTACTTCTTTTGTTGGTGTGCTTGTATTTCCTTGTTCAGCATTAAAAGTTATTGTGTATTTGTTTGCTGTCCATTGAGAATATAAAGTTATATCTTGTTGTGGAATATATGGTGATGTTATTTTATCTCCTCCATTGGCTAATGTATACCATCCAGCAAATGTATAACCTGTTTTTGTTGGTGTTGGTAATGTTACACTATTTGCTGTGTAATTAGCTGTTAATGTTCCATCTCCCGCTCCATATGTGTATGTTGTTCCACTTATTCTTCCAGTTCCTGAATTTGTCCATCCATTAAAATCTTGTGTTTGTACTGCATTAGTTATATTTCCATTGTCATTTAATGTTACTGTATATCCATTAGGTGCTGTTGGATTACTTATTTCGGTTGTTGAATTATATGTTCCTATAACAGTTTGATTTGCTGTACTTCCATTCCAATTTCCACCTTTTGGGTCTATTGTTAATGTATATTGTATATCATTCCATTGTGCAAATAGAGTTGTTGTTGATGTTGGTGTATATGGATCTCCAGCTCCTCCAACTCTTTCTCCTCCAGTTATTGCAGTATACCAACCTTTTAAAGTTGCTCCTGTTTTTGTTGGTGTTGGTAAAGTTATTGTATCTCCTGTGTATTGAGCTATTAATGTTCCAGCGGTATCTCCAAATGTATATGTTGTTCCATTTAATTGTCCTCCACCTGATAAATTCCATTTAGAGAAGCTTTTTGTTTGTGTAATTTGGTTTATTGTATCTCCTCCATTAGAATTAAATCTAACTATATAGCCATTTGGTCCACTTGTTGGATTCTTTATTGTTTTTGTTGTTTGATAATCTTGTGTATATGTCTGTGTACTTGTTTTGCCTTCCCAGTTTCCTCCATTTGGATTTACTGTTAATGTTGCTGTTTTTATTTTCCATTGAGCATATAAATTTAAGTTTGCATCTGTTGAATATGTTGAACCAGCTTCATATGTTGTTCCACTTCCATTTGATTCTGTATTCCAACCTGTAAATGTATATCCTGTTCTTGTTGGCGCACTTGCTATTGTGTAATTTTTTCCCTCTACTTTTACTCCACTTGACATTATATTTTCTACTAAATCTGTTGTATTAGGATTATATGTTATTGTATAAGTAGTTGCTCCACTTTCTGGGATTTTTATGCTCATATTGCCCGCATCAATATCACTTTTATTTACATCAACTAATGCAATATTGTTGAATTTTATAGTTGATGTTGTTGTATTTGCAATCGCTTTAAATTTTATTGTAGCTAATAGTCCATTATCTGGTATAGTAAATGATGTTCCTTCAGATTCTGAAATACTTATTTTTTGTACTCCATTTGAATTAGAATATGTTTTGGTCCATAATCCATAATCTTCATCAGCAATAAGTTTAGAATTTATTGAAATACTATTCTTTGTGATTTTTTCAAAAACACTTTCATCATATTCTAAATATGCTGAAAAATATGAAGTTTCTCCTCCTGTAACATAAATATTAACACTAATTGTATCTCCTGCTTTTATTTCTGTTGCACTAGAAGAAAAACTTACTGTTAACCCTGCCGCTAATGTTGTTAATGGCATTACCATTTGTATTAATATTGAAATAAGCAATAATAAACTTATAATTTTAGATTTTGGTTGGCTTTTCAACATTCGCATAATATCCCCCTTATAATATTTCTTATTATTTTTAATTTAACATGTATATTTTTTTTATTCAAGTACATTATTTTTATTTTACAATAGTCTGATTTATAACACTCTGCGGAAGCTAAACTTTCATTATTTTATAACTTGAATATTATATTTATATTACATTTTTATTACATATTTTTATATCAATTTAAATGCTAGTTATAAATACAATATTTAAATCATAAAAAATATATTATTAGCTAGCACTCAAGCCTTTTGGCTCAAGTGCTAACTTTATTTTATAGAATTTTTAGTAACATTTTATTTAATGTAGATAAATCTGTTGCTGTAATATTATTGTTTTCATCTAAGTCGGCTGCTAACTTATATTCATTTTCTAATTTTGTTGTTTTTAAAATTGTTTGGTTTATTGTTGATAAGTCTGTTGCCGTAACTTTTCCGTCTCCATTTAAATCTCCTGATACTGCTATTTTCAATTCTATTTTTTCTTTATCTTTTGTTACTGTTAATTTCATGCCTGTTCCGACATACTCTTCTTCTGTTAATTTTGTTCCATCTTCTTTTGTTACTGTTATTTCTCCATTTGTTTTTAAATTATTTATATAATCTTTTAACTTTGTTTCTTTTGTAATTCTTGATATATATTTATCTCCATCTTCATAATCTTTTATATTGTTTTCACCAATTTTGTATTTTTCTGTTGATAAATATAATTTTTCTTCATCATTATTTTCAGCAAATGTTTCTGTGACATCACCAAATTCTATTGTTTTGTCATCATTATAAGAATAACAATTTCCATGACTAACTTTAAACTTTGTTGTACTTATATCTTCAATATTGTCCAATACTTTTAGTTTTAGTTTACAAAGTTCTGTTACCTCAGTGTCTTCATCAAATTCGACTACTATTTTGTTGGCTTTATTACTATAACTAAAGTAACTTAAAGTATCTTCATTTAAACTATTTGAAAAATCTTTTGATGTAACTTCTTCAAATATTTCTTTGTCATAATCTATATATGCTTCAATATATGATATTTTATTTTTCATATTTTTCAAACTAATTGTTAATTCTATTGTTTTGTCCTTTTCATAATTAGTCATATCTTTAGTGATTTCTATATATGGTTTTTCTTCTGTGGCTTTTGAATATATGAATGGCGTCATTATTATTGCTAATACAACAACTAGTACTATAGTAGTTTTAAATATTTTATTCATATTCTACACCCCCATTCCACTGTTATCATCATTTGCTAATCCTTGTCTTAGTACTGTTAAGTCTGATGGTCTTATTTTTCCGTCTAAATTTACATCTAATGATAATCTCTTTTCTATTGTATCAAATCTAATTGAATCATCTTTGCTTATAAAGTTACTTGCATTTGTTTTATCTGAACCGTCCAAACTTCCATTGCCATTTACATCACCTAATACTATTGCAATAATTTCAATTTTTTGATTTCCCTTTGTTAATACAATTTTCATTCCAGTTCCTATTAAATCTCCATTTTCTAGTATTGTATTGTCTTGTTTTATAACCTCTATTTTATCAGCATTTGTTGTAATATGATTTTTTAATTCTTCTAGGTTTGTTCCTTTATTTTCTTCTGAGTTTTTCATTGCTCCTATTGCTGGCTTAATTCCAAATATATATTTATCTCCATTTACATATTCATTTGAATTTGTATCTGTTGCATAATCATTTTCATTTGAAATTTTATATTTATCAGATTTCAAGTATAGTGCTTCTTCCCATATCGCATATAGAGTTATATCTTGATTTAATGTAAATGTATCTCCTGGTTTAAATTGTGCTACTGTTCCATTTGGTAATGTTGCCCAACCTTCAAATGTATATCCTGTTCTTGTTGGTTCTGTTGTACTTAATGCTATATCAACATCTTTGTCTTTTATTTGATCTTCTGGTACAACTGTTCCTTCTCCATTATCATTAGCGTCATAATGTATTGTAAATTTATTCTGTTCTGCTGGGTAATTTATAACATCAACACTAAATCTTACATTAGTTTCGCTAGGTGTTTGTGTATTTATTCTTAAGTATTTATCATTGCTTGATGTTGCATCTGCAATATAAAGTTTTCCATCTTCCTCGTGTCTTACAAATTCTAAAGTTAATGTTAATTCTTCATCAATTTTTGCATATCCTTCTGGAGCAACAATTTCTTTAATAACATATGTATATGTTCCTGGTTTTGATGGTAGTTTCATGTGTGTTAATCTTACTTTATAATCTTTATCTTGTTCGATATAACAATAGTCTAGTTTTCCAGGTCCTAATTTTGTTTCTGAGGTTTCTGTATATACTGATGTGTTGTAATCATCTGGTAATGCTACTTTATAGATTGCTGTTTGTGGAATTGCTTCATTTGTATTTCCATCAACTTTTGTAAAGTCTAATGAATATTCATCTTCTTGTATTTTATCGTCAACATCATTTCCTACATTTAATCCTATTAATTGTTTTGTTATCTTTGATATTGTTACATTATGCTCTTCATCTTCTGATACTGTTGAAATTATAATTTTTCCTGCTGAATCTCTTTCAAATGTAACTTCCAATTCTACTGGTTCGGCTAATTTTTCATATCCTTTTGGTGCTTCTATCTCTGTTAATATTAATTTATATTTTCCTGTTTCTGTAGGCATATCTATATTGTCCATAATAGCTTTACCATTTTTATCTGTAAATATGTTTTCAATTGTATTTTTATAAATTATTTGTCCCTCTTCGTTTTCTTTTTGTAATTCAGCTCTGAATTCAGCTTGGTCTTCTGTAATACGTTTGTTACTTGCTGTTGAATATTTATTTACTATTAATGTAAATTTATCATCAGCTTGAACATCTACTGGTTTTAAATAAACTTCTGTATAATCTTCATTTGTTGTGAAGTTTACATCTCCGCTTATTTCTTCTATTTTTCCAGTATTTGCATCTCTATATAGTCTTATTTGTCTTAATGTATCTATTGCAAATCCATCTGGTGCTTCTAATTCTTCAAGAGTTATTGTTATATAACCATAACCATTGAATGTTAATCCTCTAATTATACCATCTTCGTCTGTTACATCTGTCCAAGTTGTATATTCAATTCCAGCTTCTTCTTGATTTACTGTTATTTTATATTTAGCTCCTGCTAATACTCTATTATAAGCTTCTTCATCAATTTCTGTATCCATAGCATGTTTTTCAACATATACTGTATATCCATTTAACATTTTTGTATTATATACATTAATTGTTATTGTTCTATCTTTTGTTTTTTCGATACTTATACTTGCATTATCTTGTGAAGATAATAGTTCATAGTACTTAATATAACCATTAGAGTCATATTTTACTTCTATTTGAATATCTTCGATAGCTTTATATTTCTCTGGTGTATTTTGATGTATTGTATAAACTATTGTTTTTCCAGCATAAGCTTTTCCAACATTTGCTATTGTTTGTCCATTTTCATCTGATAATGGTGTTGTAACATCAATATCTGTTAAGATACTATCTGTTGCAGTTTGAATTTCAGCTGTAATATTGTAGTTTACTCCTTTTATTACTCTTTCTGTTTCTTGTTTTGATGCTTTTTCTGTTGTTGTTATATCAAATACAACTTGTGATTCATTTAATATTTTAATTGTTATTGTTCTATTTGAATTATCAACTATAACATTAAATCCATCATTTTGTACTACTGTAAATTCAGCTGTAGGATCATCATCTAATTGTGGTACATATTTTGTTGATATTTGAATATTTCCATCTGTATGTTGTGAACCATAAACATATCCTTTTGCTGTTCCTTTTTGACTTATTTCTATGTTTATTGTTCCTTCATAATCAATATTATCAATATATGTTAATCCTCTTTCTACAATTACAGGCGCATTACTATCTTCTGCATTTATTTGTTCATCTGTATAATTCTTTCCATCTATTCCTAAATTTGATGTTTGAGATATTGAACCATTACTAGCTGATGCTCCTGTTTTTGGTTCTACTGTTATCAAGTTTCCTGTTGTTGCATCTGTTATGTTCATATATATACTTGAACCATTAATTCTCTTTCCTGTTTCTGCATCTTCAGTTACTACTTTTACTGTGTAAGCTGGTGATACATCTCCATTATATATGATTGCATATATGTTATGACAATTATAATAATTATCTTCCATAACTGCATTTAATCTACTTTGTTTACTTGATACTTGATTTGATATTCTTCCATATTGGTCAAATGTTACTGTCATTGTTAAATCAACAATTGGATTGTAACCTTCTGGTGGATTTATTTCTTTGAATGTATATTTCCATATTTGAGATTGTGGAGCAACTCCTAACTCAAAACTTAACATACCATTTTTATCTGTTGTTTTATTTTCATCTGTTGTTAATGTTATTGCTTCTCCAATTTCTGCTCCGTTATTGTCAACTTGTTGTGCTATAACTTCAAATTCTGTATCTTTTAATCCAACTTTTGAATTAATATCTTGTTTTAATACTGTTAAAGTTGTTTTTGTTTCATTTTTAAATGTAACTTCTATATTTCCATATGTTTCATCAACTTTTACTATTGCATTTGTTGTTGTAGCATTTTTGTCATCAACATAACCTTCACTTTCAGAGTCTAAATTCAAACTATATATATCTACACCTTTTTGTAATTTTATAGATACTTTATTATTTATATCTGATTTATAGCCTTCTCCTATTTGACGTTCAGCAATATTAATTGTTATTTCTCCAGATTGTGTTAAATCTTCTATTGTTGTTATTCCATTTTCATTTGTTTGTTCTGCTGAATATGATTCTCCATTTATACTTACATCATATTGAGTTCTTTCAATTCCTAATCCTGCATAATTTATATCTTCATCTTTAATTATCAAGTTATATGCATTATCATTTGGAATTGTTGCTTTAAAATGTACTCTTTGTCCGTTAATTATCTTAATATTACCATTTGTAGCAATTTCTAATTGTGTTTTTGTATTTAGTATTCCATTATTATTTGCAACTTGATTACATGAAGCAATACTTCCATCTGCATTATATCTGATTATAAATACTACATCTTCCATACTTCTATATGAAGTTGGTGTCTCTTTTTCATGTATTGTATATTTTATTGTTTTACCACTTAATGATGTATTAAATGTATCTATTGATGTTATAACAACTCCATTTGTTTCTGTTACAATATCTGTTACTGTGCTTTTTCCTGAGTTAATATCTGTTTTTGTTATTTCAAAAGATACTCCTGCCATAGCTGAATTTGTTGTTTTATCATATTTGTATATACCCATTTTTATATCCTTCGGCATATTCATTATTTGCATTGATATTTCTCTAGTATTCATAAAATTACTAGAATCAAAATTATTAATTACATCATTTCCTTTTATTATTTTATAATCTTCTATTTTTCCAGCTTCGTTGTATTTTACTTGTAATTCAATCTTTGTTGTATTTGCATAATATTCATCAATTGTATTTGTTTGTTCTATATAATAGCTTACAGTTTCATTTGGATATACTGGTCCTGCTATTACATTTGCATAACCTCTGCTGTCTGTTTGTGGATTACCTGCTGCAACATCACCTTTGCTACTTGTAACTTTAAGATATGCATCTTTCAAACCATAACTTTTATAAAATTTATCAATTACTTGTAAATCTAAATTAAATGATGGTTTATTTTTTATATTTATTGTTAAATCTGGTGTTGTTTTATTTATTTTTTGTGTATCTTCAACAGTATTTACTGGTTCAAAGTAATCACTATCTGATTTTACATTATTTTTTGAGAAATTACCTTTATCATTAAATGTTATGTAATAATCTATTGGTTTTGATATTGGGTAATAACCTTCTGGTAATCTTGTTTCAGATAAAGTATATTTTACTGTTGTATCTTTATATACTTTTCCTAATACTGTCATTTGTTTTGCATTTATAGATGTTTGTAATCCTTTATTAGATGTGACATTAAATCCGGCTGATAAATTATTTATAGTATTATCATAGTAGTCTACTTTATTTAATGTTACTTGTAGTTTTCTACTATATAGCATATTTATATAAACATTTCCTGTTGCTGAATCCCATGAAATATTTGCAACATTGTCATCTCCCCATAAATCTGCTTTTAGTGATTGTACATTAGAGATTCTACCATTACTATCATATGTTATATCTAATTCTGTATAATAATCTGATTCGTTTCCACTTCCACCAAGTCCTGTATTTGCCATATCGCTTGGGAAGAAGTAACCATTGTAGTTATTTCCTATTCTTGAAGAAGCTATTATGTATTTATTTACATTATCATTTGTTGCAGCTCCCCAATAATTCCATGAAGCTTTTCCATCTGAATTTGTATCTCTGAATGATACTGTATTATATTCATATGAAGTATTTGATACATATGCATTATTTGTAAATGGATACAATCTGATATTAGCTATTGGATTATTTGATATATCATCCACTGCTTTTACACTTATTTTTGTTGTTAATGCATAGCCTATATAGAAATCAATATTTCTATTTGAACTATCTTTGTTGTAATAATAATTATATTCCTTGATGTTGTTAGCTGATAAAGATGCATTTCCACTTTCATTCATATATGGTTTAATTATATTATCATCTATTTTTCTAACTATAGAATTGTTATAATCAATTTCTCCATTTTCATCAAATTTTACACTTATTATTGCAACTAACTTTTGATTTTCTTTTGTTATGTGTCTATCTACATATTTTTGATAATTCTTTGGTTCTGATTGCTCATATACATAGAATAATCTTGTATAATTCTTTTCTATTGGTACAAATAATTCATTTGTATCTTCATAAATAGAACCATCAACTATATGTCCATTTCCATATGTATTTCCTCTTCCTATATATCCAGCTTTAACAAATTCATCTTCTTCCCTTGTATTATTCTTTCTTTCTGTTGATACTGTATATTTAGCTCCATCTAATGAAATTGGTTTTCCATTTTCATCAACTTCACTTTGGAATGTATAATTATCCATTGCATTTAATTTTAAATCAAACATTGGGAAGAATTTTAAAGTAATATTCAATTTGTAATTTGTATGATCTATTAAGTTGTTTTCATCTATTTGAACATATCTTCCATCTACTAGCCAACCTATATATGTGTTTAATCCTGTATTTAATCTTGCATCAGTTATTTTTCCTTCATCATCAAAAGTTACATTAATTAAACATTGATATGCAACTGTTTGATATTTTGCATCTTGATTGTAGTGTGTTCCTGTATAGTAACCAACATTATTTCCAGAATTACTTCCATCATAACTATCTAAGTAATAACCACTTTGCTTTGTTTGTTTTGAATTATTCTTTATAACTAATCTTAATGTTCTAGTTCCTGCACCTTTTGTATATTGTCCCATAGATTCATAATCTTCACCATAAGAAATATCAGGTGTTCCGTTATTATCTCTGTCAGCCCCTGTTAATAATGCCTTATCTCCAACTAGTTCATATTTTCCATCTGATACATAATCAGTAGGTATTGTAGAATCTGTCAAGAATGCTTCTACACTCATTCCATTTAATTTTTTATTTACATTGTATGTATCAACTGCTGTTAAATGAATTCCAAATTCTTTAATTTCTTCATTATATATTTCCATATTTATTTCAAAGTTATCTTTATCAAATGATGTAATATTAATTAATTCTCCTCCTTGTGTTGGAGTAATTGCTGATATTTTTCCATCATTATCATATGTAACTTTTATAATTATGTCTTTTTCTTGCCAATTATAACCTGCAGATTTTTGAACTTCCTTAATTGTATAGTACATATCTTTATTTTCTAATGTTCTATCTAAATATGATGCTGTATAACCATTTATATCTGTGTAAGATGTTTCTGGTGTTTGAGTTTGATTTACTTTATTTGTTGCTGATGAATTAGAATATACATTTTCAGCATATTTACTTACAATTTGGAAACCAATATCTTTTATTTTTGTATTATGGTTTACACTATCTTCTGCTGTTAAGTTAAATTTTAATATTGGATTATTTTTTAATTGTACATTAACTTGGAATTTGTCAACATCACTAGTCATAGTTTCGCTTTTTGATACACTAGCAATTTGACTAACATTATCCTTATCTTTTAATGTCACATTATTTACATAACCATTTTCATCATATGTAACTATAACATCTATGTCTTTTCCTAATGTTTGGTAACCAATTGCTGGTTTAACTTCTTTTATTGTATATGTTACTACTGTATTATCTTTTGTTTTGTCTAAATGTGCTATTCCCATACCATCTGTATTTGTTATTACACCACTTGTACTTGTAAATGAAACTTCTTGATTTTCACTTGTTGTATATTTAGAAGATACACTATATTCAGTTCCCGCTATTTGGGTTGTTCCATCTCTTCTATCTACATTTTCAATGTTCATTTTAAATTCTGGATAATTTAATACTTGTATTTTTACTATTCCTTTTGTATTACCATTGTATGTTGATGCTGTTGAAGTTTTTGCATATGATACTGTTACAAATCTATTTTCTTCAACATCATTTCCATTGTTATCAACAAGTTTTGCTTCTGTTATTTCTCTATTTTCGTTATATTTAACTTTTATATAGAATTCTTCTACAGTTGCATAAGAACTTGCTCCTGATGTTTGTTTTACTTTATATATAAGTTCTTGATTTGTTCCTAATATACCTGAATATATTCCTGTTATTCCATTTGCATCTGTTGTCCCAGTTCCTCTATCTCCTCCAGATACTTCTGTTACTTCAAAATTTGCACCTTGTAGTTTTGTTGAGTTTTCAAAATAATATAAGTTTGTAATTTCAAATGGTACTTTTGGTTCTACATATATTCTTATTTTTATTGCTTTATTACCAGTTATTGTTATAGTATCATCATCTCTATCACTATCTAGAGTTACATCTGTTACTTTTTCGTTTGTGTATGTTACTTTAAATGTCTTATCTGACATTTTTGCATAAGAATTATTTATTTTTGTTTGAATTAGTTTATATGTTTTTACTCCATTTTCTAAACAATATCCTACTTGTATAGTTTCTTTTCCTGTTCCTGGTAATTCTTGAGAATCTGTTATTTTATATTCAGTATCTCTTAATACTGCATTTGTTATTTTGTCAACAGTTTCTACATTTACTACTAATGGGTCTTGATGATCTAATAAGATTTGTATATTGATTTTTCCACTTGTCTCTAAGTTTTTAATACTCCATATTCTTCCATAATTAGCATCTGTTTGTGCATTCATTGTGCTATCAATATCAACATTACCTGAAACATCAAATACTACATTTACTTTTATTGTATTTTTAAATGGTTTATAATAATCTGCTACCTTATTTGATGTTATTGTGTATGTTATTGTGCTGTTTTCTATATTTCCTCCAACATTAACTAATCCATTTCCATTAGAATCTGTTATTACTGTTTTTTGGGCACCTAATGAACTCTCTACTTTAAATCCATAACCATTTATTCCATTTAATGTTGTAGAATCAACTGCATTAATATTAAATTCGAATTTATCTAAAGAATAATCTGTTAATGTTACTAAATAGTTACTCTTTGTTGTTCCTGCTGATGTAGTTGTTGATTGTTGTTTTTCTAATTTTAATCTGTTTGCTGAGTATGCTTGATCTATTTGTTCTAAAACAACTTCTCCATCATCAGTAATTTGTTTTACTTCTAATGTTTCAGCATTTGTATTTACTCCATAACCAATTGGAGCTGTAGTTTCTGTTATATAAATTAAGCTTCCTACATTTACAGATAATCCTGTTAATTCTATTGCAGAGTTTTCATCTCCATTATCAACTTTAACATGTTTTCTAACTACTGTTGTATCAGGATTTACAACTTTTATATCATATTCTGCTCCTGTTAATTCATTTCCTGTATTATTTTGTTTCTTTAAGTCTAATGCTAGATTTCCTACTTCATCATAATTTGTATATAAATCTAATGTAATATTTGCTAAATATACACCTAAAGAATCTTCTTCTGCTCTTCCTTCACTATTATCTCCTGCACTTGAAAATGTTTTACTTTTTACTAGTCTATTTCCATATATTGTTTCAACATTTGTTAATAAAATTCTATTGTCTTTTTCTCTAAATATTAATCTTAATTTTACAGTTGTTCCATTTTTTACTGTATCTTGTGATGGATCATTATTCTTTCTTGATAATTCAGATATTTCTAAATCATAAATTATTTCATCATTCTCTGCTCCTTCTTTTCCTATATTTGGAACTCTTATATAATCATTATGTGTTTTATCTTCTAAGTAACTCTTATAATCATATGCAATTGTTCCTGCTGAACCTTTTTCACCTGTTGTCTTTTTGTCATTTAATGCCCCATCAGTTTTGTCTTTTAAAATATTTGATTTTATATTAACTAAAACTCCATCTACATATGCTCCATTTGTATCAAGTTTATTTATTGTTAAATTTAGATAAGTATCTTCTGCTGTTCTCTTTTTGTTTAAATGTTGATATACAATTGTTGATCCACCATTTATATATGCTCCTTGATTTGGTTCATTAACATTAGTTTGTCCTCTATCATATGGAGATTGTGATGTTATATTTGTTAATCCATTATTTCTAAAGCTTAGATATATTTCTTGTGTTGTTGTGTCAATAGTATATCCTGCACTTGCTCCAACTTGTTGTACATATATTCTTACTTGATCAGCTTTTACAATTCTTGTAGATAAGTTTCCGCTAGTATTTGTTTGTCTTTCTTTTATTGTTTTTGTTCTTGTTACACCATTAATATCCCATTCAATATTAATATTATATTTTGCTCCTTCAAGAGCTTTACGAGTATCGTCTTTATCATTCAATTGTACCCTAAAATCTACCGTGTTATCTTCTATTAATTTATAACCAACTGTTATAAAACATGTATATTCCATACTTGTTTCATTAGTTACTTTTGAATAGTAGTCTTTTATAATAGTTTGATTATCTATAACATTTTCATCTACTATATAACCTTCTCCATCAAATACCAAATTAAATCCGATATGATCTGCAACTTGCTCAACATCATATTCTTTTGGAACACTTGATTTATCTACTATTAATGAATATCTGTGTTGTCCTTCTTCTTTATTTTCTATTGTAAATGATAATTCACCATTTTTATCTGATACTGCTGGTCCATATTGAATTTCTGTTTCTGTATCTTTCAAATAATATATAACATTTTTTCCAACATCAACATCATTTTCATCAGCATCTACTAAAGATACTCTTACTATATTTTGTTTATTTTTCTTTGTACTTGTTAAATTTACAATTATATCTTCTTGGCTTGTACTTTGTTCTACATTTAGATTTTCTGTTTTATACCAAATTGTTATTATATTATTATTTCTGTCAATTGTTAAATTTTTTGAAACTGTATCTGCAACATATCCAACTTTTGGACTTTGTTCTGTAATTTTAATATTTAAATTACCACTTCCATAGATTTTTGTGTTTATTTGACCATCTTCATTTGTTGTTACATATTCATTTCTAACTTGGTTATTTGAATTTGTTGTAGAAACCAAATATGTTACACCTTCTAGTTTTGTTCCATCTTTATCATCACTTAAATTTATTTGTAAATTAAATGGATTTGTTTTTAAGCTTTCATCTTTTACTGTAATCAAAACATGATTTTCTTTATCTGTACATACTTCTGTATCTATATTTGGATTAAATTGTTTTGATATTTTTGTTATTATTCCATCTTTATATGTTATTTCTATTAATGTTAAATTTGTTACTTCATACATGTCTGGTGCTGATACTTGTCTTAAAATATAATTGTATGTTCCATCTTTTGTCATAACTGTTGGAGAAAAATGTAATATTCCGTTTTCATCAGTTTTACCTGCTAACACATCCATTTCATATTTGTTATTTAATTTTGGTTGTATTAATTCAAATTCACAATCAGACACTGTTGTTTGGTCATTTCCATTTTCAACTGATTTTATTTCAAAATCTATTCTTTGTGCATTAATAGGCATTATGACTTCAACACTTCTTTTTTCTTCATTTACAGTTCCATTTACATTAGATTCATGATTGTCAAATACAAGTTTTCTTGTTGTCTTATTATTTGTTATATCAAATGTTATAGGATCTGTTGAAATATAACCTGTTTTTACTTCTGTTGGTGAAACTGTATATGTTATTGTTCCATCTCCTCTTAATGCTCTTGCATCACTTGCTGTAATAGTTATATATCCATCATTATCTGTTTGTTTAGTAATATCACAAACTACTTCTCCTGCTTCATTTTTTCCTTCTACTTTTACAGTTGCTCCGTCTACTGCTAATTTATTATTAGCTTCATTTACTGCTTTTATTTTTAAATCGTAACCTTGACAAATTTTTATAACTGTTGATTCTGTATTTTCTCTTGCATCTGTTCCTTCTAATTGTTTTTTATCTGTAGAATTTTTATATGTATTGTATTTTATATTTTGTGTTTTGTTTGTGTATAATTCGTTAAATATTACACCTGCATCTATATCTACATTTGATTTCAAGGTAACTTTAAATGTTAATTTTTCTGTTTGTGAAAATTTCATTTCTTCAACATTCCATGTATAACCATTTTCTGTTTTTTCTACAGTTCCTTTTGTTGTCTTAAAGTCTGAAATATCAAAATAATTTAAAATTTCATCTGAGAAAACATTATTTACTTCTACATTTCTTATTGTTTTATTCAATTCATCATATATCAAATCAAAATCTAGTACTTTTGCATTTGTAATTTCTTCTGCTGAAACTTCACTTGGTAAAACATATACTTCTCCTGCTGTTGCTACTCCATTGTTTATGTAAGATGTACTTGTCATATCAACTAAGATTGATATAATTTGTAAGTTTTTATCATTTTCCATTAATTGTTTCATTTTTTCTGAAACTTCATCTGTTGAATCTGTAAAAACAATTATGTACTTATTTACAGTATTTTTTGAATCCAATGGTGTTGTAAATGTCTTATATGCATTATCTAAACCAATGTTACTATCACTACCTTCTCCATCTTTTAAAGCATTTATTTGATTATTTATGTTGTTTATATTATTCTTAACATCAGTTTTTGTACTAGTCATATTAAGTTTAACGTTATTATTATTTGATACAGAAATTCTAGAATTTTTAACATTATTCAATATACCGCTTGCTAATTCTTTTGCTTTAGTTTTTGCAGTATTTTGTGCATCATTTATTCCCATACTGTATGAAGTGTCTATTACCATAGCAACTTGTGTTTCAAAGTTTTCTTGCATTATGTTTTTTAATTCTACTTCATAGTTTAATTCTTTTGAATCAAAATACTGTTGATTAGCTGGTTTTACAATCTTTTCTGTTATTTGCATTTCTTCGTTTTTGCTTGTTGCACTTTCATTTACAACATCAATAACATAATGATTGTCATTTGCTGAATATATTCCTTTCACTAAAATTCCTAAAATTGTTATAACTGAAATCGCTATAGCAATTATTTTCAAAAATGTTTTACGTTTTTCCATTTTGCTTTCTCCTTTGATTTATATATATATATTACTTTTAGTTTAACAAATTTATTTTTTATTTCAAGATGCACTTTTTTCCATTTGTTTTTTTATGTCCAAATACGCTTACGGAAGTCATATTTCTAGTTTTTTTGTTAATTCTTGACATTTTTATTAAACTTTTGTAACAATCATATTATTTTTTTCTTTTTTTCTTACGGCATGCTGAATTTATGGCAAAATAAAAAATCCAGCATTTTCTGCTAGATTTTTTATTTTATGTATTTTTGTAATAATTTATTTTGTCCTCTCGAAACAGTATATTCATCTATTTTTAAATAAGTTTTATATTTTTCCTCTATATTTTTTCCACTTCTTCTTAACTTAGATATTGTTGAATTTTCTAAATTCATTGTTTCTCTTAATTTGCTTATATTTCCTGTTGCTTTTATAACATATGGTGAACTAACACAATTACTATCTACTAAGATATATTCCTTGTTAATATCCATAAGGTCTGTCATATTAACAATTCTGTTATCATTTATTGATATTGCCTCTGCTCCAACTGAATTCAAGTCATTTATTAATTGTAATAATGTAATTGCTGTTATATCACTAGTTTTAGATGTATCAATTGTAATTTCAACTCCTGAGCCTGAAACACTTAAATTTCCAATTAATTTATCTATCTTTTTTAATTTTTTAACGCTATTTCTTTCATTTACAACATTTTGCATTATTGTTTTATTTGTTTTTGATATTTCCAAATCTTCACTTTTTTGTACATCTACTTGTATTCCATCTTTGATTAGTGTTGCTACATAGCCTTTATTTCTTGTAATAGCTCCATAAATTGTTTGACTATCTCCTATAGCTTTTATAACAAACGGATTTCCTATTTTTACTCCATCTATTAATATTACACTTCCATCACAATAAACATATGTATTACTTACAATTCTTTGTCCATTTACAGATATTGCCTCTGCTCCAGCATTTTTTAATTCATCTAATAATATAACTATATCTTCTTGATGAATCAAATCATTTCCATCATTTATATTTATTATAATTCCTTCTCCATGCACATCTGTAGTTCCTAGTAATACTTCTTTATTTGATATTTGTTCTTCTATATTTGGTGTATTAAAATTTATATATACATTTTCTGCAATTATTATTAATATTGATATAATTAGTAATATTAATATGTTTCGTTTTTCCTTTGTTTTCATATTTTTCCTCTTCTCTATTTGTATTCACATCAATTATATTGTATATTATTTTACTTTAATTATCAAGCTTATATTTTAATAAATTCTTTTATTTTATTAAATTTATTTTCACCTATTCCATTAACATTTTTTATATCTTCTATTTTATTAAATTTTCCTTTTTCTTTTCTATAGTTTATTATTTTTAATGCTGTTGATGGCCCAATTCCTGGTAAGGTTTCTAATTCTGTTTGTGTTGCACTGTTTATATTAACTTTTGAAGTTTTTGCATTATTGGATGAATTTAAATTTTCTTTTGTAATATAGCTTTCTGTATTATTACTAGCCTCATTTGTACTCTCATTTTTTGATGGTATATTTATTTTCATTCCATCTTCTAATACATATGCTAAATTTATTTGTTTTAAATCAGCATCTTCTTTTAATCCTCCTGCCATTTTTACAGCATCTGCTATTCTAGAATTTTCTTCTAATTCGTAAATTCCTTCATTACAGATTGCTCCTGTTATATGTATTACTATTTTTTCTTGATTATTATTTTCTTCTGTAGTATTTTCTGTTTGATTATTGATTATAATATCTTGGCTTATATTTTCTAAATTTTCTTTATTCTTATTTTGTGTGAAATAGTTAAAAATTCCATATATCATGCCACTTATTATAATTATTATAAATATTATTTTTTTATTTATTTTTTGCATATTTTTCCTCCTTTTATATTGAAATTTAATTTAAAATAATATAATATATAGTATATAATTTTTTAAATAATGGAGATATAAAAATGAAACTAAAGAAATTACTTTTAACACTAATTGTACTAATACTTTTACTTCCATATCAACAAATAAATGCAGAATCAGAGTCTCCAGATATAACAGCAGGAGCTGCTCTTTTAATGGACAGTAAAACTAGTAAAATTTTGTATTCAAAAAACGAAAATGAAAAAATGTATCCAGCAAGCACTACCAAAATTATGACAGCCATCTTAACAATAGAAAATTGTAATTTAGATGATATTGTAACAGTTCCATATGATGCAATAGCTACAATTCCATCTGGTTATTCAATAGCTGCTTTGCAAGCTGGTGAACAACTTACAGTAAATCAATTATTACAATTAATGATGGTACATTCAGCTAATGATGCAGCAAATGTTTTAGCTTTTCATGTTGCTGGTTCACTAGAAAGTTTTGCAACTATGATGAATACTAAAGTTGCAGAATTAGGCTTAGAGCATACTCACTTTTTGAACCCAAGTGGAATGCATAATGAAGACCATTATACAACAGCTTATGATTTAGCTAAATTGATGCAATATTGTATGAAGAATTCAACTTTTAGAACAATCGCAGGTTTAAAATTTTGTACAGTACCAGCAACAAATAAATATGGAGAAAGAATTTTCACTTCCACAAATGAACTTTTGACATTAGTTGATAATAGAAATGTTGCTAGTAATTATTATTATAAATATGCAATTGCCGGTAAAACAGGTTATACAACAGAAGCTAAAAATTGTTTAGTTTCAGTTTCTAATAAAGATGGCTTTGAATTAATTTCTGTTATTCTTTCTGTTGGTTTATACCCTAATAATATAAGTGGAAAATTTGTTGAGACAAAATCATTATTTAACTACGGATACGACAATTACACGCTTCGTAAGCTTAGAGAAAAAGATGCTATTGCAACTCAAGTTGAAGTTGGGAATGGTACAAAAGAAACTAAAAATTTAGACTTATTAATTTCTGATGATATAACTGCTACAATTAAACAATCTGATTTTAATACTGAATTTGAACCTGAAATACAAATTAATGAAAATTTACGTGCTCCTATAGCACAAGGTGAAGTTTTAGGAAAAATAACATATAACATTGATGGAATTTCATACTCAGCTGATTTAAAAGCCTCTCATAATGTAGAAAAATCTGGTTTTATCACACTTTTAATTCAAATCATTATGGCTGTTTTAATATTATTCTTGTTATATAAATTGTTATTTGATGGAAAAAATAAAAGAAAAAAATATAATAAAAAATATAGAAATTATTATTATAGATAAATTTATAGATATAGGCAGATATTAAATATCTGCCTATTTTTTATTCAAAATCTTCTCCAATTACTATAGTTACATCTACTTGACTTGATGCTTGTTTATTTGTTGAAATACTTCCTGCATTAAGAACTTGTTTTATATTTTTTAGTTGTTCATCTGTTGCATTCTTTTTATTTGTTATTACTGTTTTTGAAATTGTAGATGTTTTACCAGTTTTCTTTACTGTAAAACCTTCTTCTTCCAATTTCGTTTTAGCTTCTTCTAGTTTTGAAGTATTACCACTTCCATTTATTAATTCTATTTTTAATTCATCATCATTTACTGTTGTTGTACTGCTAATAGAATTACTTGTAGTATTTAAGCTATTTGTAATTGTATTGTCTTCTGATTCTTCTTCTGTACTATCTCCATAGAACATAGATTGTATTAATTCAGTTGATAATTTTTTATTTATTACAAAAATACTTACATTATTTGTATCTTTCATATCTGGTGTTGTTCCTGGTAATGTAGCAGTTTGTAAATTATCTGTGTTGAATTCTACTGCATATGGTATATAGTCTTTTATGTATGAAAGTTCTAAATTTGTTTCAACATTTTTATGAGCTATTTCTAATATTTCTCCAAGTTTAAATATATTTCCTGGTTTTAAAGTTTGTTTTAATAATGCTGAAATAAAATCTCTTTGAGTTCTCATTCTTCCAAAATCATCATTACCATATTCAGATGGATATGTTGACATTTGACCAGTAATTTTATCTGGATTACTATGTCTAAATCTTAAAACTTGCTCTGCTTTTTCTCCATCTAATTTTTGTGTTCCAGCCTTTAAGTCTATATGTAAATCTTGTGTTGGATCATCATATTTCATATCTATTGGAACATTAAATTCTACTCCTCCAATAGCATCTACTAATTGTATTAATGCTTCTGTTTTTACAATTACATAATATTTTATATCCAGCCCTGTTATTTCATTTACTGCTTTTAATGTTTTTTCAGGTGTTTTCTCTATATTATATAATGCATTTATTTTTAATGAAGCAGTTGCCTTTGCTGTGTTTTTACCTGTATAAGAGTCTCTTGGGATTGATAATAAATTTGCTTTTTGTGTATTTGGATTATAAGATGCTACCATTATTGTATCTGTTAGTTCAGAATCTAAATCTGTGCTTACCCCTAATATTAATACTTTTATTTCTGACAAATTCTTTTTAGTGTTTTCATCATGTCCTACTACTGTTGCAAGCATTCCACTTAGACCCCATCCATTTTTATATGTTCTATATGTGAACCATGCTATTCCTAATAATAGCACTATTAAAATACCTATTAATATTTTTTTACCTGTTGATTTTTTGGCTTTTGTTTTTCTTCTATTTCTATTATTTCTTTTTTCTTGACGTTTATTATTCAAAATAATCACTCCTAATTTTTTATAGCCTTAGTATAGCAAAAAAAATAAAAAAACGCAATAAATTTGCGCTTTTTTATTTAATTTTTACAATACTTCCATAAACCTCTTTAAGCAAATATGTACTCTCAACATTCTTACTCAAAGAACCATTTGGATTTAATTTTGCAATAGTACCAATTACTAAAATTAAAACAAGAGAAATTATAGCTCCTCTGACTAATCCATATAAAAAACCGCCAACTTCATTAAATTGTTTTAATATTGGTAAACTTGCAACAGCATTCGCAAGTGATATAACTATAGAAAGAACTATTTTGCTTACTATAAATAATATCAATGCAGTTGCTACATAAACAACGTTAACCGCTATATTTCTGGCTTGCTCTGGTAGCACTTCTTCTTTAACTTGTGAAACTGCATTATCACTAGCATCTTGTATATATTTATTATCTGATATTTTTGAATTTTCATCTATAACATTAGTTGTTTTTTCTAATATTGTATTTTCTATTTTCTCATCAATACTTGTATTTTTTATAACTATATTTCCTACAGGTTTATAAATTATTAATGTTATCACAATTGCAATTATTCCTGCAAATAACTTTGCTCCTAATTCAACTAAACCTTTTTTATATCCTAAAAATGCAGAAAGCGCTACTATTAATACTAAAATTATATCTATTACAATTCCCATATTTTACTCCCCCTTATAAATTTATTAATTCGATTTTGTCTCTATAAACTATTCCAGCCATTGAGCTTGATAAAACAATATTTGTTATTTCTTGTTCTGCTGTGTATTTTTTTACTAGCCATCCACTTGTATTAATGAATTCTACTTCAGCACCTAAATTTAAGCCTATAATGTTGTCATATGTATAAATTTCCTTTGTAACCGCTTCTGTAGTATATGTTGATATATTTTTGTTATCAGGATTTATAATACTAACAATAGAATCTGCGGTAAATAATCCAGATGATTTTTCTTCTAACATCACAGCTGAATTTGAAAGACTAATAGATGTAAAAGAAACTTTTTTATCTTTATTCTCAGAAATCGTTTCAGTTGTTTCATCTGTTTTTATCACATCAATTTTATCTGTATACATACATAATAGCTTATCTTTTTCTTGATATTTTATTTGTGTTATTAAATCTCCTTTTTCACTATTATATACTTTTTTTATAGAATTACTTGGATTATTTTTTCCTTCTTCAATTGACATTACTTTTATACTTGATTGTATTTGTGTTCCTGATGTATCTATTTCAGCTAGTGCAAGATATTTATTATCATTTGATAAAGAAGTTGATACTACTCTTGTTGTTGAAAGTATGTTATTAAATAGCCAATTACCTGTATTATCATATACAGCAACTACAGTTTTATTTATTGTATCTACAATTGTTATTGCAACATAACCATTCTTGTTAACTTCTACTTGTGATATATTACCTTCTATGCTTTTTTCCCAAGCTATTCCTTTATCAGTAATTAGATATACCTTTTGTCCTTTTTCTTCTGCTATTACTAAATGTCTACCATTTGAATTAAAAATTGGCTTTGTAATTTCAATATTTAATTCATCTTGTTTTTTTCCAGAATTATCATATATAGCAAATTGATTTTTACTTAGAACACCTATATACTTATTAAAGGCATATATATTTTGTGTATCACTTTCATTTAATTCGATTGTTGGTAAATTATTTTGAATTACTTCTTTTCTAAAAATATTTTTATCAATCCATAACCTTACATTTTTATTATTTATGTATATGGCACTTATAATAATTAAAAATAATATTATTATAATTGCTATTATTGTAATTATTACTTTTTTCTTATTTACCTTTTTTTCCTTAGTTTTTTTTGGTTCTTTCCAGAAATCCTTCATAAATAACTCTCCTATCTTTAGTTATTTATGTTATACCAGTTTTTAACCTTTTTTGCAACATTTTTTTAGTAATATTTGTAAAATTTGAATCAGCCCAATTCCGCCCAATATAGGGTATAATAAAGTCACTAATTTTGAAAAACCTATTTTGGAGAAAAGTATTGCACTTATGCAAATAATTATATTTATTTTATTGAATTGACTTTTACTTTTGGATGTGTTTTTTAAGAAGCTCATTCCAAGTGAAATTGCTGTTGTAAGTATAGAAATTAAAATTATTATTCCATAAATTATTTTTATTTTAGGTGATATCTTTTGTATTACATATATAACCGGCATTTCTAATTGTTTTATATCAACATCTATATTAATTAAAAACATATATACAATTGTTAATAATATTATAAAAATAATTGTTGATATTATTGATATGTTTTTAATGTCTTTTTTATCTCTTATATAATCTTTCATTGATATAAGTATCGGTATTAACAAAATACAATTGTAGCTTCCATATATTATACTGTTAATCAGCCAATTTCCCTGATTTTTATCTATTATATAATTATTTATATTTTTTAAATCAAGACCTTTTATATTTAAAAATCCGTATAAATACTATTACTACAATGAGAATAGGAATCAAAAATTGATTTACTTTTACTACCCCTTTTAAATTTGATTGAAAAATAAAGTAACAAATTATTGATAAAATTCCGCTTCCAAGAATACTATTTATGTGTAATTCTTGTTCTAAATATGCTCCAAATCCAGCTATCATAATATAAAATGATATTAATATAAATATATTTATTAATATATCTGCAAAATCTTTTATCTTTTTATTTCTTATCAAATTTTTCAAAAACTCATCATAATTTTGAATATTTTCATACTTTATTATTTTTAAACTTATATATATAATTAATCCAATTATAACACTAGAAATAATAATTCCTATTAATCCTTTTATTCCATGAGAAAAAAAGAATATATATACTTCTTGCCCAGAGGCAAAACCAGCTCCTATAATTGTTCCAATTATAACACATACTGTTTTTAAAATATTTTTCATAATAAAAAAGACCCCATAATATTTTATGAAAGTCTTTTTTTCTTATTCCTTATTTCTTTCTTTTTCTAGAAATCCATACAACTATTCCAATTAATATTATTAGTATTGGAACTGCTGTTATTATTGCTAAAATAATTCTGCTTTCTTGTTCTGTTGCAGTATATTTTACTGTTCCTGTTCCTTTTCTTACTGTTATGTCTTCTTCTCTATTTGATAAATATGCTATAGAGTTTAAAGCTAAGTCTTTATTTTGTCTGTAAGCTATTATTGGAGTTTGTGATGATTGTGATAGTTGAGCATCTGATGCGAAGTAATTTTCTCCATATATTATTAATTTTGATTTTACTTCTTCTGTTCCATTTTCAGAATTTGCTTCTGTTATTGTTTTTTCTAATTCAGCTCCAACTAGATATGCTTGTTTTTCTTCCCCTTCTTGTGGTTCTTCTGATTGTATTTTGAAGTTACTTCTAAAATATGAACCTTCACTTGTTTTTATTAAATCTGTTTTTGTTACTTTTAAATTGCTTAATGCTTCACTATCAACTACATTTATTTTTGTTGCATTTAAGAAAATAACTCCTGTTGAATTATATATTTTCTTTGTAACATCACTATATTGTATTTCTGGTATAATTAAATCTGGTGATTGTGAAACCATCTTACTTGTGTCTGTTTCTCTTATTGCTCCAACTTCAAATGGATTTACTCCATAGGTTGCTAAGATTTTGTTTACATTTGTATAATCGACTTGATTTGCTATTGCTGAATTTAACCATAAGATGTTTCCACCTTTATTTATATAATCCATAATAGCATTTGTTGCTATGTCATCAAAATCTTTATTTGGTGTTGTTATTACTAATGTATTACAATCATCTGGCACTTTTCCTGTTGATAATATGTCTAAACTTGCTATTTCATTAATTTCATTTTGTAGATACATATTTAAATATTGCATTCCACTTGTTAATGAAAATTGGCTATACCCTGTTAAGAAGTATATTTTTGGAACTGTATCTGCTGTTACTGATTTTATTGCTGCTGTTAATTTTTCTTCAGCTATACTAACACTTTCATAAGTTTCTGAATCATATGTATATAAATCACTTGAAGATAATACTTTATATTTATCTCCATTTTCTACTATAATTCCTTCACTTCCACTTTCAATACCATATTTTTCTACTAAATCTGGTCTATCATTTGCTGTTACAGCTTCAACTGATATTTTATCAGTTACTTTTGTGTATTGTCTTGCTAAATCTAATGTAGAATCATCTTCTGAATACCCTACAAAATATATATTTACATTGTTATTATCAAAATTAATATTTCTTATTTGTTCTTTACTTTCTTCTGTTAATGTAAATAGTTTTTGTTCTGTTAAATCAATTGGTGTTAAATCTAATTTTTGCATACACATTGTTATTCCTATAAATATTCCAAGGATTATAACTACTAATAACAATGTTTTTGAGCCATTTATTAACCATCTCTTTTTTATTATTTCTAAAAATTTGTTATTTTTTTCTTCATGCTCTTTTTTAGTCTTTTTTTCTTTTTTCTCTTTATTTTTCAACATTAACCCTCCTTTATTATTTTACACTTTTTCTTCTTTGCATAACTACTGCTGTTAATAATAAACATGTTATTGTAAATGTTATAAATGTTACTGTATCACCTATATCAATTTGACCTTGTGTATATTTATAAAACATATTTATAAATGAATAACTTTCTAAGCTTGAGTTAAACTCTGGTAATACCCATGTTATTATGAAAAATCCTATTGATATTATACCTGCTATTATTTGATTTTCTGTAATACTTGATGATAACATACCAAATGCTATGTATGCCATAACAAATAATAAAAATCCTAATAATGTTGCAAATGTAGTTGTTAATTTTGGTATTCCATAATGGCATAATATTCCAAAATACATAAATGTACAAATTTCTGTTATTACAACAATTGCAAGTGCTGCAATAAATTTTCCTATTACTATTTTTGTTATGCTAATAGGAGATGTAAGTAGCAATTGTTCTGTTCCATTTTTTCTTTCTTCTGCAAATGATCTCATTGTTAATAATGGAATAATAAATGCTAATACTAATATTGTTGGTAATGAATAAAATATATTTTCAAAATTTACATTTCCATACCCTATTACGCTAAAATAAAATGATATACTAAATGCAATTAAAAATACTCCTATAAATACATACCCTATTGGTGTGCAAAAATAAGATTTGAATTCTTTTTTAATAACTGCCCACATTATTTTTCTCCCCCTTCTATTAATTGCATAAATGCATCTTCTAATGTTATGTCTGCTTTTTTCATTTCAAAAATTGTTATATTTTCTTTTGCAAATTCTGAGAATATAACTTTTCTTAGGTCTGTATCTCCATTTGCTTCTATTACGTATTGTTTTGTTCCGTCTTCATTTTCTTTTACTAATTTTACATCTTTTATTTCTTCTATTTTATCTTTTATTGAGTCCATTTTTTGTTCTAAATCTTCTACTGTTACATATACAGTATTGTTGTTATTTACTTTCTTCTCTAAGTTTTCTGGTGTATCTATTGCAACTATTTTTCCTTTATTTATAATTATTACTTTATTACAAATTTGGCTTACTTCAGATAAAATGTGTGAACTAAATATTATTGTATGTGTTTTTCCTAATTCTTTTATTAACTCTCTTATTTCTGTTATTTGTTTTGGGTCTAATCCTACTGTTGGTTCATCTAAAATTAATATTTTGGGTTCTCCAACTAATGCTCCTGCCATACTAACTCTTTGTTTATAACCTCTTGAAAGATTACGGGTTAGCTTGTTTTCTACATTTTTTAGTCCTGTTTGTTCTATTATTTTTTCTACTCTTTCTTTTCTTACTTTTCTATCTACTCTTTTTAATTCAGCCATATAATTTACAAATTCTTTTACTGTTAAATCTGAATATAATGGCACTCCTTCTGGCATATACCCTATTTGTGATTTTGCTTTTTTGGGTTTTTTAGATATATCATACCCTTCTACAATAATCTCTCCTTCTGTTGGTTCAATAAATCCTGTTATCATGTTCATTGTGGTACTTTTTCCTGCACCATTTGGTCCGTAATAGGCCGATTATCTCGCCATCATTAATTTTAAAACTAATATTGTCTACGGCTGTAAAGCTTCCGTATTTTTTTGTGATGTTTTTTACTTCTATCACGAGAATTCCTCCTTACTTTTATATTTTTTATTATAATATCATTTTCTTTTTTCAAAGTAAAGCAATTCACAAAGATTTCACATTACGGACATAGGAATTAGCTGTTTTTGAAAATTTTTCATTTTTTGTCTATTTTTTCATTGACATTTTATTTTTTTTGTGCTATTATATTTATTGTTCAATGATTTGGGTCAGTAGCTCAGTTGGATAGAGCACGCGCCTTCTAAGCGCGGGGTCGGGGGTTCGAACCCCTCCTGGCCCACCAATGATTGTAACATTGTAAAAAATCGACTTTTAGAGTCGATTTTTTTATTTTGAATAATTTTTTATTTTTTGTGTATAACTAATAATTATACACTATTTTTATTTGTTTTTTTCTTAAAGTATTATAGTATGACCTTTTTCGACATTTTTCTTGTGTTTCATTTATCATATTACCAATTGGTTCAAATGTCTGCTAACACTTGTTATACTTATAGTGTTATATCTACATAGGAGGCATATAATGGAAAATATATCAAAAGAAGTTATTAATAAGGCTTTAGGAAAAGTTGTTAAAGAATATCGTTTAAAAAACAAATTAACACAAGAAGAAATCGCAGAAAAATTAGAAATTTCTGCTAAATATATATCAAGAATTGAAAATGGTAGTGGTGGTGTAAAAACTGAAACTTTGGTAAATTATATTAATCTTTTAGGTATATCTCCTAATGTTATATTTAAAGATTTAATAAATAACAAAGATTTAAATTTAGAATTAGAATTATCTGAAAAAGCAAGTAAACTATCAAAAGAAAATGTCCAATTTATAATTTCTGTTATAGATTTATTAGAAAAAGATAAAGAAGACATAAATAAATAAAAAATGGGGCTGTAAAAAGTCCCATTTTTTATTTTTATTCATTCCAAAAAGCTTTATAAGTTTCATATGCTGAGTAAATATCAAATTTACTTGTTACTTCATAAGGAGCATGCATTGAAAGAACTGGTACACCACAGTCAATTACATCTACACCTTTATTAGCTAAAATGTAGGCTATTGTACCGCCTCCTCCTATATCAACTTTTCCAAGTTCTGCAATTTGATATCTTATATAATTTTTCTCTAATAAGTTTCTAATCCATGCAACGTATTCTGCATTAGCATCAGAAGCTCCTGATTTTCCTCTTGCTCCTGTATATTTATTTAAACTTATTCCTTTTCCAATAAATCCTGCATTTGCTTTATCTGAAACAGATGCATAAATTGGATCAAATCCTGCATCAACATCTGATGATAACATTTTTGAATAGCAAAATACTTTGTCTAATAAGTTTGGTCTATTTATTTTTAATTTATTTAATATTTCAGAGATAAAGAAATCAAACATATGTGATTCCATTCCTGTATTTCCCATACTTCCTATTTCTTCTTTATCAGATAAAATACAAACTGCTGTATTTTTTACATTTTCTAATGTCATCATAGCTGCTAAAGATGAGTACGCACAAACTTTATCATCTTGACCATATGCAGCAACCATACTAGAATCAAATCCTAAACTTCTTGCTTTAAATGCTGGTATTACTTCTATTTCTGAACTTGATAAATCAGCTTCTGTAATTCCATATTTTTGATTTAATATATTTAAAATATTTAACTTAACTTTTTCTTTAGCTTCTTTATCATCATATGGTATACTTCCAATTAATACTCTTAAATCTTCTCCATCTATTCCGTTTTTTAATTTTTTCTCCATTTGTTCTTGAGCTAAATGTGGTAATAAATCTGTAATTGTAAATATAGGATCATTCTCATCTTCTCCAATATTTACTGTGATTTTTTCTCCATTTGTTTTTACTATAACACCATGTAAGCTAAGTGGTATTGTTGTCCATTGATATTTTTTTATTCCACCATAGTAATGTGTTTTAAAATAAGCAAGTTCTGTATCTTCACAAAGTGGATTTGGTTTTAAATCTAATCTTGGAGAATCAACGTGTGAACCAATAATATGAAGTCCATTTTCAATATTTTCTGTTCCTATAACAGCTAAGTACATACTCTTTCCTCTATTAACAAAAAATACTTTATCTCCAGCTTTTAAATCTTCAAATTCATTAATATCTTCGTAGCCATTTTCTTTAGCCATTTTTACTGCCTCAACAATAAATTCTCTTTCTGTTTTAGCTCTGTTTAAATAATTCATATAATCTTTTGTAAAGCTGAATATCGCTTCTTTTTTTCTTGTATCTACTGTGTCCCATCCGTTTTCTCTTGTGTTAAATAATTTTTCTTTTAAATTTTCTTCCATTTTATCCTCCTTAGTTTAATTTTTTTTAGTATATCACTTTACTTTTTATTTTTCCAGTTTTTTTAGTATTTATTATATTTTTTTGCAAATAATAAAATTACTAATTATTTTTGGAGGTTTTTTATGAATTCTTTATGGTTATCAACTGCTAATTCAAAAAATTTTGAAACTTTAAATACTAGTTTGAATGCTGATGTATGTATAATTGGAGCTGGAATATTTGGCCTTTCCTGCGCTTATTATCTTTCAAAAGCTGGTTTAAAAGTTATAGTTTTAGAAAAAGACTCGATAGGAGAAAAAACAACTGGACATACTACTGGAAAAATCACTTCTGCTCATGGACTTTTTTATAACTACTTGGTTAATAATTTTAATGAAACTTTTGCTCATGATTATTTATTTGCAAATGAAGAAGCAATTTCAAATATAAAAAATATTATAGATACAGAAAATATTAAATGTGATTTTGAATATAAATCTAATTTTATATATACAACTAACAAATCAGAAGTAAATCAAATAAAAGCAGAAGTTGAAACTGTTAATTATCTTGGTTTTCCTGCTAATTTTGTTACAAAAACTGGCCTACCTTTTGAAATTGCTGGAGCTATTCAATATAAAAATCAAGCACAATTTAATGTAATTTCTTATTTAAATGGCTTGTGTAAAGCAATTTTAAATAACGGTGGTAAAATATTCACACATTCTACTGTTATCGATGTAAAAAATACTGGTACATCTTATATAACTTCAACTTTAGAAGGTAATATTGAATCAAAATTTGTTGTATTAGCATCTCATTTTCCTTTTTTAAATTTTCCAGGAATGTATTTTACCAAAATGTATCAATCAAGTTCTTATATTATTGGAATTGATACTAAAAAAACATTGTTTAATGGAATGTATATTAGTGCTTCCTCCCCTATTTATTCTTTTAGAACTGCTAAATATAATGGAAGAGATATTTTACTTATAGGTGGCTCAGAACACAAAACTGGAACAGCCGTAAATTATAACGAAACTTATGGAGCATTAGAAAAGTATGCTAAACAACTCTACCCTAATTGTGAAATTTTATTTAGATGGGACACTAGAGACTGCATTACCTTAGATAAAGTTCCATATATTGGTCCATTTTCTAATGCAATGGAAAATATTTATATTGGAACTGGTTTTAAAAAATGGGGTATGACCACTTCTAATGTTGCAGGAAATATCATTACTGATTATATTTTAGGCAATGAAAACAAATATGCTTATTTATTTGACTCAACCCGTATGCAACCAATAAAAAATAGAGTTGAATTTAAAAATATTTTAACCGAATCTGTAAATTCTTTAGTTTTAAATAAGTTTAAAACTCCTAAACTTACTTTTGATAATATATCTAATAATTCTGGTGGAATAATTGAAGTAAATAATCAAAAAGTGGGTATTTACAAAGATACTTCAGGCAATATTTTTGCTGTAAAACCAGTATGTTCTCATTTAGGATGTTTACTATCTTGGAACGATGCTGATAAGACTTGGGACTGCCCTTGCCATGGTTCTCGATTTGACTATATGGGAAAAAATCTTTATGACCCGGCTATTAAAGATTTAGAAAAGTACAATTTATAACAGAATTTTAACTTTTTTAGCATTTTTTGTTGACTTATTTTACTGTTTTTGCTACAATTTGCTTATAAATTCATATATTTATATATTTTTTATTTATGAACTAGATTTCTTCATTCGTGATAATCTAGTTCTTTTTACTATAAACATGTTAAAAGAGGTAAAATTATGAGCAAAAGAAAAAGAAATAATAAAACAAAATATTTAAAATTTATATCATCAATAATATGTTTAGTTTGTATTTTAATTTATGGCTTCATAATGCAAAATACAGAAAATACTAATAATGTAAATGAAAATATCTTACAAAATCAAAATGTAACTTTTGACTTATCTTCAATTCCAGAATATTCTTCAAGTCCTTATGTTGAAATAAATAATAATATTCCATACTTTGAAGAAAAAGACTATACTACTAAGAGTTTTGAAAATTATAGTGAATTAGATGTTCTTGGTAGATGTGGAGTTGCTTTTGCAAATGTATGCACAGAAATAATGCCACCAGCAGGAGATAAACGTGGAGATATAAGTTCGGTAAAACCCTCTGGTTGGAAACAAAAAAAATATAATGGAGAATATTTATATAATAGATGTCATTTGATTGGTTATCAATTATCAGATGAAGATGCAAATAAACAAAATTTAATTACTGGAACACCTTATTTAAATGTTGAAGGAATGTTACCTTTTGAAAACAAAGTTGCAGATTATATAAAATCAAATAAAAACAATCATGTTCTTTATAGAGTAACTCCAATCTTCAAAGGAAATAACCTTGTAGCTAGTGGTGTTCAAATGGAAGCTTGGTCTGTTGAAGATAATGGACAAGGTGTATGTTTTAATATTTACTGCTATAACGTTCAACCCGGAATAGTTATAGATTATTCAACTGGTGAAAGTCAAATTTCTGCTAAATAAAATTTATAAAAATCATTGTAATCTTATGTAAAATGATATATAATCACTTCTAGTTTTATTCTTACTACTATTTTTCAATAGTAGTTTCCCTACACAAAAATTTAAAAAGCGAAGGAGTGATTGCATATTGAATTTAGATTTAGTAAATGATTTATTTAGTAATTTAAAGGAGAATAAATTAGTGCAAAATTTTATGAAAGAATTATCAAATTATTTAGAAAAAAATTTATCTAATAATAATTTTAGTTCAAATAGTTGGATTGATTTATCAAACGATGATTTAACTATTTTTGATACTAAAATAACTACAAAATTTAGAGATGAAATGTTAGTTGAAAGAAATAATATTTTACAAAATTATGCTAAAAATATTAATGACGCTGATGATATTTTTTACATCTATTCTATTAATTCTAATAATAAAAACTCTTATAATTTATATAATTGTAGAACTAATGAGATTGTTACAAAATCTATTGATAATCTACCTAATGGTTCTAAACTTGGAAGTATTTTGTCTTATAAATCTGGAAGTTTTATCTTAGATAATGAAGCAACCGAAATGCTTGGATATGAGATAGTTTCTATGATTAAAGATAAGATTATTGAGCAAAATGATTTTTTATCTAATAATAGAATTGAAGGTCATATTTACGAAGTTGGCGAAAAGTCTTCTGGTCGTGTGTGGTTATATGATTTGAATAGTGTTAATGGTGGCAGTGATGCTATTGAAGAGGTTGAATTTCCTGTGGAATTGTATGATAGAGTTGATGAAAATGATAGAGTTGTTTTTAGAGATGGTGAATATCAGATTTTTGAAAATCAAATTTGATAAAGCCAAAAAGTATGTATATTTGAAAATATACATGCTTTTTATATTCTTTCACGTCTTTTAAACTTATCTTTATTTTCTTATATGAATCATTTTTTAATGTATTAATTACTATATTTGAAATGATTTCAAATACAAAAAAGACTTCTACAGAATTATATAATATTATTAAGTTATATTAATTATTTAGAAACAAATAATTTTAATCACCTCTCTGTCAATATTTTTTGAAAATTTCACTAAAAAATACTTGTATTTTATTAGCAAAAATTTCACCATATGTATATCTTGAGTTTCTTCCGCTCGCCGCGGAG
>MNRP01000047.1 GCA_001916005.1 Clostridium sp. 26_22
ATTATGTATGTAATTTAAAATTCAAAAGAAAAAAAGGAGGAAAAAACATTGAAAAATGGAGAATTAAAAATTGCCAACGATAAGTTGACACATACAATGTTAGCAAATGAGAAAAAGGGGATAACACTTATAGCCCTAGTAATAACAATAGTGATTTTATTAATTTTAGCAGGAATAAGTATAGCAACATTAAGTGGAGATAATGGATTGTTTACAAGTGCAAAAGAAGCAAAAAGGAAAACAATAAATGCACAAAATGAAGAAAATAAAATATTATCAGAATACTTAGAAGAAATAGATAAAAATTTAGCAGAAGGAGAAGAAAAAGAAGGAGATAATCTATTAATAAATAAAGTAAAAGTAGGAGATTATATAAAATACACACCAGATACAGCAAGTACAGAGAGTATAAACTCAATGATAACAGAGCTAGGAACATATTCTGGTTCTGCTGATAATACAACATCAACATTAACACAAGAAACAGGGTTAAATTGGAGAGTACTAGATGTAAAAGATGGACAAGTAAGATTAATAAGTGAATTACCAACAACATCAACAATAACTTTAAGAGGATATAATGGATATAATAATGCAGTATATTTGTTAGATAAAACTTGTAAAACATTATATAACTCAAGTTTAGCAAGTAATGTGCAAAATGTAAAAATAGAAGATGTACAAAATAAAATGAAAATAACAGATTTTAGTACAATAGTTTCGGATTATGGAAAAACATTTGAACTATCATATAAATGCTATCCAAGTATTTTAGCACAAGAAAAAGGACAATTAGGAAATGGAACAGAAGGAAAACTAGGATTAAGCGAACAAACAGAAATAATAAATCAAACAGAAACAAATAGAGCAGATCCGTTAACAGTAAAATACACATACTGGAATAAATCAATGACTAATACAGATTTTAAAGATGCAAAATATTATGAATTGTTTATAAATAACGGAAGTGATTACTCACCATATTGGATGTCATCTCGTTCCGTCTATAGTAATTCTTATGGTGCTCAATTCGGTTTACGCTATTGGTGGTTGAGCGACGTGTTATCTTACAACTTGTATAACTCTTATGGCGACTCTTACCCCCATACCTTTGCTTTTCGCCCTATCATAACTCTAAACTCTAATGTCCAAATAGACACAGAAAATTCAGGAGATGGAACATCACCAAAATCAGCATATTCCATAAAATAGGCAGTGGTCATTGTAAACAAAATTAACACCAAGAAGGCCTTTGGACTTCTCGGAAAAGCCGCAAATTAAAAAATATCAAAAAATGAGTATAGTAAAAAATATTAAGCAAATACATCCAGAATATGTAGTACTTATAAAAATAGGAAAATTTTATTATAGCTATGGAAAAGATGCGTATATTATTTCATATATTTTCAACTATAAATTAAAAACAATAGAGGAAAATATAAAAGTATGCGCATTTCCTGTATCTATAACTAATAAAATATTAGCAAAGTTAGAAGAAAATAAAATTAATTATTTATTAATAGATAGAAGAAATAATTATGATGTAGATAGCAAATTTAATAATAAGAATTTAAATAGATATAATGTTATATTGGAAAAAGCAACAAAATATATTAACGTGAAGAAAGAAGAATAGTAAGCCAAAATTTGCAAGATAAAGTAATAAATCATTTAGTAGCTCGCTATATATTGTACCCAGTAATTATGCCATGCTTAATAGATCAAAATGTGGCAAGTAGAAAAGGAAAAGGTACTAGTAAAGGTTTAAAATATGCAAAGGAATACAATAGAAAATGCAAAATAAAATATAAAGATGCATTAGAATGGTGTTAGAATAGATATATAGACACAATTAATTGTTACAAAAGTTTGATAAAAAAATTTATTTGATCGGAAATTTATTTGAAATAAAAAATATTCTAAATAGTTGCTATTTAGAATATTTTTATTATATAATAGAAAAAATCCTCAAAATATAATTATATTTTGAGTTACCATCAAAAGTTTGCAAATAAAAAAGCAAATAGGAAGAGGTAGTATTATGAAAAAATTTTTATCAAATTACAAATCAACAATTATTCTTTTAGTTGCTATAATTGTTGGTAGTATCATTGGAATCATTTTCAAAGAAAAAGCAACTATACTAAGCCCACTGGGTGATTTATTCTTAAATCTATTATTAGTTATAATAATTCCACTAATATTTTTAAACATAACAACAGCAATATCAAAAATGAAACAGCCAAAAAGAATAGGAAAAATAATTGGCTCAATATTACTAATATTTGTAATAACATCAGTAATAGCAGTATTAATAGGATTTGCAAGCACATATTTTATAAAACTTGTAAATACTGAAGATGGAGAAAAAATAAAAGCTTCATTAGAAGAAATGACAACAACAGAAGAAACAGACAATGAAGATGATATGACTATTGCAGATAGAACAGTAAAATTACTTACTGTAAACGATTTTTCAAAGCTATTTTCTAAAGATAATATAATAGCACTTTTAGTGTTTTCTATAATAGTAGGAATAGCAATAAATATGTCTGGAGAAAATGGAGAACCATTTAGAAAAGTGCTAGAATCAGCAAATAGTGTTATGGAAAATATAGTAAAAATTATAATGTATTATGCACCAATAGGATTAGGATGTTATATGGCATCATTTATCGGAACATTTGGTACATCAATAGCAGTAGGCTATTTAAAAACATTTTTAGTATATTTGGCAATTGCAATATTATATTATTTTATAATGTATAGCATATATGCTTTTATAGCAGGAGGAAAAAAAGGATTTAAGGCATTTTGGAAACATGTTATACCAGCAACAGTAACAGCTATGGGAACATGTTCAAGTGCAGCATGTATTCCAATAAATATAGAATCAACAAAGAAAATGGGAGTTTCAGATGATATTGCAGAAACAACTATACCTTTAGGAACAAGTTTCCACAAAGATGGATCTATAATAGGTTCTGTATTTAAAATAATGTTTTTAGTAGGATTATTTGGAACAAGTTTAGCAACGGCCGGAGATATTTTCTGGGTTTTAGGAATAGCATTACTTGCAAATTTGTTAATTACAGCAGTTCCAATAGGTGGTGGAACAATATCAGAAATGCTTATTATAACAATGATGGGTTATCCAGTTGCAGTGTTGCCAATTTTAACAATAATAGCAACAATAATAGATATGCCAGCAACAGTTTTAAATGTTATTGGAGATGATGTTTCTTCAATGATGGTAGCTAGAATTGTTGATGGAAAAGAATGGAATAAAAGTAGTGAAGAATAAAATTAGATAATGAATAATAGATATATTAAGAAAAAAAGAATTTCTAGCAGTTAATAGTTAGAAATTCTTTTTTATGATATTTTAGATATAATACTAAAAATGTATAATTTCATTGTATATTTCAATAGCAAAATTATCTGTCATACCAGAAATATAATAAATAATTGCTTTATAAAAATCTTTTTCATTGTCGATTGAAAATAAAACTTTATTTTTTAATCTTAAATTTTCTCTATTATCAAAATCATAATAATCATTAATGAAATTTATAAAACCTTTGCATAAATTTGGGTAGATGTCAGAAACATCATTCAATTTATTTAAAGTATTTTGACCATCATACATAGATTTTAAAAGATTATAAATTTCATTTATTACCACTCTAAAGTATCTTGTTGAAGGCTTTATTCTATTAGAAGCATAGATATATTTATAATTAAAAGCTTTTATTCTATTCATTAAATTTAAAGCATTTTCTGATAAACATAATCCTTTTTCTGGGGAAGAATTTTCACATAAATCATATATTAAATTATTAATTAAGTTAGTATTATTAATAATATCTTCTTCGCCAGGAATATCTTTAAATATTTTTAAAGTTATGGCATCTTCTATATCACGGCAAAGATAAGAAATTTTATCAGAAATTTTTACAACACAACCTTCCCAAGTATATGGTGCATATTGATTAGGAAATTTGTAATCATTTAAATCAATGAATTCATTTCTTGGTTTTAAACAATTTTCATCAATTTCGCCACAATGAGAAATGATACCATCTCTTACTGCATATGTTAAATCTAGATTTTGTTTAAATCTTTCTGTATCTTCTAGTAATTCTATATTATCAACAAGTTCTAGCCCATTCTTTTCATGCCAAAAACTTATTCCTAAATCTCTATTAGAAATCTCAGACAATATTTTTTCTCCTTCATGGCCAAAAGGGCTATGACCTACATCATGTGCTACTGCTATGGCTTTTGTTAATTCTGTATTTAAACCTAAGTTTTTAGCAATTGTGTAGCTTATAGATTCAACATGAGTTACATGTTCTATTCTTGTACAAATATGGTCATTTTCAGGTGAAAAGAATACTTGAGTTTTATGTTTTAATCTTCTATATGCTGTGCTATGTATTATTCTTGTATAGTCTCTTTCAAATTCACTTCTCATAAAATTATTCCTATTATATAGTGGTGATTCTCTAGATATTATTTTGTTCCAATTTGGGTTATTTTCATTTGCTGAGTATTTTTCAAATTTTTTCATTTTTGCCTCCTTGATTATAGGTTTATTATATTATATTTTTGGCTTTTTTTCAATTTATTTTGTATATTTTGTAGGACACATAAAGAAAAACTTTTCAATATCAAATTTTATTAATATTGAAAAGTTTTTTTAGGAAATAATTACATTTTACTCTTATTAAAAAATACTATTAAATTTTCAATAGTTTCTTTATCTCTTTTTGAAAGTTTATCAAAACCGGCTAAAGAATATTCCATACTCTTATTCTCTTTTGTATTTATATAATTACAAAAAATTTGGTCTAAACCGATTTTAAAAATATTGCAAATTTTTATTAAAACTTCATAAGATGGTTTAGACTTATCTTGTTCTATATCACTTATATATCTAACAGAAACTTCAATTTCTTCTGCTAGTTTTTCTTGAGTATAGCCATTGCTTTTTCTAATTTTTTGTATATTTTTACCAATTTTTATTAAACTTGCTTTTCTCATTTATACCACCTAACTTTTTTGTTTATATTATCAAAATTTTTAAATTGTATAAATGAATTATATTTGTACTATATACTATTTAAATTCTATTTAAAATCTTTTAGATATTCTTGTAATAATAAATCAAGCTCTTTTCTTTTTGCGTCAATATTGCTTTTTTCTCCATTTTTAATCATTATTTCTATTTCTTTTAAGAGCTCAGAAATTTGATTTTCTAAATTTTTCATTTATACCACCTCGTCTTTGGTTTTATCTTTTACTTTTTTTTAATATTTTATACAATATTTACTGATATGTCAATATTGATTTCTGATAATGTGAAGTGTTAATTTTTGTATAAATTTAATTGAAATCTAAAATTCAAAATGATATAATACAGTCCAGGAGGAATAAAAAAATGTTTAACTTAGTAAAAGATGATTTCGATGAAAACATGGATGATATAATGAACTCAATAAATAAAATAATAAATGATGAAAACGAAGAAAAAGAAGAAAATAAAAAAGATAAGGAATAAAAAATGAAAATAATATATTTAATAGGAAAAAGTTCAGTTGGAAAAGATACAATATATAAAAAAATAAAGGAAAAAATCAACATAGAGCCATATGTGTTGTATACAACAAGACCAATTAGAACAGGCGAAAAAGATGGTATAGACTATAATTTTCTAAGCAACGAAAAAATGAATTATAATTTAAAAGAAGAAAAATCAAATATTATAGAATACAGAACATACAATACAGTATATGGACCATGGACATATGCTACAATAAAAGATTCACAATTTGAAAAACAAAATGACTTATTGATGGAAGGAACTCTAGAATCTTATAATGCTGTGAAAAGATATTTTGAAAATGAAGATAAAATTACAGTAATTCCAATCTATATAGAAGTTGATGATGGAATAAGATTAGAAAGAGCATTAAAAAGAGAAAGACAACAAGAAAAGCCTAAATATGAAGAAATGTGTAGAAGATTTTTAGCGGATAGTGTCGATTTTTCAGAAGAAAAAATACGTGAAAGCCAAATAACAAAACGTTTTGAAAATATAAATGTAGATAAATGTGTAAATGAAATTATAGAATATATAAGCAAAATTGATTAAAACAGAGATTAAATTAGAAATAATCAGAAAACAAGAGAAAAATAATATATTTTAGATACTAAAATCTAAAACAAACAAAAAGAAACCAAAAAAGCAATTGGAATATTTCAAAAAATCCTGTATAATATTAATTGATGGTGCATTATTCTAGTCGTACTTAAGTTTATGAGGGTGGGGCTAAAAATCCACTAAAGGGCACATCGTTGAAGTTTCTTGTTTGTGCGCGAAATGCCAGTTTTGTGTGTATTCAGGGAGTAAAGAGGTTAGGGTAATATATAATGGCATATATGTGATTCCCTAATTTCGCGGAGGCTTAAATAGATTTAAGTTAAACCTATGTTGAGTGCCAAGACACAAAATACATAGTGTAGCCTGTCTCGAGTGAGTGTATTGGGATTAGTTTATACGGAGTAAAAATTATTTTGGCCAAATGTTTTTTACTTTAACTTATGAAATTTCACTTGCAAAAAAGACTAGTAAACTTGTAAAAGTATGTTAAGGAAAACTTCTAGAATGTTTGCTTTGCCAAAAGCTTGAAAATCTAGGGATTAAGGTACGGATTTAAGTGGCGATCTGGTGACTAAAAATTAGTTATTTCCCTTAAACGGAAACGGCTATAACAGTAATGTTAAGCGGGAAATAGAGAAATTCAACCAGACCTAAACCGTAAAATTTACTTAGATTTTTACCATCTAAAACTTTAATTAAGAAATAGAAAATTAAGTTAAAGGCAAGCATAAAAGCTTGTCTTAATTTTATAAAGGAAGAGGAAAAAATGAAAAAAAATCAAGAAAACAAAAAAGAACACTCGAATACAAAATGGATAATACAATCATTTATAATGACATTTATTTTATCAATGATATTTGCATATATATCAACAAATGGAGTGTCAAATTTAAGTTTATTACCAGCTATATTAATACTAGTTTTGGTAGTTTTAATAGGAATATTTTTTGATATTATAGGGGTGGCTGTTACAGTTGCAAATGAAGAAGAATTCCATGCAAAAGCAACCAAAAAAGTAGTGGGTTCAAAAGATTCTATAAAATTAATAAAAAATGCTCCTAAAGTTGCTAATATTTGTGCAGACGTTATAGGAGATATATGTGGAGTATTGAGTGGTTCTATCAGTGCAATGATAGCAATAAAAATAGGAAATGAATTAAATTTACCTTTTAATATGCAATTTATATTAAGTGCATTAGTATCAGCTTTTACTGTTAGTGGAAAGGCTTTTGGTAAAGATATTGCTAATAAAAAATCAACAGAAATTGTTCATAAAGTTGGTATTGTGTTAAATAAATTTAGTAAGAAATAGAAAAAAGCATCAAATTTTATAAGAATTTGATGCTTTTTATTAATTCATTTCTTTCATATCATATATTTTTTCTTCATTATTTTTAAATTTTATATATAGTAAAAAATTTTCTAATGCTTTCACCTCAATAGGTTGTTCTTCTATTGAATCATTCATTATATTACCTCCATTCTTTTAAGTGTAACTTATTATAACATTTTTAAATAATATTATCAACAATATAAAATATATTTACTTAGAAGTTTATAAAAAAGATTTTAAATATACACTTGATTTATAAGTAAAAGTTTAGTATACTTTTGATGAGATAAGCAAAACAGAGTGTGAAGTGTCGTTTCCTGATGAAAGGAGGCGGTGCATATGTTATTTGAACAAGTTTATTTACTATTTATATACATACTATTTATTCAACTTGCAATAGTAACTGTTATCGCTATTGCTCTATTTGTAGCTTTAAAAGTTACAATGAGAAAATTAGATAGCAAAAAAAACACATCTCTGTCTGGACGTTAGAGATGTATTTTATTAAAAAACATAATTAACGGCATGCCACACTTTGTGGCCGCTTATCTTTCTATAATTATTATACGCATAAAAAGAATAAAAGTCAATAATTTTTTAGTTTTATGATAAAATAATAATATTGGAGGGACACACATGAAAGCATTAATAACAGGAGCATCTTCTGGAATAGGAAGAGATATGGCTAGAATACTAGCAAAAAAGAACTACGATTTAGTATTGGTAGCAAGAGATGAGCAAAAACTAAAAGAATTAAAAAAAGAATTAAAAGAAAACAACAATATAAAAATTGAAACAATATCAATGGATTTAGCACAAGAAGAAAACTGTATAGATTTACACAAAAGTGTAAAAGATGTGGATATCTTAATTAACAATGCAGGATTTGGAGATTGTGGAAATTTCACACATACAGAATTAAACAAAGAATTGTCAATGATAAAAACAAACATAATAGCATATCATATTTTAACAAAATTATATTTAGTAGATATGAAAGCAAAAAATAGTGGGAAAATTTTGAATGTAGCATCAATTGCTGGATTTATGCCGGGGCCATTGATGGCAACATATTATTCAACAAAAGCATATGTAGTAAGACTTTCAGAATCAATAAGAGAAGAATTAAGAAAAGAAAAATCAAAAGTTCAAATTAGTATTTTATGTCCAGGACCAGTAAATACAAATTTCAATAATGTAGCAAATGTAAAATTCCATATGAGAGAAGCAAATAGCTATAATGTTGCCAAATTTGCTATAGATAAATTATTAAAAGGTAAATTCTATATTATTCCAGGACTAGATGTAAAAGCAGGAATATTTTTTAGTCATTTTGTGCCTAGTAGTTTTGTTGCAAAGATAACATATATGGTGCAAAAGAAGAAAATTCGGCCAAAACCCTTGACAAATGTAAAAAAATAGTGTAAAGTATATTAGCATTACAAAAAAGAAGGTAGTATTTATGGATGAAAAAGTAAAAATAAGTATATTGTGTGATTTATATGGAAAGTTATTAACTCCAAAACAACTTGAATTCTTAAATGACTACTATAATAACGACTTGTCACTATCAGAAATAGCTGAAAACAACGAAATCACTAGGCAAGCTGTTAGAGACATAATAAAGAAGGGAGAGAAAAAGCTTTTCGAATACGAGGAAAAGTTGTTATTTATGAAAAGGACGTTGAATCAAGAAAAGAAAATTGAACAAGTTTTATCAGAATTAACAAAAATTCAAAAGAATTCATCTGATAAACAAGTAGAAACTATCTTGGAAACAATAAAAAAAGAATTAAACTGTTTAGTTTAAGGGAGGTAAGTACATGGCTTTTGAAGGGTTATCTTCTAGATTACAAGAAATAACAAAAAAGCTTAGAGGTAAAGCAAGAATAACAGACTCAGACCTAAAAGAAATGCTTAGAGAAGTAAAGCTTGCATTACTAGAAGCAGATGTTAACTATAAAATAGTAAAAGAATTCATATCAAACATTCAAGAAAAAGCTTTAGGACAAGACGTTTTAAAATCATTAACACCAGGGCAACAAGTAATAAAAATAGTAAAAGATGAATTAGTTGAATTATTAGGAGGAACAGAAAGTAAAGTTAATTTTTCTTCAAATCCACCAACAATAATAATGCTAGTTGGACTTCAAGGTTCTGGTAAAACAACAACAGCTGGAAAACTTGCAAATCTATTTAGAAAACAAGGTAAAAAGCCATTATTAGTAGCTTGCGATGTATATAGACCAGCAGCTATTAAACAATTACAAGTTGTCGGAGCACAATTAAATATACCAGTATATGCAAATGAACAATCAAAAGATGTTGTACATATTGCAAAACAAGCAATGAATGTTGCAATGTCAAAATTAAATGATGTAATAATTCTAGATACAGCTGGACGTCTACAAATTGATGAACAATTAATGGAAGAATTACAAAATGTTAAGAAAAGTGTAAGACCACATGAAATACTATTAGTTGTAGATTCTATGACTGGTCAAGAAGCTGTAAATGTTGCTCAAACTTTTAATGAAAAAGTAGGAATTGATGGTATAGTTTTAACCAAATTAGATGGTGACACACGTGGTGGTGCAGCATTATCTGTTAAAAAAGTTACAGGAAAGCCTATAAAATTTGCAGCAACAGGAGAAAAATTAAGTGATATCGAAGTTTTTCATCCAGACAGAATGGCATCAAGAATTCTTGGAATGGGAGATATGTTAGCCGTAATAGAAAAAGCAGAAGAAGCTTTTGATATGGAAGAGGCAGAAAAACTAGAAAAGAAAATGAGAAAAAATGAACTTGACTTAGATGACTATTTAGCTCAAATAAGACAAGTAAAGAAAATGGGATCATTTTCTTCAATACTAAAACTAATTCCAGGAATGAATCAATTCAAAGACATCAAAGTAGATGACAAAGAATTTGCAAAAATAGAAGCAATTATATGTTCAATGACAAAAAAAGAAAAAAGAAACACAAAACTACTAAATGCAAGTAGAAGAATAAGAATTGCAAAAGGTAGTGGAACAACAGTACAGGACATAAATAAATTCATTAAATCATATGAAATGACACAAAAAATGATGAAACAAATGAAACAAAACAAAGGTGGAATGAAAAGATTAATGAATGGGATAGATGAAAACACATTGAAAAATTTTAAAATCTAAATAAGTTATTAACTTTTTGAAAAAGGGAGATGGAAAAAGGGACGACCTTTTCTTACTTATCAAAAATTTCCCTATTTTAAAATGCTATATATATAAAGGAATAATCCTTTTAACCAATATTTGTAGGAGGTGAATTATAATGGTAAAAATCAGATTACAAAGAGAAGGAAAGAAAAAAGCTCCTTTCTATCACATAGTTGTTGCAGATTCTAAATGCCCAAGAGATGGTAAAATAATAGAAAAAATAGGAACATATGATCCAATGACAGAACCATCAACAGTAGTATTAGATCAAGAAAAAGTTGCACAATGGATTAAAAATGGTGCAAAACCAACAGATACAGTAAAAGCTTTAATAGAAAAAGCTACTAAATAATTTAAAGAAAGTAACACTTTAAATATTTTGATTAATAAAAAATAGGAAGGAAATCTAACTATGAAAGAAATTTTAGAAACAATTATACTAAGTCTAGTTGATAATAAAGATGCAGTTCAAATAAATGAATTGGATGGAGAAAAATCAGTAGTATTTGAAGTAAAAGTTGCTGAAGAAGATATGGGAAAAGTAATAGGAAGACAAGGTAGACTTGCTAAATCTATAAGAACACTTGTAAAATCTATAGCAGGAAAAGAACATAAGAAAGTTACAGTTGAATTTATTGGATAATTTTTTATATGGAGTAATAGAATGCAAGAATTTTTAGAAATAGGTCAAATAGTTAATACATTTGGAATAAAAGGAATGGTAAAAATAAAGCCATTTACAGATGATATTAACAGATTTGATGATTTAGAAAAAATATATATTGAAAAAAATAATACTAAAAAAGAATATGAAATCGAAGAAGTAAAATACCACAAAGGTATGGTACTTATGAAATTAAAAGGAGTTAACACTCCTGAGGAAGCAGAACTTCTTAGAAATTACTATTTAAAAGTAAAAAGAGAAGATGAACCTGAATTAGAAGAAGGTACTTATTATATTGTAGATTTAATAGGATTAGATGTTTACTCAGATGATGGAAAACTTCTTGGAAAATTAGATGATATATTCAATACAGGAAGTAATGACATATATGTTGTAAAAGATGAACTTGGAAAACAAATATTATTACCAGCCATATCAGATGTTGTAAAAGACATCAATTTAGAAGAAAAGAAAATAATTGTACATATTTTAAATGGATTAATTTAGAAATATAAGGAGAAAAAAATGCAATTTGATGTTTTAACACTTTTTCCAGAAATGTTTGAACCTTTAAACAAAAGCATTATTGGAAGAGCAAAAGAAAAGGGACTAATAAATATTAATTTAATAAATATTAGAGATTTTTCAAAAAATAAACATAAAAAAGTAGATGATACTCCTTATGGTGGTGGAGCAGGAATGGTTATGATGCCAGATGTTGTATATGATGCTTATAAATCTTTAGATTATAAAGATGCAAAAGTTATATATATGTCTCCACAAGGACAAAAATTAAACCAAAAGAAAGTAGTAGAATTATCTAAGGAAAAACATATAATACTTCTTTGTGGTCATTATGAAGGAATAGACCAAAGAGTAATAGATGAGATTGTTGATGAAGAAATTTCTATAGGAGATTATGTTTTAACTGGAGGAGAACTTCCAGCAATGATAGTAATCGATAGTGTAAGCAGATATATAGAGGGAGTTTTAAAAGATGATTCAACAAAAGAAGAATCATTTTCAGAAGGACTTTTAGAATATCCGCAATACACAAGACCAGAAGTTTTTAACGGAAAACAAGTACCAGAAGTATTACTTTCAGGTCATCACGAAAATATTGACAAATGGAGAAGAGAACAAAGTTTAATAAACACAAGGAAAAAAAGGCCAGACCTTTTAGAAAATATTGAATTATCTGAAAAAGATAAAAGAATTTTAGAAAAATAGAAATGACGTGCCCAAAAAAGAGGCACCGCTCAAAATAAAGAAGGAGGTAAATTCTAAAATGGATATTATTAAATCAATAGAACATGAACAACTAAAGAATAAAATACCAGAATTAAAAGTTGGTAACACAGTAAAAGTTCACGTTAGAATTAAAGAAGGAAACAAAGAAAGAATCCAAGTATTCGAAGGAATTATAATCAAAGTACAAGGTGGAGGAGTTAACCAAACATTTACAGTAAGAAAAACATCTTATGGTGTTGGTGTTGAAAAAACATTCTTAGTACATTCACCATTAGTTGAAAAAGTAGAATTAGTAAGAGTTGGTAAAGCTAGAAGAGCTAGATTATTCTACTTAAGAGACAGAGTTGGTAAAGCTGCTAAAACTAAAGAAATGGTTGGAGCTAGAATCGAAAATAGAGAAATTACTATTAAAGAAGATTTAGTAGAAGAACCAGTTGCTGAAGTTAAAGAAGAAGCTGTAGAAGCTCCAGCAGAAACAGTAGAAAACAAAGCTGAATAATTTATATAAAAGTTGAGATAATGTGAGTATGAAGTTATCTCAATTTTTTTGCTTTTAACCGAATTATTTGACAAAATCGCTTTTTAGAAGTACAATATAATAGGTAGAAAAGGAGAGTTTTATGCAAAACAATAATAATAAAAAGTTCTTAGATAATTTAGTATCAAGAACAAAAATATATTTAATAATAATATTATTACTATTAATCGCAATATCAATACAAAACACAAAATTTATAATACCATCAATATTTATATTTGTATTAGTTTCAGCATACACATATTTTGCAAATAATAAAAGAAAAAGTGAAATATCAGAAACATTGCAAGACTTAACACTAACAGTTGATTCAGCAGCCAAAACAAGTTTAATAAATTCACCATTTCCGCTTATAATAATGGAAACAGATGGAAATGTAGTATGGAAAAGTTCAAAATTTGTATCAGAATTTGCTAATATTGATATGAATAGTCTAATAAATGATTTAATGTTTGAATTAAAAGCAGAAATAGGAAATAAAGAACAACAAAAAGATACAAACATATTAAAAACAGTAAATATCAATAAAAAAACATACAAAATGATTGGAAAATTTGTTAAGTCAAAAAAATATAATAAAAACCAAAAAGAATATATGGCAATATTATATTTTATAAATGAAACAGAAAAAATAAAACTTCAAAAAGAATATAATGATTCAAAATCATGTGTTGGAATTATTATGATAGACAATTATGAAGAAAATATGCAAATGCTTGAAAGTGAAGAAAAAGCACAATATGTTGCTGAAATAGATAAAAATATATATGAATGGACAAATGATACAAATGGTGTATTAATAAAATCAGATAGAGACAGATATATATACATTTTCGAGCAAAGATACTTAGAAAAAATAAAAGAAGATAAATTTAGTATATTAGATAAAATCAAAGAAATAGACCCAAAACAAAAAGTTCAATTTACATTAAGCATAGCAATATCTAATGAAGGAAAAAATGACAAAGATAAATATAAATCAGCACAAACAGCTATGGACATAGTACTTGGAAGAGGTGGAGACCAAGCTGTTATTAGACAAAATGATATATATAAATTCTTTGGAGGAAGAGCTCAAGAAGTTGAAAAAAGAACAAAGGTAAAAGCAAGAGTTGTTGCACATGCCTTAGAAAATCTTATAAAAGAATCAAGCAAAGTAATGATAATGGGACATATGAATCCAGACATAGATGCAATGGGTTCAAGTATAGGTGTATATAGAATAGCAAAAAGTTTAGACAAAAATGCTTATATAATAACAAGTGATACACCAACACTACAAAGTTTTAAAGAAAGCTTATTAGCAGAAGAACCAGAGTATGAAGATGTCTTGATAAGCAAAGAAGTAGCAGAAGAAAACATAGATGAAGATACTTTGCTAGTTATAGTAGATACTCATAAAAACACATATGTAGAATCAGAAGAAGTTGTAAAAAAAGCAAAGAAAATAGTTGTAATAGACCATCATAGAAGAAGTGCAGATTATATAGAAGATGCTACATTAACATTCCAAGAAGTATATGCTTCTTCAGCAGCAGAATTAGTTACAGAATTATTACAATATACAGATGTAAATGTTGAATTAAAGAAAATAGAAGCAGAAAGCTTATATGCAGGAATTATGATGGACACAAAAAGTTTTACATTTAAAACAGGTGTAAGAACCTTTGAAGCAGCTGCATATCTACGTAGATGTGGTGTTGATATAATAAAAGTAAAAAAATGGTTCCAAAGTGATTTACAATCATTTAACATTATAGCAGATATAGTAAAAAGTGCTGAAATAGTAAACGAAAGCATTGCAATTGCTATATATGATAAAGAAAAAGCTAAAGATGTAAGCTTGATTTGTGCAAAAGCAGCAGATGAATTACTTACAATAAATGATGTAACAGCATCATTTGTATTAGGAAATACAGGAGATAAAATCTGTATAAGTGGACGTTCAATTGGAGATATAAATGTACAAGTCATATTAGAAAAACTTGGAGGCGGAGGTCATATAACACTTGCAGGAGCTCAAGTAGAAGGAATGACAATGGAAGAAGCTAAACAAGAATTAATAATAAGAATTAATGAATATTTTACAGAAATAGAAAATTAAAGAATAAAATTAAGGAATTGGAGTAAAATTCAATTCCTTTTTAAATTTAGTGTGTTTTGGTTGAAAAAACTTAAAAAATGTTGTAAACTATATAAAGCTAAATAAAATGAAGGGTAGTGATTTTAATGAAAGTAATACTAAAAGCAGATATTAAAGGAGTAGGAAAAAAAGACCAAGTAATTAATGCATCAGATGGATATGCAAGAAATTTTTTATTTCCAAAAAATTTAGCAGTAGAGGCAAATGCAGAAAATATGAGTAAATTAAAAGCAAAACAAGATTCAAATGCATTTAAAAAATCTCAAGAAAAAGAAGAAGCACAAAAAATAGCAGATAAATTATCAAAAATATTAATGAAAGTTCAAGTAAAAGCAGGAGAAAATGGAAAAATCTTTGGAGGAGTTTCTTCAAAAGAAATAGCTGAAAACCTAGAAAAACAATATAACATAAAAGTTGATAAGAAAAAAATTGATTTAAAAGAAACAATAAAAACTTTAGGAATGTTTACAATAGAAATTAAACTATATGAAGGAGTAGTTGGAAAACTAAAAATAGATGTAATATCAAAAGCATAAGAGGGGGAAAAGGCAATGGAACTAGGGAAAATACCACCACACGATATAGAAGCAGAGCAAGCAGTTATAGGAAGCATGTTAACAGACAAAGAAGCTGTTTCAAGTAGTATAGAGGTTTTAAAAGAAGAAGACTTTTATAGAGAAGATAATAGATTAATATATTCAGCAATGCTTAATTTATATAATAGAGCAGAGCCAATAGATTTAATTACTGTAAAATCAGAATTAGAAACTATGGGAAAATTTGAACAAGTTGGTGGATTTGAATATTTAGCCGATTTACCAGAAAAAGTTCCAACAACAGCAAATGCTGAAAAATACATAAAAATAGTAGAAGAAAAATCTACTTTAAGAAATCTAATAAGAACAGCAAATGAAATAATAGACTTAGGCTATGACCCATCTGAAAATGTTGAAGATATTATGGAAGGTGCAGAAAAAAAGATTTTTAATATATTACAAGATAAAAATCAAAAAGGTTATGTACCAATAAAAGACATTTTAGTAGATAGTTTTACACAATTAGAAGAACTGTATAATAGAAAACAACACATAACAGGTGTTCCTACAGGATTTGCAGATTTAGACTATAAAACAGCAGGTCTACACGGTTCAGAACTAATACTAATAGCGGCAAGACCAGCAATGGGAAAATCAGCATTTGCCTTAAATATAGCAGCAAATGCAGCATTAAATGCAAATACACCAGTTGCAATATTCAGTTTGGAAATGTCAAAAGAACAAATGGTAAACAGAATTCTATGTAGTGAAGCAATGGTAGATAGTAATAAAGTAAGAACAGGAAAGCTAGAAGATGAAGACTGGGCAAAACTTGCAAGTAAAATAGGGCCACTTTCAGAAACAGGAATTTTTATAGATGACACACCAGGAATTTCAATCACAGAAATAAGAGCAAAATGTAGAAAACTAAAACTAGAAAAAAATATAGGATTAGTAGTAATAGACTATTTGCAATTAATACAAGGAAGTAATAGAAGAAACGGTAGCCGTGAACAAGAAATAGCAGAAATTAGTAGATCTTTAAAAATCTTAGCAAAAGAATTAAACGTTCCAGTAATTGCACTATCACAGCTATCAAGAGCTGTAGAACAAAGACCAGACCACAAACCAATGATGTCAGACTTGCGTGAATCTGGTTCAATAGAGCAAGATGCTGATATAGTAATGTTCTTATACAGAGAAGATTACTATAATCCAGACACAGAAAGAAAAAACATAGCAGAAGTAATCATAGGAAAAAACAGAAGTGGTTCAACAGGTAGTGTAGATTTAGGATGGCTTGGAAGTTATACAAAATTTGTTAATCTTGAAAAAAGATTTGATGATTAAAAATGAGGGAAAAAGGTTAGCCCTTTTTCTCTTTTTGATTTTAGGAGTTGATTTTATTGAAACAAAAAGTTTTAGAAACAATAAAAAAATATAATTTAATACAAAACGGAGATAAGATAGTTCTAGGAGTTTCTGGAGGACCAGATTCTATTTCTATGTTAGATATTTTAAATGAAATAAGAATAGATAAAACAAACAATCTAGATTTTAATATAGTAGTTGCCCATGTTAATCATATGATTAGAGAAGAAGCGGGAGAAGATTTAGAATTTGTAAAAAATTTTTGTAATAAAATTGGTGTTGAATTTTATTCAAAAAGTATAGATATTCAAAAAATTGCAAATACTAATAAAATAGGAACAGAGGAAGCAGGAAGAAATGCAAGATATGAATTTTTTGATGAAATTTTAGAAAAAACAAATTCAAATAAAATAGCTATAGCACATAACAAAAATGATAAAGTAGAAACAATTATAATGAATATGCTAAGAGGTAGCGGAATAGCTGGTTTAAAAGGAATAGAACCTATAAAAAACAACAAATATATAAGACCATTAATAGAATGTGAAAGATATGAAATAGAAAATTACTGTAAAGAAAAAAATATAGAAGCAAGAATAGATAGAACAAATTTTGAGAATGTATATACCAGAAACAAAATAAGAAATATAATCATTCCATACATTAAAAATGAATTTAATCCAAACATAATTCAAACAATGGACAGACTATCAGAACTTGTAAAAGAAGAAGATGAATATCTAGAAAAATTAGTTGAACAAAAATACCAAGAAATGTTATTAGAAGAAAAAACAAAAGAAATAGTTATGGATTTAAAAAAATTTAATAAGGAAGAAAAAGTTATAAAATCTAGGATTTTGTTATATACTATAGCGAGGCTTTTAGGTTCAACAAAGGGAATAGAAAAAATACATATAGAAGATGTAATAAAAATGTGTAGTAACAATATAGGTAATAAATATTTAACTCCTAATAAAAATATAAAAATTTTACTAAAAAATCACAAAATATACTTTATAAGTCAAAAATGAGCCTCCGTAGTACTTTAGGAGGCTATATTATTTTGTAATCAAAAAGTAATAAAAAAACTATTGAAAAACAAAAATTTCTATGGTATAAAACTTAATATCAAAAAGGCGAAGAGGAGGAATTATTTTGAAAAACGGAATCAAAACATTAGCAATGTGGCTAATAATAGGAGTAATATTTATTGTATTATTGTCATCAATAATGACAAACACAAATACAAAATTAAAATATTCAGATTTAATTACGAAAATAAATGAGGGAAAAGTAGAAGCAATTGTAATAGATGCAGATGGAAGTTCTGCAACAGTTACACTTTCTGATGATAAAATAAAAAAACAAGTTAATATTCCGAACATGGAAAGCTTTATGAATTACACAGAAGACTTCATTAAAAATGGTTCATTCACATTAGAGGAAAATTCAGAATCTGTATTTTCAATAATATTAAGCTTATTAACACCATTTGGAATTTTAATAATATTCTTTATATTCTGGTTCTTTATGATGGGTGGACTTAATGGTTCACAAAACGGTGGAAAAACAATGACATTTGGAAAAAGCAAAGCTAGAATGATGACACCAGCAGACAGAAACAAAATAACATTTGATGATGTTGCAGGTGTAGATGAAGAAAAAGAAGAATTAGAAGAAATAGTACAATTCTTAAAAAATCCAAAGAAATTTACAGATATGGGAGCAAGAATACCAAAAGGAGTTCTACTTGTAGGTCAACCAGGTACAGGTAAAACATTACTTGCAAAAGCAGTTGCAGGAGAAGCAGGAGTACCATTCTTTATAATAAGTGGATCAGACTTCGTAGAAATGTTCGTAGGTGTTGGAGCTTCAAGAGTTAGAGATTTATTTGAACAAGCAAAGAAAAATGCACCATGTATTATATTTATAGATGAAATTGATGCAGTAGGTCGTCAAAGAGGTGCTGGACTTGGTGGTGGACATGATGAAAGAGAACAAACACTTAACCAATTATTAGTTGAAATGGACGGTTTCTCAGACAATGAAGGAGTTATAGTCTTAGCAGCAACAAATAGACCAGATGTATTAGACAAAGCATTATTAAGAGCAGGAAGATTTGATAGACAAATAGTAGTAGGAGCACCAGATGTTAAAGCAAGAGAGCATATATTAGAAGTACACTCTAAAAAGAAAAGATTAGCAGAAGATGTAGACTTAAAAGTAATTGCAAAAAACACATCAGGATTTGTAGGAGCTGACCTAGAAAACGTATTAAACGAAGCAGCATTATTAGCAGCAAGAAGAAACCTACAAGAAATTGGCATGAAAGAAATAGAAGATGCAATGGTAAAAGTAACAATGGGACCTGAAAAGAAAACAAGAGTAAGAAGTGAAAAAGAAAATAGATTAGTATCTTATCACGAAGCAGGTCATGCAGTTGTAAGCCATTATTTAACAACACAAGACCCAGTACACCAAATATCAATAGTACCAAGAGGAATGGCTGGAGGTTACACAATGTATCGTCCAACAGAAGACAAAAACTTTATGTCAAAAACAGAAATGGAAGAAAATATAGTTTCTCTATTAGGTGGTAGAGTTGCAGAAGCACTTATATTAAATGACATTTCTACAGGAGCAAGTAATGATATAGAAAGAGCTACAAAAATAGCTAGAAGTATGGTTACAAAATACGGTATGAGTGAAAGAATAGGAACATTAATGTTAGGTTCTGACCAAAGTGAAGTGTTCTTAGGAAGAGATTTAGCACAAGCTAGAGAATACTCAGAAGAAACAGCTGGAGTTATTGATGAAGAAACAAAGAGAATTGTTGATGAGGCTTATAATAGAGCTAAACAAATATTAACAGACCATGTTGATAAATTACATGCTGTTGCAAAAGTATTACTTGAAAAAGAAAAAATTGAGGCAGAGGAATTTGAGGAGATTTTTGCCGGAGAGTAAAAAATATATTAATGATATTTATACATTTGAAGTGAACCCAAATTATTAGATAAAAAGTTTAATAATTTAGGTTCACTTTATATTGTATGGCTTGTTCATTTGCAAATATATAAAAATAGTGGTATAATATTATGTATACAAAACAAAATAACCAAGAAATATTGGTTTCTAGGAGGAAAAACTATGAAAAAGACATTATGTTATAAGGCAGTTGCTCGGAAAACAGATAAAATGGTAAGTGATGGCTTTATCGTTGTTGAAATTGAAATAATTGATAGAGTTTTTGATAAGCAACTTGAAAATTATTATCAGGAAAGCTTGAAAAAATTAAAAAGTAGTATTTTTCCAAAGAGCGGTGAGTAACCGCTCTTCTTTTAAAATATATAAAAAAACACAAATAAGTTAATTAACTATTGACAAGTTCCAATCTTTAATGTATAATGAATATCGTTAAAAAAGGGTTATCCCACATACAGTTTCGTATGACCGGAAGGAGGGGAATATAAATGTCAGAAATAAAAGTTAATAATGGAAATATAGAAGATGCCTTAAAAAGGTTTAAAAGACAATGCGCTAGAAACGGAGTTTTACAAGAAGTTCGTAAAAGAGAACATTATGAAAAACCTAGTGTAAAAAGAAAGAAAAAATCAGAGGCAGCAAGAAAAAGAAAATTTTAATTAAAATAAAAGGTGGAAGTTTAAGAGTTATAAAAGTATTTCTTAAACATCCACTTTTTTTAATATAACTTAGTATGATAACCAAATTTTAGGACAAAATATAAATATTAAAATAGCAAACAAAAACTAAAATTGCAATCAAGCAAAGAAAAAATCGAAAGGGTGATATTGTGAAATATAATGAAATTGATATAAAAAATGGAATCAAATTGCATACAATCAAAACCGAAAAATTCAAAACTAATCTAATAGCTGTAATGCTAACAACAAAACTAGATAGAAAAAACATTACTAAAAATGCATTAATACCAGCAGTTCTAAGAAGAGGAACAAAATTTATGCAAACACAAGAAGAAATAAATAAAAAAATGGAAGATATGTATGGTGCAAGTTTTGATTGTGGCCTTGATAAAACAGGAGACAACCAAATACTAAAATTTTATATGGAAACAGTAAATAATGAATTCTTACCACAAGATGCAGAAAATATGATAAAAAACTCAATAGAAAAAATATTCGAAATAATATTTAATCCATATTTAGAAAATGGAGTTTTCAAAAAAGAATACGTAGAGCAAGAAAAAGAAAATATCAAACAAATAATAGATGGTAAGATAGACAGCAAAGCAAGATATGCTTTAGACAGATGTATAGAAGAAATGTACAAAAATGAACCATTTGGATTATACAAATTTGGTTATGTAGAAGATTTAAAAGATATAAACGAAAAAAATCTATATGAATATTATTTAGAATTAATAAAAACTTGCAAAATAGATATTTATATTTCAGGAATAGTAGATGAAAATATATACAATATAATAAAACAAAATGAAAATATAGAAAAACTAGAAGAAAGAAAACCAGATTTTAAAGAATTTGAATTAGTAAAAAAAGAAAATGAAGAAGCAAAAGAAATACAAGAATCAATGGAAGTAACACAAGGAAAACTTATAATAGGATTAGATGTTAACATATTAGACAAAGATGCACGATACAAAATAATGATATACAACAGTTTATTAGGTGGAAGTGCAAATTCAAAACTATTCCAAAATGTAAGAGAAAAAGCAAGTCTAGCATACACTGCAAGTTCAAGTTATTATAGATTTAAAAACAATATATTTATAAATTGTGGAATAGATATTCCAAATTATCAAAAAGCATTAGAAATAATAAAAAAGCAAATAGAAGATATGAAAAATGGAGACTTCACAGATGAAGAAATAGAAAATGCAAAAAATGGAATAATTGCTTCAATAAAAACAATAGATGATGAACAAGATACAGAAATAACTTATTATTTTGGTCAAGAACTATCAGGAACCAAAACAAGCTTAGAAGAATATATCGAAAACATACAAAAAGTAAACAAAGCAGATGTTCTAGAAGTTGCTAAACAAATAAGTATAAACACAATTTATTTTTTGAAAAATTAAAATAGGGAAATGGGGACGTCCTTTTTTTCCCTATTAGAAAGAAGGAAATATGCAAATAATTGAAAATTCAAAAGTTAAAGAAAAATTATATATAGAAAAATTAAAAAATGGTTTAACAGTAATGATAATTCCAAAAAAAGATATTCAAAAAAAATATATAATTTGGGGAACACATTATGGTTCAAATGATAGCACATTTATAGTACCCGGAGAAACTCAAATAACAGAAGTTCCAAAAGGAGTAGCACATTTTTTGGAACATAAAATGTTTGAACAAGAAAATGGAAAAAACAGTCTAGATGTTTTAACAGCAATAGGAGTTAATGCAAATGCATATACAACAAATGACCATACAGCATATTTGTTTGAATGTACAGACAATTTTTACCCTGCATTAGATGAATTTATGGATTATGTACAACATCCATATTTTACAGATGAAAATGTAGAAAAAGAAAAAGGCATTATTGGACAAGAAATAATGATGTATGATGATTACCCAGAATGGAAAGTATATTTAAATGCATTAGAAAGTATGTATCACAATAATCCAGTAAAATTAGATATAACAGGAACAATTGAAACTATAAGCAAAATAGATAAAGATATCTTATACAAATGCTACAACACATTTTACAATCCATCAAATATGGCAATGGTAATAGCAGGAGATTTTGAACCAAATGAATTATTAGAAGAAATCAAAAAAAGACTAGTAGATACAAAATCAAATGGAGAAATAAAAAGAATTTTTGAAGAAGAACCAGAAACAATAGTAAAAGAAAAATCAGAACAAAAAATGGAAGTCAGCAAACCATTATACACAATAGGAATTAAAGATATTCCAGCAGAAGAAAATGAAAAAGTGAAAAAACACATAGCAATAGAAATATTATTAAATCTAATAATAGGGGCAAGTTCAGATTTATATAAAAAATTATATGATAAAGGAAACTGTTATTCAAATCCAAGCATAGAATATGAATTTGATAAAAAATATGCACATATATTAATAACAGGTCAATCAAATAATCCAGAAGAATTATATAAAGATTTAAAAGCTCAAATAAAAAAATATATACAAGATGGAATTAATGAAACAGATTTTGAAAGAACAAAGAAAATGATCTATGGAGAATATATAAAAGAATATAATGACATAACAGATATTGCAAGAATGTTTTTATCAGATTATTTTAAAGGAATAAATAGTTTTGAATATCTAGAAGAAATAGAAACAATAAATATAGATTATTTAAACCAAGTTTTAAAAAATGTATTTAATGAGAAAAAAATGATATTATCTGTAGTTAGAAGTTAAAACAAAAAAATAGTTTTTATGGCATAAAATTAGATATAAAATTTTATGCTGTTTTTTTATATATTTTTATGTCGAAAAATGACAAAAACAGTCATACGAAAGTTGCTAAAAAACGTTGAAAATACTTGACTTGAGACAAAATGTATGTTAATTTATAAATATACAGAAGAGAAATATTGAAAAAGGAGAGATAAAAATGTTAAATGAAGAAATTTGTAAATTAAGAGATAAATTAAATAAAAGTATTGAATGCGGAGAAAGCTATGATATTACATATAAATTAAGCATTGAATTAGATGAACTTATAGCAAAGTATTATAGAGGACTAGAAAAAAGTAAAAAAAAACTAGTTTGTGAAATTTAGGGCATGTTTTTACATGTTCTTTTTTTGTGTATCTATTGCAAATTTATGTAAAATATAGTATAATAATTAGCCAAGTGAAGGAGATAAAAATGTTAGTAAATCATAATATTATAGATAATTTATGTGAAGATGCAGGAGAACAAAGAAAGCAAAAAGCACAAAAATACAGAGATGAAAATAGAATTTACTTTAAAAAAGTAGAATATGAGAATCCAATGAACTTTGAGGTAACAGCAGAAGTAGAAGGAACAGACACTTATAATACATATATTCAAGTAAAAAACGGAGAAATAGAGAATATAACATGTACTTGTCCAGACTATTACAACTACTATGGAGTATGTAAACATACATTAGCAACAGTTCTAGCATTAGCAGATTATAATGTGGAAAAGATAGAAAAACATGAAAATAAAGCAACTGTACAGAAAGAAAAAAAGTACACAAACTTTTCTCAAATAGTAAAAACAATATATAATCATGAATTAAACGAAATAGACAAAGACCTAGAAGACAATGAACTAAAAAACACAGGAACAATAAAAATAGAGCCTAAAATAATTTATGATAAATTCACAAAAGAGATGAAAGTTGAATTTAAAATTGGAAATAAAAGAATGTATAAAATAAAAAATCTATCAGAATTTTATACATTAATGATGTTAAAAGAAAATTACAAATATGGAGATAAACTAGAATTTGTACATAGAAAAGAAATGTTTGACCAAGAAAGTCAAGGACTATTAGAATTTGTCTTAAAATATGCAGAAATAATAAAATATGCAAATTCTAATGCAAATTCAAACTATAGATATTATGGAAAAGCACTAAATGAAAATAATATAATATTAGGAAACACCGGTCTTGATGAATTATTTGATATACAAAAAAATAAAAAAGTTTTAATAGAAAAAGATTATGAAGTAAAAGCAATAGACTTTTTAGAAGAAGACCCACCACTTGATTTTTCATTAGAACAAATATCTGATGATGAATATAAAATTATTGCAAATTTTGATATATACAAAATCAATATTTTAAGAGGAAAAAATTATAAATATGTATTAACAGACAAAAATTTATATAGATGTTCTAAAGAATTTACAAATACAAATCTAGAAATGCTAACATTGTTTAGAGAAAATTACGTTTCAGAAGTTATGCTTGGTAAAAAAGAAATAGGAGATTTATTTTCAATAGTTTTACCAAAGGTTAAAAATGCAATAAAAATAGAAGAAAAGCTAAAGAAAGAAGTAGAAGAATACATACCAGAAAAATTAAGAGTAAAAGTATTTCTTGATTTTGATAAAAACAATTATGTAGTTGCAGATGTAAAACTATGCTATGGAGAAAATGAATTTAATCCATTAAACCAAAAAGAAGAAAAAAATTTCAAATTTCCTAGAAACATAGTAGAAGAAACAAAAGCAATGAATATTTTTAGGAAAACAGGATTTATGTTTGAGCCTCAAAATTTGAGATTTATTTTACCAGATGATGAAAAAATATATAATTTCTTATCAGAAGATATAAATTTATATATGAAAAAATTTGAAGTATTAGTAACAGAAAATTTTAAAACCAAAGAAATAGTAGCACCTAAAGTTGGTTCTTTAGGAGTAAGAGTAGAAAATAATCTATTAGAAATAGATTTGAGCAAATTAAATATAAAACCAGAAGAGTTACAAGAAATGCTTGCTAAATATAAATTAAAAAAGAAATTTTATAGGTTAAAAAATGGAGCATTTTTGCAATTACAAGATAGTGAAGAAGTAGAATTTTTAGATAAACTTATAACAGGAACAGATATTGATTATAAAGAACTAGAAAATGGAACTGTTAGATTACCAGTAAACAGAACCTTATATTTAAATCAATTATTGAAAAAAATGAAAAATACAGAAATAACAAAAGATAAACAATACAGAGAAATAGTAAACAATCTAAATAAAGATTTATTAGAAGAAGAGAATATACCACAACAATTTGAAAATATATTAAGACCATATCAAAAAACTGGATTTCAATGGTTAAAAACACTAGATAATTATAGATTTGGAGGGATACTTGCAGATGATATGGGGTTAGGAAAAACAATTCAAGTTATATCTATGCTTGTTAGTTATAAAGAAAATCAAGAAGAAAACAAAAAAACAAGTTTAGTAGTATCACCAAGTTCGCTTGCTTTAAACTGGAAAAACGAAATAGAAAAATTTGCACCAGAATTAAATATCAAAGTTATTAGTGGAAATGCAAACCAAAGGAAAGAAATAATTAACGAAATAGAAAGATATGATGTAATAGTAACATCATATGATTTATTAAAAAGAGATATAGAAATATACAAAGGAAAAAATTACACCTTTAGATTTATCATTGCAGATGAAGCTCAATATCTAAAAAATAATAATGCTAAAAATGCAAAAGCAATTAAACAAATAAAAGCAGATTCTAGATTTGCATTAACAGGAACACCAATAGAAAATTCACTTGCAGAATTATGGTCAATATTTGACTTTGTTATGCCAGGCTATTTATTTAGCTATAAAAAATTCAAATCAACCTATGAAACTGCAATAGTAAAAGACAATGATGAAGATGCAATAAAAAAATTAAAAATGCTTATAGAACCATTTGTTTTAAGAAGAACTAAAAAAGAGGTATTAACGGAGTTGCCAGAAAAAACAATTACAGTATTAAAAAATGAAATGGGAGAAGAACAAAGAAAAATTTATCTATCATATTTAGTTAGAACAAAGCAAGAATTACAAGATGAAATAAACTCAAATGGCTATGAAAGAAGTCAAATAAAAATACTAGCAGCATTAACAAGACTAAGACAAATTTGTTGTCATCCAAGTTTATTTATTGATAATTACAAGGAACCTTGCAGTAAATTAGAACAATGTATGGAAATATTAGAAGATGGAATAACAGCAGGTCATAAAATATTGCTATTTTCAAGTTATACATCAATGTTTGAAATAATAGAAAAAGAATTAAAAAATAGAAATATAAAATATTTTAAATTAACAGGAGCAACAAAAGTTGATGAAAGAGTGGATTTGGTAGATGAATTTAATCAAAATGATGAAATAAAAGTATTTTTGATTTCATTAAAAGCTGGAGGAACAGGCTTGAATTTAATAGGTGCAGATATGGTTATACATTATGACCCATGGTGGAATATATCAGCAGAAAATCAAGCAACAGACAGAGCTTATAGAATAGGACAAAAAAATAATGTACAAGTTTATAAATTAATAACAAAAGATTCTATCGAAGAAAAAATTTATGACTTGCAACAAAGAAAGGCAACTTTAACTGATAATATGTTAGATACAAAAACAACATTTATTAGCAAACTTTCAAAAGAAGATATTATGAATTTATTTGAATAAAGGAAAAATGGAAAGGGAAAAAAAGGAAGTCCCCTTTTCCCTTTCTATTTAAGTAGAGGAGAATTATGAAAGATTATATAACAATAATAGGAGGAGGGCTTGCAGGAACAGAGGCAGCATATCAAATTGCAAAAAGAGGAATAAAAGTAAAATTATATGAAATGAAACCAGTCAAATTTTCAGAAGCACATTCTAATAAAAATTTGGCGGAAATTGTGTGCAGTAATTCATTTAAATCTAACTTACTTACAAATGCTTGTGGACTTTTAAAAGAAGAACTTAGAAAGTTAGATTCATTATTAATAAGAATTGCTGATGAAACTAGTGTACCAGCAGGCCAAGCCTTAGCAGTAGATAGAGAAGAGTTTTCTAAAAGAGTAACAGAAGAGATTGAAAAAAATACTTTAATAGAAGTAATCCACAAAGAAGTAGAAAATGTGGAAAATGAAGATGGAATTGTTATTATAGCGACAGGTCCATTGACTTCTGAAAAATTAGCAAAACAGATAGGAAAATTAACAGGAGAAGATAAATTATATTTTTATGATGCGGCAGCTCCAATTGTTTTAAAAGATAGCATAGATTTTGATATCGCTTTTTATGGTAACAGATATGAACAAGAAAAGAAAAAAGATGAAACTGTAGAAGAGTGGAAAGATAGACAATCTAAACAAGAAAAAAGTTATATCAATCTTCCAATGAATAAGGAAGAGTATGAAAATTTCTGTAAGGAACTTGTAGAAGCGGAAGTTATTACATTACATGATTTTGAAAAGAAGGAAATATTTGAAGGATGTATGCCTGTTGAAATAATGGCAAAAAGAGGAATAGATACTTTAAGATTTGGACCACTAAAACCAGTAGGATTTGATGACCCAAGATATGCTAAAAGACCATATGCAATAGTTCAATTAAGACAAGATAATACAGATGCAACAATATATAACATAGTTGGTTTTCAAACAAATCTGAAATTTGGAGAACAAAAAAGAGTATTTAGTATGATACCAGGATTACAAAATGCTGAGTTTGCAAAATATGGAGTAATGCACAAAAATACATATATAAATTCAACAAAATTGTTAGACAATACATATAATTTAAAATCAAATAATAATATATATTTTGCAGGACAAATAACAGGGGTTGAAGGTTATGTAGAATCAATATCTTCAGGAATGTTAGCTTCTTTAAATGCGATAGAAAGATTTTACAAAAGTGGTAAAAAAGTAGAATTTTCAGAATATACTGTTATTGGCAGTTTGGCTAAATATATATCTACTCCAAATGATAAGTTTCAACCGATGAATGCTAATTTTGGTATTTTACCGGAATTGGAGGGAAAGAGAATTAGAGATAAAAAAGAAAGATATATGAAATTGGCTGAGAGAAGTTTGGAGAAATTGATATAATAATTGCATTAAAAATGAGAGATTTATTAAGAAAAATATAAAAAAATAGTTAAAAATGTTGAAAAATAAATAAAAGTTTGGTAAAATTAAAGTAGTGATTTATTTTATGTTGGATAGGAGAATAAAAAATGGATTTAATAAACGAATATGAAAAAGAAATTAAAGAATTAAAGAAACAAAAAGAATCTATTGAAAAATTAAGTGAACAAAGTGCAAATTTAAAAGTAGAAAGAGATAAGAAAAAACAAGAATTAGATAAAATTCAAGACTACAAGAGTGCATTTTATGAAGATCTATCAAAAGAATATTCTGAAAAGGATTCTGAATTTGCAACATCTTTAGCACATGAAGAACTTGCAAAAAGAAATTTAAAAAGAAATCTTGAAGAAAAAAAATCAGAAATATTAAATGGGTTAGAAACAAAATTAGTAAAGGTTGAAGAAAATAGAAATAATGAATTTGCTAAAATGGAACAGGATGAAGTAAAGAAATTAACAGAGGAAAAGAAAAAATTAGAAGAAGAATTAAAATTAAATGATGTTACAAAAGAAGAATGGTTAAAATTACCAAGAGAAGAACAAATAAAAGTTAATCATGCTAAAGAACAATATTTAAACAACAAACATAGATTACAAGAAATTGAACCAAAATTAGAAATAGCAAATATTTATGAAGGAAAAACACCAATAGAAAAATATACAGAAATAAAAGAGAAAATAGATGTTATTAATAAAGAATTTACTCTTGAAAATCTTGATAATTTAGTTGAAAAATTAAATCAAAAAGAAAGCAAAGAAAATCTAGAAAAAGATTGGGAAGAAGCAATAAAAGAAAACGAAGAATTTGATAGAAGAAAAGCTATAAGAAAAGATTTGGATGAAAGAACAGAAAAGGCAATAGAAAATAATAAAAAAGAAATCTATGAAGAAAATTCAAACCCTAAAAAAACATCTAAAAACACAAAAAAAATAGAAGAATTAAAAGAACAATTTAAAATTTTAAATGATAGACAAAAAGAAAAAGTAGTAGGAATAGAAGTTAAAGAAGGAAATAATGTAATCAACATAACAACAATAGATGAAAATAATGAAAAACAAACTATCAAAATAGAAAATAAAATTGAAGAGATTTTAAATGATAAGAAAAAAATATTTGCGGAACCTGAGGTGGTAGAAGTTTTAAATGCTATTGAACCATCAAAATTTAAACAATTTTTATTAAAAAGAAAATTAAGCCCAATAGTATTAAAAGTTTTGAATGAAAATAAACAAAATAAAACTATTATAGATTATATGGAGGCAATAAAAAATAAAGAAAATTGTGAAAACTTAGAAATAAAACATGATCTTAGTAGGACTGTTTTAAAAGGAAATTTAAAAAGAATGATGAAAAGAATTGCTAAAACAGAAAATAAAATAGATGGAATGGAAGTACTTGGACTACAAGAAAGTAAAATAGCAGGATTATTAGGAAAAAGAAAAATAAAAAATATACCATCAACAATAAAAGAAGGAATAAAACTTTCTGGAAAAATAAAAGCTGTTGAAGCAGTAAAAAACTTTTCTAAAAAAACTTTTAAAAAGGGAATTAAAGTAAAAGGTGCAGTACAAGAAGGATTAAAAAAAGTTGCAGAAACATATAAGGAAGGGGAAGACTTAGAAAAACTAGAAGACAAAGAAGACCCAGATTTAGAAGAAACACAACCAAAATCACAAGATGGTGAAGAAAGATAATAATTATAAATCAATAGAACAAAGAAAAACTTGGAAAAATTCCAAGTTTTTCTTGACTTATATACATAAAAATGTTAAAATAGAAAATGCTATAGTAAATTGCGTGTATTATGCAGTTCCGTAGTAAAAATAAAAAATAGGAGGTGAAATTTAAGTGCCAACAATTAATCAATTAGTAAGAAAAGGAAGACAAACAGGAGTAACAAAATCAACTGCACCAGCTCTTCAACATGGATGGAACTCAAAAAACAAAAAATTAACAAATAACAGAGCTCCACAAAAAAGAGGTGTATGTACAGTAGTAAAAACAGTTACACCTAAAAAGCCAAACTCAGCTTTAAGAAAAGTTGCCAGAGTTAGACTTTCAAATGGTTATGAAGTAACATCTTATATCCCAGGTATAGGACATAACCTACAAGAACACAGTGTTGTATTAATAAGAGGTGGTAGGGTAAAAGACCTTCCAGGTGTTAGATACCATATTATCAGAGGAACATTAGATACAGCTGGTGTTAAAGATAGAATGCAAGCTCGTTCTAAATACGGAGCTAAGAGACCTAAAAAATAGAACTTAGCCAAAAATTAAAAAGTAGTGCTTGTAATACTTACTAAATTAAGGTACTTAAATTTAGAAATAGATTATATGCACTATACGGAAAAGTAAAAAACTTTTCAGAGTACCGAAGATATTTTGATGAATATCTAATAAAAATTTAAGGAGGGAAGAATAGTGCCAAGAAAAGGATATATAGCAAAAAGAGACGTTTTACCAGATCCAATATATAACAGCAAAGTTGTTACAAAATTAGTAAACAACATAATGTTAGATGGTAAAAAATCAGTTGCTCAAAAAATAGTATATGATGCATTTGACATTATAAAAGAAAAAGAAGGAAAAAATCCTTTAGAAGTTTTTGAAGCAGCTTTAGAAAACATAATGCCAGTTCTTGAAGTTAAAGCAAGAAGAGTTGGTGGAGCTACATACCAAGTTCCATTAGAAATAAGACCAGAAAGAAGACAAACTTTAGGATTAAGATGGTTAGTAACATATGCTAGAAACAGACATGAAAAAACAATGGCTGAAAAATTAGCTGGTGAAATAATGGATGCAGTTGCTGGAAACGGTGGAGCATTCAAGAAGAAAGAAGATACACATAGAATGGCTGAAGCTAATAAAGCTTTTGCTCAAAGAAATATAGGAATAATGGCTCACATTGATGCTGGTAAAACAACAACAACAGAGAGAATATTATTCTATACAGGTAAAACTCACAAAATAGGTGAAGTTCACGAAGGTGCTGCAACAATGGACTGGATGGCACAAGAACAAGAAAGAGGTATAACAATTACATCTGCTTGTACAACTTGTTTCTGGAAAAATAATAGAATTAATATTATTGATACTCCAGGACACGTTGACTTTACAGTAGAAGTTCAAAGATCTTTAAAAGTTCTTGATGGAGCTGTAACAGTTTTAGCAGCAAAAGGTGGAGTTCAACCACAAACAGAAACAGTTTGGAGACAAGCTGATAAATATAGTGTACCAAGAATGGTATATGTAAATAAAATGGATATTACTGGAGCTAACTTTATGCTTTGTGTTGACCAATTAAAAACAAGATTAAAAGCAAATGCAGTTCCAATCCAATTACCAGTAGGTGCAGAAGATAACTTCCAAGGAATAGTTGATCTTATAAAAATGAAAGCGTTCATCCAAGATGATAAATTAGGAGAACACATTGTAGAAACAGAAATACCAGAAGAAATGAAAGAAGAAGCTGAAACATGGAGAGCTAATATGATTGAAGCTGCTGCTGACCAAGACGAAGAATTAATGATGAAATACTTAGACGGTGAAGAGTTAACAGAAGAAGAAATCAAAAAAGGTTTAAGAGCTGGAACATTAGCAAATAAAATAGTTCCTGTAACATGTGGTTCTTCTTACAAAAACAAAGGTGTTCAAGAATTATTAGATGCAATAGTTGATTACATGCCATCACCAGTAGATATACCACATATCAAAGGTGAAACAATGGATGGAAAAGAAACAGAAGCTAAAACTTCTGATACAGAACCATTTGCAGCTTTAGCATTTAAAATTGCTACAGACCCATTTGTTGGAAAATTATGTTTCTTCAGAGTTTACTCTGGAACACTTGAATCTGGATCAACAGTTCTAAATTCAAGCAAAGATAAAAAAGAAAGAGTTGGAAGAATTCTTCAAATGCATGCAAATCACAGAGAAGATATAGACAAAGTTTATGCTGGTGATATTGCTGCAGCCGTAGGTTTAAAAGATGTAACAACTGGAAATACTTTATGTGATCCAGATCATCCAATAATCCTAGAATCAATGGAATTCCCAGAACCAGTTATCGATATAGCTATTGAGCCAAAAGAT
>MNRP01000048.1 GCA_001916005.1 Clostridium sp. 26_22
TAACGTTCCATAATCTCTGTGTATAAGAGAATTTAGCACAATTTCTCTTAAAATAAATTCTGGATATTCTTCAATATCTTCTCTAACACTCGTATTAATTAATCCATATGTTGCTGTATTATTTTTTAAATAATCAATTATAGTATCATAAATTTCCAAGATTGATCCTTTAAATTCTTTTCTATCTAAAAAATTATTCTTTTCATTTGATTGATACACAGCTAATTATGTTTCAAATGATAAGCTACTATTTTTTATTATCAATTGTTTTACTGTTTCTTCTGTTGCAGGGATCGAGCAAGAGCCAGTTCTTAAGTATGTTCCTTTTACAATTCCTTTTTCTTTAAGATAATAAATATCAATTCCTTTTGAAACTTTTATAATGATATATTCTTTATCTTCAATTTTTCCTGTATTTATTGAAACGAAAATTCTAGCATCTGGATATATATTTGTTTGTATGCCATTAGAAATCTTTTCTTCAATGTCTTTGCAATTATCCACTCCTAACAATACAATAAAATAAAAGCAAGAGAAATTCTTCTCCCGCTTTATAATCTTACCTATAAATATTAATACTCCTTCTTTCTTTCGAAATCGTAATTATTTTAGTTCCGACTTTCTTCATTTCATTAATAAGTCTTTCCATGCAATATGAATCATTATAAAAAAAATAATTTGCTTCTTCTCTATCATATTTAAAAAGATCATAGTCAGGATCATTGGCATAAATCTGATAATTATCTATAACTAGAATGATTTTATCTTTATTTGAAAAATAACGATAAATCTCCTCTATGTTATTAATTAAATATTCAGGTGCAAATTGATAAAACCAATTCGCGTCCAAGTACCAGAATTCTGAATCATATAGCTCTTTGGGACAATCTTCTAATTGATTTTGAATATTGCTTACTAGAGCTTTTAAAAGATTAATATCAGAATCATTATCTTTTAAAGCGATATCTCTGCTATTTAAAAAACTTTCATAGGTCTCTTTTGATTTTGTATTATCAACCTTTATATATGCTGGTATACAATAAAATTTTTGTAATAACCTATATTTTAGAAAATGATGACTTGACCGCCCAAATCTTTTGATTTTGGACTTGGTAATGCAATAATCAATAATGTTTATAATTTTTTTCATTTTGTCTTTTCCTCCATATTTATATAAGATTATTGTTGCTTTGTAACTATTTTTTATTTTAGCACAATTTAAAAGTTATGTCAATCAAAATTGATATATGTGTAAAATAAATGAAAAAGAGAGAAAAAAGTATTTACTTTTCTCCCTCTTTCGAAATCTTTTTGAATTTTAAATTTTGTTGTTGTTATTATTGGTTCTAAACTCTTTGCGTTCTCTCTTCATTTTTTTGTCAGCTTCATCATGGCAAATCTGCTTTAAATCAATTTCGTCTAAAACATCGTTACTTAAGAGCGCATTTGCAATTCTATCAAGTAATACAAAGTTATCATTTAATATTTCCTCTGCTCTTGTATATGCTTCCTGAACAAGTTTTGACGTTTCTTTATCAATCTTATTTTTAATATCTTCAGAAAGTAAAAATAAGTCTGATATATCTCCTCTAGGAAAATATGTCATATTCTTTCCAAAATCATCAATCATGCCGTATTCTGTTATGATTCTTCTGGCCGTTTCGGTTGCATCCATTAAATCCTGTGATGCTCCACTTGTATATTTGTCAGAAGAATTTTCACCTATAAGAAGATTTTCTGCTACTCTACCAGCTAAAGCCACTGCAATATTATCTATAAAATAATCTTTGCTTAGATTTATCTGCTTTTCATATTCAAAGTCAAATGTTGTGATTCCAAGATAATCCTCAGCTGGAACTATTGTAATAGCAGATGTCTTTAAATTGCTGATATTCTCAGATAAATAATTCACCAAGAAATGACCTGCTTCATGATATGCGGTTGATTTCTTGTCATCAACAGACATTTTCTTATACATATCATAATTGAAGTTAAAATTAGTGTTGATATCTTCCTTTGTAACTTCTTTACGATGTTTTCTCTTAGCTACAATCATTGCTTTTTCTATTATTTCCAATGTTATAGCTGGATTGCATAATTCTGTAATGAAAGCATCTGACACATTTACAACATAATTAATTAACCTAGGTGAAATATTCACGTTATACTTAGAGACTAAACCTTTGACAACATCTTTTATCATTGGATAGATTTCTCTATGCTTTGGTTCATTAATATAGATTGATTCCAAATGTGCTCTGGTTTTAGTATCAACCTGAAAGTATTCATAATACTCTTCTTCTGTTGTTGCTCCTATTATTTTTACATTTGGATATTTAACTAAAAGTGAAAAGTAATATGACATTATAGGTGAACATTCAACAAAATGAATATTGTCAATATATATAACAATTCCAGAATGTGATAAAATAAAATTAATTATTTTTTCTAATCTTTTTGTAGATTTTTGGGTGGCTAATTCATTTACCAGTAAATCTACATCAAGATAGAGAAAATGTGAATTTTTTAATTCTTTTGGACATTGTTTACGAACAACGACATTATATATGAGTTTCTGAATGATAGCAGTCTTCCCTACACCATGTTCTCCCAGTAATACTACCTTAGATTTTAATCCACTAAGCAAGCAATTGTATATTCTATTAATTTCCTTATCTCTTCTATTTATAGTTGATAAGGATTTAGAACTTGCAATAACTGGATTTAGGTCTATAAGATATGGGTGAAATCTAGCAGGTACGACATTAAGTTTGGAACTGTCAAGTTTTGCTACATTTTTCCGTCCTATAACAATTTTATAATTCTTCATAAAGATTCCTCCTTTTTACTAATGAACAGTTTTGTTGATATTAAGTATTTTATCACCATTTTAAAATTATGTCAATTAAAAACAGCTATATCTTTGGATATAACTGCTTTTAAATTCTATTTAAATTTTTTTACAAAATTATCTATTTCATCAATAAATTCATTGTTATTCTTAGTTTTTACCATCATAGATATAACTTGTTCAGTAACATCCGCAACAGGCATACTGTTCATTGCTTTTCTTAAAGCAAATACAGTGTCCTTTTCTTTTGGAGTAAGTAATAAATCTTCTCTTCTTGTTCCAGATTTATTAATATCAATTGCTGGGAATATACGTTTTTCTGATAATTTTCTGTCTAAGTGTACTTCCATATTACCTGTACCTTTAAATTCCTCAAATATAACATCATCCATTCGACTTCCTGTTTCGATTAATGCTGTTGCCAATATTGTTAAGCTTCCACCATGTTCAATGTTTCTAGCTGCACCAAAGAATTTTTTTGGTTTATGTAGTGAAGCTGGATCGAGACCACCAGATAATGTTTTACCAGATGATGGTATTGTTAAGTTATATGCTCTTGCAAGTCTTGTGATACTGTCTAGTAAAATTACAACATCTTGTCCTTGTTCAACTAATCTTTTTGCTCTTTCTAGTACCATTTCTGCAACTTTTACGTGATGTTCTGGTAATTCATCAAATGTTGAATATATTACTTCACCATTTATAGAACGTTTCATATCTGTTACTTCTTCTGGTCTTTCATCTATTAAAAGAACTATTAATTTAGCATCTGGTGTATTTGCTGATATGCTATTTGCTATTTTCTTTAATAATGTTGTTTTTCCAACTTTTGGTGGAGCAACAATCATTCCTCTTTGTCCTTTTCCTATTGGTGAGATTAAATCTATTATTCTCATTGCATACTCATTTGATGTTGTTTCAAGTTTTATTCTTTCATCTGGATAGATTGGTGTTAATTCATCAAATCTCTTTCTTTTTGCTGCTTTTTCAGGTGATTCACCATTTACTTCACCTACAAATATTAGTGATGGAAATTTTTCTCCCTCTCTAAATCTTGATATTCCTTTTATTATATCTCCTGTATCTAATTTAAATCTTCTTATTTGTACCATTGATATGTATACATCTTTTGGAGTAGATAAGTAATTATCTCCTCTTAAAAATCCGTAACCATCTGGTAGGATATCTAATATTCCTTCTACTATTTCATCTCCTTCAGTTGTTAGCTTGTAGCCAGACATTTCTTCTGAAGTATTATTTTCTACTTTTTCTTCCCTTTTTATAGAATTGTTTTGATTTAATATTTGACTTAACATTTCTATTAATTCATCTTTTTTTAATTTTGATATATTTTTAATATTATTTTCCTTTGCTAAGTCTTTTAATTCTGTTAAAGACATTTCTTCTAAATTCAATATAATTACCTCCTGAATAATTGTATTTTTTTAATTTTAAATTTTAATGGGAATTTTTTTACGAATTAAAAAATTTATATTCTTATTATAGCACAATTTCCCAAAAAAAGGAAGTATTTTCCAGATAAAAATAAAAAAATCCCTAAAAAAGGATTTTTTATATACCTTTATCTATATAAATTTTTTCGTTAGGATAATACATATCTAGCTTCTCTCTAGCTGTTTGTTCTATGTATTCTTTTGAGTTTACATCTTCCTTTTGTGCTAATAGCTTTTGATTTGTAGATTTTTCTTCTTCTATTTGAGATGATAAATCATCACTATTTTTACTATATTGATTTATTACTTTTTGTTGATTTATTAATGTAAATGATGCATATAAAATTACTGCTAAAACTAATAATCTTTTATATAATTTTTTCTTTTTCATCCGTATCTCTCCTGTCTAATTTACGTATAATATATATTTCTACACTTTTTGCAAAAATCCTTCCTATTTTTCGAATTTTTTTGAATAAAATGTAGTTTTTTTAATTTTTTGTATGTTTTAGTTGTTTTATGGAGATTTTTTTTATGTTTATGGTTATGAATCTTATAGGTTTAAATAGAAATTTTATTGGTAATAATAATATTGAAAAAATAATACCAAATATCTTTTTAAAAAATACGACAATTTTTACATTAATTTTTATAAAATATTTACTGATTAACATCATATAAGTTAGACATCCAAGAAATACTCCTAAGAACATATATAAACGTATTTCACCATTACTGAAAGTGAAAATTGAGTATAATAGTGATAGTCCGGTTAAAATCCAAAATAAAATATCTTGGAAATATGTAGTTATATCATTTGTCTTAAAGCTTTTTCTTAATACTCGAAAAATGTCAAATAGAATTCCTATAAAAATTCCATTTATTGTATATACCAAAAATAAATAACATTGATTTTCAATCATTTTTTCTCAATCCTTTGTTTATTTGAAAATTTTGCTAATTAAGCTTCCTTTATTTTTTTCTAATTCTTTATCACTATATGCTAAATATGAAATATCTCCTTCTATTATTACTTCTGAAGTGTCTATGCTTAGCTTGTTTATTCTTATATTTTCTCCTTTTACAGTTAATAAACCTAATTCGGTTTCTACCATTACTACTTGGTCGTCAAAACTCAATACGTCATTTACACCTGATATGCTTAGCTTTCCCCTATTTTCTAATATTAAATTTTGAATAACTCCTGTATTTATATTTTTTCTTTCATCTACTGTCATATATACCATTCTCCTTTACTTTTGATTGTTCTGATATTTATATATATTCAATGGTTGTCTTTTTTAGAACAAAAAAGCAGCAAGAATAACTCTTGCTACTTTTCTTTTTACAGATACAATATTACCCCTAATTCTTCATATTCAATGCCTTTACTATCTAATAGCTTTTTTTCTTTACTTTTTAATTTGAAAACCTTTTGTGCTTTTTCATTATATTTTACCTTTATAAAGTTTATTGGACAATTTATGCACTTTAAATCTTGCTTATTTTTGATTTTGTATAATACAGGTTGTACAAAAAGTCCTTTTGCTACTAAATACTCTTTTTCACCGGGGAATAGGATTATTTCAACCTTTTTCTTATTTTGAGCCCTCCATTCTTCTATTTCTAACTCTATGTCCTCTATCTTGTCGTTTCTTTTCCGGTTCAACATAGCTGAAACACTCCCTTCTAATTATGCAATTTGCATTTGATATTTTATATATTATCATATAAAATCTAGTATGTAAACACATTTCGACAATTTTTATATTTTTTAAATTGACATAATTATAAAAAGATGGTAAAATTTATTTGTTAACCATAGTTTATTATGTTATTTCTATAATAGCATAAAATCAAAGTTTTGTGTAACAAGAAAGGAGTTATTTATGAAAAGTGGACCTTATGTAGATATTCGAGGCTATCATAAAGGCGTAACAGGTTCTACTATAAGAAATACTGTTCATTTTGCTGATGGTACAATTTATCGGTATCTAGTGGATTACGGTATGTATCAAGGTGAAGGACATTCTAGAGGACTTGATTATAACGATAGTGTCAATCCTGAAAAAATTGATACTGTATTATTAACCCATCCTCATCTTGACCATGATGGTGCTTTACCTATTTTTGTCAAAAAAGGCTATGACAAGAAAATTTACATGACAGATGCAGCCTATTGTGTTATTGATATAGGATTTAATGATAGTTATAATATCATGAAAAGAGATTCTAAGATAGTAAAAATACCACCATTATATTCTCAAAATGATATTGATAATACGCTACAGCTGACTAATCCAGTCCGGTATGAAGAACCTATAGATATTCTAAAAGATAGAATAACGGTCACATTCTTCAATAACGGCCATTTAATGGGTAGTTCTATAATACTTGTGCAGATTAAAGAATTTGGATATGATAATATCAATATTCTTTATACAGGTGATTATAAACCTACAAATTGTTTCTTGGATATTAAGCCATTACCATATTGGGTATATGCTCTACCAAATTTAACAATTGTCTCAGAAGCTACCTATGGCACTACTAATACGTGGGATATATCTCATAAATGGGAAGAAAATATCATTGAAGCTTGCTCAAAGAAGCGTGTTATTCTTAATACTGCTTTTGCTCAGGGACGTTTTCAGGAATTGATGTTAAAAATTCGAAATTTGAAAGAAAATGGATTAATTCCTAAAGATTACCCTATTAAAGTAGATGGAAAAACAGGTATAGATTATACTTTCCGTTATATATCTCATAGTAATATTATCCACTTTAAGCCAGAAAGCTTAAACTTCTTCCCTGAAAATTTGCAATTTGTAGATGATAAGACTAGACCTGGAATACTTAGTAGTTCAGAAGGTAAAATCATTATATCTACTGCAGGTATGGGAAGTAATGGACCAGCTAAAGAATATATAAAAAGATTATTACCTAATCCAAATGTTTTAATATATTTCCCTGGCTATACTTCTGAAGGTACAATAGGAAGAAGAGTTTTTGAAGCAGAAAAAGATTCAACAGTTTTAATTAATGGCCAAGAAATAATTAAAAGAGCCACTGTACTTCAGACCTTAGAGTTTTCTTCTCATGCTATGGCAGATGAACTTCTCGAGTTTTACTGCATGTTTGCACCTAAAGCAATACTTTTTAATCATGGAACTTTAGAATGTAAAGAAGCTTTAGAAAAGAAAACAAATGAGTTATTGTTCAAACCTAAAAAATATGAAGATTCTAATATTGAAGAAAATTCATCAAAAAAGAGAACTGGAATTTTGGGCAATGGCTATGTCTACCGTATTAATCAGTATGGTATTGATAAGGAAATCAAAAAGTAAAAATAATCTAAAAAATAACTTCTAAAAAGAGAGTCAAACTTATTTGTTTGGCTCTCTGTCTTTTATTATTTTATGAATCTTCTCCAACATTTCATCATCAACAACATTCTTAAAATCAATAGATATTTTACTCTCAGAAACATTAAATTCCAAAATCTCCAACTTGTTTTTTTGAATAATATTTAATACTTCATGTAATTTTTCAAAATTTCTACTAATTCCATTTCCAACAATAGAAATTCTAGAAATTTCCTTTTTCACAACACTTTTTATTGTATTTTCTTCTATTATATCTGTAATTATAGTACCTGCTTTATTGTTAAAAGTAGATTTTGTTATAATAGGTATTTTAAATTTTTGACCAATCTCTGCACATCTACCGTGTAAAACTTTTGCACCTTCACTTGAAATTTCTATCATTTCTTCGTATGAAAGTGCTGGTAATTTTTTAGCATTTTCTATTTTGTTTGGGTCTGCTGTATATACACCATCAACATCAGAAAATATATAACATTCTTTTGCATTAAGTGCTGCAGCAATTGCTATTGCAGATGTATCCGAACCGCCTCTACCAAGTGTCGTTATATCTAAGTTTTCATTATAACCTTGGAAACCTGCAATTATAACTATTTTTCTTTTTGATAATTCTTGCAAAATTCTGGTAGTGTCAATATTTTCTATAATTGCATTTTGATTCGTTTTATTTGTAAGTATTCCTGCTTGCCATCCAGTAAGTGATATTGCTTTATAGCCCATTTTATTTAACAATATACTTAATTTTGCAATTGATATTTGTTCTCCTGCACTTAATAATACATCCATTTCCCTATCTTTTGTTTCATTTGATAATTCTAATGCTTCTGATATTAATTTATCAGTTGTTTTTCCTTGTGCAGATAATATTACTACTATATTATTATTTTTATTATATAAGTTTATTATTTTTTCTGCTACTATTTTTAATTTGTCATTATCTGCTACAGAACTTCCTCCAAATTTTAGAACTATTGTGTCCATAAATGACACCTCTTTTAAATTGATATAGAGAGTATTTTCTAATTTTAGATAATACTCTCTATTATAATATGCTTGTTTTGAAAAAATGTTATATTTTCATTTTTAGATAGCTTTCCATAAATCCGTCCAAATCTCCATCCATTACTCCTGCAACATTTCCTACTTCGTAGTTTGTTCTGTGGTCTTTAACCATTGTGTATGGGCAAAATACATATGAACGTATTTGACTTCCCCAAGCAATGTCTTTTTGTTCACCTTTTAAATCTTCTATTTTTTCTTTTTGTTCTTGTTCTTTTAAATCTAATAATTTTGATTTTAACATTCTCATTGCTGTTTCTCTATTTTGTATTTGTGAACGTTCTGATTGACAAGCTACTACTGTATTTGTTGGTATGTGTGTTATTCTTACTGCAGATGATGTTTTATTTATGTGTTGTCCCCCTGCCCCTGATGCTCTATATGTGTCTACTCTTAAATCATCTGGGTTTATATTTATTTCTATATCATCTGTTATTTCTGGTAAGACTTCTACTGAGGCAAAAGATGTATGTCTTCTCCCCCCTGCATCAAATGGCGAAATTCTAACTAATCTATGTACACCTTTTTCTGATTTCATATAGCCATATGCATTTTCTCCAATAATCTCAAAGGTTACGCTTTTTAATCCTGCTTCTTCTCCCTCTAAATAATCTAATTCTTTTACTTCATATTCGTTTTTAGTAGCCCATCTTGTATACATTCTATATAGCATTTCAGCCCAATCCTGAGACTCTGTTCCTCCAGCTCCTGGATGAATTGTTACTATTGCATTATTAGAATCATATTTACCTGAAAACAACGTTTCTAGTTCTAGTTTTTCTAAGTTCTTTTCTTGTTTTTTATAATTATTTGTAACATCTATTGCTAGTTCTTCATCATATTCTAATTTTACCATTTCGGCTAATTCTATTAAATTATTTATTTCTTTTTCAAGTTCTTTATATTTAGTATATTTGCTTTTGATTTTTTTTATTTTTGCTAGTACTTTTTGAGTATTTTCACTATTATTCCAAAAATCCGGATTGCTAGTTTCTTTTTCTAATTCTGCTAATTCGTTTTCTAATCTTGGTATGTCAAAGAGAAACACCTAAATTCTCTAATTTTTGTTTTAACTGATTTAAGTTTCTTATTGTTTCTTCTAAGTCTAACATAAAATTTATCACCTCTTATAAAAAATTAGGGGAAGCAAAATAGCTTACCCCATTCTTAGGACATTTCTACTTAATCTTGAAAATTTGTTATTTTTTCAGCAATATTTTCAAGTGCTGCATAATCATAGCTTTTTAGTGTGATGATTATATCATTATTAAGCCTGTAAAAGGATAAAAAAATGTTTAATTCATATGCTAAGCAAATAGCTTTTGATATAAATTTTTCATCACTTTCTTCATTTTCTACAGATTTTAATAATGATAAACATCCATTACTTATTTTAGCAGTAATCATAGTGCTATTCATTTTTTGTCCTCCTAATGTGAAAATTTTTAATGCTTACTTATTATATCACACATTTTAAAATTAATCAAATTCCCATTATGTTATACCCACTATCAGCATAAAGAACTTGGCCAGTAATACTATCAGACATATCACTTAATAAAAATGTAGCTACATTTCCTACTTGTGTTGTTGTTACATTTCTATGCAATGGTGCTTTTTCTTCTACAACCGTTAAAATTGAAGAAAAGTCTTTTATTCCTTTTGCAGAAAGTGTTTTTATTGGACCTGCAGAAATTGCATTTACTCTTTTTCCTTCTTTTCCTAAATTTTCTGCTAAATATCTTACACTAGATTCTAGAGCAGCTTTTGCAACTCCCATAACATTATAACCATTTAAAACTTTTGCTGAACCATAATATGTTAATGTTACTAAACTTGCATTTTCATTTAATAAATTTATTTCTTTTGCAATTCTTGCTGCTAGTACAAATGAATAACTACTTACATCTAAGGCATGTGAAAATCCTTCTTTGCTGGTATATATAAAATCGTTATGTAAATCTTCTGTTTTTGCATTTGCTATTGCATGTACCAAACCATCTATTTTGCCATTTTCTTCTTTTATTTTTTCGAATGTTTGCTTTACTAATTCATCTTCTGAAGCCCCATTTAATACATAAGCTTTGCTTCCTTTAAATTCTGATATTAATTCTTCTATTTTTTCTTTGTTTTCTTCTCTCATATATGTAAATATTAATTGTGCTCCATTTTCATATGCTGATTTCGCTATTCCATAAGCTATACTCCATTTATTTCTTATACCCATTATTAATATTTTTTTGTTTTCTAATAACATTTTTTCCTCCTTGAAAAACCATTTAAAATGGTATTTTTAAATAACATTAAAACTCGTTATGTTTCTAAATTTTTTATATCTTTCTTCTAATATTTGCTCTGATGTCATTTTATTTGTTTTTTTGATTTCTTTGATAATTTCTTTTTTTAATATTTCTGATGTTTTTGAAAAGTTTTCTTCTGATATTTCATTTTTTTCAGGTATTATTTTGTCAATTACATTTAACTCATATAAATCTTTTGCAGTTAATTTCATTTTTTCTGCTGCTTCTTTATATCTGCTCGGGTCTTTCCATAAAATACTGCTATATCCTTCTGGTGACAATATTGAATAAATTGCATTTTCTAGCATGAATACTTTATTTGCAACTCCTATGGCTAAAGCTCCTCCTGATGAACCTTCTCCAATTACTATTGAAATTACCGGAACTTTTAATCTTGCCATTTCAAACATTGATTTTGCTATAGCCTCCCCCTGCCCTCTTTCTTCTGCTTCTATACCTGGGTAAGCTCCTTTTGTGTCTATGAAAGTTATTACTGGTCTTTTGAATTTTTCTGCTTGTTTCATAAATCTTATTGCCTTTCTATAACTTTCAGGATTTGGCATTCCAAAATTTCTTTCTATGTTTTCTTTTGTTGTTCTTCCTTTTTGCTCTGCAATTATTGTAAATGGAATATTGTCTATTTTGGCTAAACCACAAATTATTGCTTTATCATCTTTAAAATTTTTATCTCCATGTAATTCTATAAATTCATCAAATATTTTTTCTATATATTCAAGTGATGTTTTCCTTTTTGGATTTCTTGCTATTTCTACTTTTTCCCATGCTGATATTTCTTTTTTATTTTTCATTATGTTGTCCTCCTTTGTGATAGCAAATTAATTTATATAGTGTTTCTTTCATATCTTCTCTTTTTACTATTTTATCAATAAATCCATGTTCAAGTAGAAATTCCGCTGTTTGAAATCCTTCAGGTAGTTTTTCACCTATTGTTTGTTCAATTACTCTTTGACCTGCAAATCCAATCATTGCACCTGGCTCTGCAAGTATTATATCTCCTAAACTTGCAAATGATGCAGTAACTCCTCCATATGTTGGATCTGTTAATACTGATATGTATAATAAACCTGCCTCATCAAGTTTTGTAAGTGCTGCTGTTGTTTTAGCCATTTGCATAAGTGATATTATTCCTTCTTGCATCCTTGCACCACCAGATACCGAAAATATTATAATTGGTAATTTTAGTCTTATGGCTTGTTCTATACTATATGTAATTTTTTCCCCTACAACAGCTCCCATGCTTCCCATTAGAAAACCACTATCCATTATACAAATCACTACATCTTCTCCATTTATTTTACCAGTACCACAGGCAATTGCTTCTTCTAATCCTGTTTTTTCTCTTAAGGCTTCTAGTTTTTTAGGATAATCTTCTAAATTTAACGGATTGTTAGTTTCTATATTTAATTCAAATCTTTTGTAAGTTCCTTCATCTATAATACTTTCCAATCTTCTATTAATATGCATTCTAAAATAATTGCCACAATTAGGACAAATGTTTAAATTTTCTCTAATTGTTTCTTTGTATAATATTTCTTTACACTTATTGCATTTTACCCATTTTCCTACTGGAATGTCAACTTTGGATTTTGTATTATTTAAATTTTTACTTTCTCTTTTCTTTATTTTATCTACTACCATTTATACTATTTATCTCCTTTAAACATCTCTTTTTCAATAAATGATGTATCAAATTTTTCTCTAATAAAGTTTGGATTTTTTATGATTTCAAATAAAAAGTCTCTGTTTGTTTCTATTCCATCAATTACTAATTCTTCCAAAGCTCGTTTCATTTTACTTAATGCTTCATTTCTATTTGCTCCATATGCTATTATTTTAGCAAGCATTGAATCATAATTTGATGGAACTGTATAGCCATTATATATTGCTGTATCTACTCTTATTCCATTTCCACCTGGAAGATTTATTTCCTTTATTTTTCCAGGTGATGGCATAAAGTTTTTACTAGGATTTTCTGCATTTATCCTACATTCTATAGAATGACCTCTAAATTCAATTTCTTTTTGTTTAAATTTTAGCTTTTCTCCAGCTGCTATTCTTATCTGTTCTTTTACTAAATCAATACCAGTTCTCATTTCTGTTATTCCATGTTCTACTTGAATTCTTGTGTTCATTTCCATAAAGTAAAAATTCTTGTCATGGTCTACTAAAAATTCTACTGTACCACAATTTGTGTAACCTGCTATTTTAGCAACCTTTACAGCAATATTCCCCATTTTATTTCTTAGTTTTTCATCAATTATAGTTGATGGTGTTTCTTCTATTAATTTTTGATGATTTCTTTGTATTGTACAATCTCTTTCTCCTAAATGAACTATATTTCCATGTTCATCGGCTAAAATTTGGATTTCTATATGTCTTGGTTCTTTTATATATTTTTCTATGTAAATTTCATCATCATTAAATGAATTTTTAGCTTCTTGTTTAACAATATTATAATTTTTTTCTAGCTCTTCAAAAGAATTAACCAATCTAATCCCTTTTCCACCACCACCAGCAGCAGCTTTTAACAACACAGGATATCCTATATCTTCACATACTAAAATAGCTTGTTTCAAATCTTTAATACTACCATCAGAACCTGGAATAACTGGAATACCTTCTTTTTTCATTAATTCTTTACTATTAGACTTATTACCCAGCAAATCGATAACTTCAGGTCTAGGTCCGATAAATTTTATATTAGACTCCTCACAAATTTTAGCAAATTGAGAACTCTCAGATAAAAAACCAAAGCCAGGATGAATGCTATCAGCTTTAGTAATATTTGCAGCTTCAATCAAATTCTTTATATTTAAATAACTTTGTTTTGAATTTGCAGGGCCTATACAAACGGCTTCATCTGCTAATTTAGTATGCAAAGCCTCCCTATCTGCCTCAGAATATACAGCAACAGTTTTAATATTCATTTCTTTACATGCTCTAATTATACGAACTGCAATTTCTCCACGATTTGCGATTAATATTTTATTCAATTTTGTTTCACTTACCTTTCTTTATTAAACTATTGCAAAAGTAAATTCTCCTTTAGCTGCTACTTTTCCATCCACTGTTGCAATGCCTTCACCTATACCAATAGGACCTTTTCTCTTAATTATTTTAACTTCTAACTTTAATCTATCACCTGGTACAACCATTTTTTTGAACTTCATCTTATCAATTCCGCCAAACAATGCATTCTTCCCTTTGTTTTCTTCCATTGAAAGAATTGCAACAGCACCTGTTTGAGCTAATGACTCGGCAATTAAAACTCCTGGCATTATTGGATTATCCGGAAAATGTCCTTTAAAATACCACTCTTCTTTATCTACATTTTTATATGCTGTTGCACTTTGACCAGGCTCAAAACTTTCAACTTCATCTATCATTAAAAATGGTTCTCTTTGTGGAATTATTTTTTTTATTTCTTCTTTACTTAACATTTAAAAATCCTTTCTATTCTATAACAAATAATGGCTTTCCATACTCAACAGTTTCTCCATCTTTTACACATATTTCTATAATTTTTCCATCAAATTCTGATTCGATTTCATTCATCAATTTCATTGCTTCTATTATACAAAGTGTATCACCTTTTTTTACTGTTTTCCCTATTTCTACATAAGCCTCAGATGTTGGAGAAGGTTTTAAATAAAAGGTTCCTACCATTGGAGCTTTTACTATTTTTCTATTTTCATTATTACTTGTTTTACTTTCAAATATTTTTTGCTCTTCTTTTTCGTTATTTTCGATTTTAACAGTTTTTGAACTTTGAACTGTATAATTTTTAGTTTCTTCATTATTTTCTTTTTGTATACTTATTTTAGTTCCATCTGGTAAACTTATATCTAAAGATGATAGGCTTGAATTTTCCATATCTTCCATTAATTGTTTAATTTCTTTATATTCCATTTTTTATTCCTCCATATTCCATCTTTTTAAAATTATGCTTCCATTGTGTCCTCCAAATCCTAAAGAATTTGACATCACTATATTTAATTTTGTTTTTCTTGATTCGTTTGGAACTATATCTAGATCACATTCTTCATCTTTTTCTTTATAATTAATTGTAGGTGGTACTATTTGTTCTTCAAGTGCCTTTGTGCAAATTATTGCTTCTACTGCACCTGCTGCACCTAATAAATGGCCTGTGTTTCCTTTTGTTGAACTTACCATTACTTTTGTTTCGTTTCCAAGTATCGTTTTTATTGCTTTTGTTTCTATTGAATCGTTTAGATGTGTTGATGTTCCGTGTGCATTTATATAATCAATTTGTTTTTCTGATATATGTGCATTTTCTATTGCTCTTGACATTGCTTTTGCAGCACATTCTCCATTTGGACAAGGTGATGTAATATGATATGCATCTGTTGTTGCTCCAAATCCTATTATCTCTCCATAGATTTTTGCATTTCTTTTTAGTGCATGTTCTAGTTCTTCTAAAACAACTATTCCTGCACCTTCTCCCATTACAAAACCATCTCTTTCTTTATCGAATGGAATACTTGCTCTATTTTTATCTGTGCTACTTGATAATGCTTTCATATTTTCAAATCCAGCTATTCCTACTTCACATATTGCTGCTTCTGTTCCACCTGCTAAAATAACATCTTCTTCACCTAATTTTATTGTTTTATATGCTTCACCTATTGCATGTGTAGAAGAGCTACAAGCTGTTAAAATGCTCATTGATTCTCCTTTGAAGCCAAATTCGATAGCTATGTTACCAGATGGCATATTTGCTATTGACATTGGTATAAACATTGGAGAAATTCTTTTATTTCCTTTTTCAAAATTGACATCACATTGTTCTTGAATTGTTCTTAATCCTCCAATTCCAGAACTTACAAAGATACCAACTCTATTAAAATCTGTATTTTCTTTTGTTATTCCACTTGAAGTAACTGCCTCTCTTGCTGCAATAATTGCAAATTGTGATACTCTATCTAATCTTTTACTTTGTTTTAAATCAAAGTAATCTAGAGGATTATAGTTTTTTACTTCAGCATCTAACTTTGTTTTAAAATTAGTAGAATCAAATAAAGAAATATTATCAATACCACATTTCTTATTTAATATACTTTCCCATGTTTCATTTACATTTTCACCAATTGGTGTAATTGCTCCTAAGCCTGTTATAACAACTCTTCTTTCCATTATAAATCTTCCTTTCTCTATTACTACATTAACATACCACCATCAATATTAATGACTTGACCTGTTATATATGAACTATCTTTTGAAGCTAAAAATTTAACAACATTTGCTACATCTTCTACAGTTCCCATTCTTTTTAATGGTATAGTCTTGCTTATTTCTTCTTTAACTTCTTCTTTTAAAACATCTGTCATTTGTGTTTCAATAAAACCTGGTGCAACTGCATTTACAAGAATATTTCTACTTCCAACTTCTTTTGCTAGGCTTTTTGTAAAACCTATTATTCCTGCTTTTGATGCTGAATAATTTGTCTGACCTGCATTTCCACTTATTCCAACAACAGATGAAACATTAATAATTCTTCCGCTTCTATTTTTCATCATATATGGAATTACATTTTTAGTAATATTAAAAGTACCAACAAGATTTACACCAATAACACTTTCAAAATCCTCTTTTTTCATTCTCATAAGAAGCATATCTTTTGTTATTCCAGCATTATTAACCAAAATGTCAATATGATTAAATTCTTCTATAATCTCTTTAACCATTCTTTCTGAATCTTCAAAACTAGAAACATCTCCCTGAACAGTAAAACATTTTACCTTTTGATCTTCTACCATTTTTTTGGTTTCTATTAAATCTTCATTTTCTTTTCTATAGTTAATCGCAATGTCAAAACCTTCCTTAGCAAGTGTTATTGCGATTTGCCTTCCAATTCCTCTAGTTGCACCTGTTATAAAAGCAACTTTATTCATTTGTTTTTACCTCCTTAATTACTTCTTCTAAATTTTCTACATTGTTAATATTCATTATTTTTATTGGCTTTTCAAATTTCATTCTTTTAACAAAACTACTTAATGTCTTTCCTGGTCCTATTTCTATAAAAGTATCTATTCCATTGTCATACATTGTTTGTAAACATGAAGTGAATTTTACCGGATTGCAAATATGCTCTGATAATATTTGAACAATATCATCATTTTGAGTATATAATTTTCCGTTTATATTTTTTACAACTTTTGAATTCTTTGTATTGCTTTTTATGTTTTCTAATTCTTTTTTCAATTTTTTAGAACATTCTCTTAATTTTTCAGTATGAAATGGTCCAGCTGTATTTAATATACTTACTTTTTTTGCTCCATTTTCTTTTGCTAATTCTCCGGCTTTAAGAACCGCTTCTTCCTCACCTGAAATAACAACTTGACCTTTTGTATTATAATTTGCAGGTATCACATACCCGTCTTTAATTCCTTTGCAAATATCTTCTACCTTATTCTCATTTAATCCAAGTATTGCAGCCATTTTCCAATTACCTTTAGGAGTAAATTCTTGCATTATTAGACCTCTTTGTTTTACTAGATTTACACCAGTTTCAAAATCAAAAATATTATCATCTATTAATGCTGTATATTCACCTAAACTTAATCCAGCTGACATATCTGATTTTATATTTTTGATTTTTAGAACTTCCAATATTGCTAAACTTTCTGTAAGTATTGCAAGTTGGGTATTTTGCGTTTTGTTTAGTTTTTCTTCTGGGCCATTGAAAGATATTTCTTTTATATTAATTCCTGTTATTTGATTTACTTTGTCATATACTTGTTTTACTTTATCGTACTTTTCGTATAAATCTTTTCCCATACCAAGTGTTTGAGAGCCTTGCCCTGGAAATAAAAATCCTATTTTCATTTTTTAATTCTCCTTATAAGTGTTTTCTCAAATTCTTCACAAAAATTGGTTATAATCTTTTTTCTATCAACTTCTATTCCAAATTCTTTTTTTATTGAGGTTGCTATATTTTTAATATCATCAGTAAAATTCATTTTTTCTGTATTTATTCCTATGCCAATAACTAGAAATTTTACTATTTCTGAACTTACTTTGCTTTCTGTTAATATTCCTCCAACTTTTTTATCTTTAATCATAATATCATTTGGCTTTTTTATATCTAGTTTAATGCCATAAAATTCTTTAAATATTTTTACTAGAATCTGAGCAATTTCTATTGTTATTCCTTCTAGATTTTCTGACTTACAATTTGTTTCTATATAGTAAGAAAATGCTATATTTTTTTCTTCGTCTGTATGCCAAATTCTACCATGTGTTCCTTTTCCATTTGTTTGAATATCTGCCATTATTAATGTTTTATTTTTTATCGTTTTGCTTTCTATTAATCTCCAAATTTCATTTTGTGTTGAATCTATTTTTTTATAAAAAATAAAATTATTTGATTGCATTTAAATTGTCCTGCCTTTTTATTTTATTTGTTGTTGTTTTTATTAGTGGTTCTTCTGTTATATACATTCCTCTTATTGCTTTATATTTTGGTATTTGTGCATTTATCTCTTTTACTTTATCTAAAAGTGCCTTCTTGATTTCTGCTTCTGTTTTTGCATTATATACATTTTTCATAATATCTTTATCATAAACAATTTTTACATTTATTTTTATATTTTCTTTATCTTCTGATTGTTGCTTTCCAAATATAAAAGACTCTTTTACTCCTTCAATTTTATTAACTAGATTTTCCATCTCCTCAGGAAATATGTTTTTACCATTTTTCAAGACAATAACACTTTTTTTTCTTCCACATATAAATATGTAACCCTCATCATCTATTTTGGCTAAATCTCCTGTATGGAACCATTCTCCATCAAAAGATTCTCTTGTTGCTTTCTCATTATTATAATAACCAAGTGCTACGTTTGGCCCTTTTACAACAAGTTCTCCTATTCCATCTTGATTTACATCAACTAGTTTTACTTCATCACTTGGAACAGCTTTCCCTATTGAACCTATTTTATGTTCTTTGTTTGTTCCTACTGCTACTACTGGTGATGTTTCTGTAAGACCGTATCCTTGCACTAGATTTATTCCTAATAATCTGTATTTTTCTTCTATTTTAGGATCTAATGATGCAGCACCACTAATAAATAGCTTGATTTTTCCTCCTAACATATCATGTATATCTTTAAAAGCTTTTTTACGTTCTTGCATAGTTGCATTTTTTAATTCTTCTTCTTTTTGTATTATTTCTTCTAGTTTTCCTTGTTTATCTAATTGCTTTTTTATCATTTCAAATATTCGTTCATAAATTCCTGGAACACATGCCATCACTGTTACATTATATTCATTTAAATTTTCTACTACATGTCTTATTCCATCACAAAATACTGTTTGTGCTCCTTTATATAATGAAAATAAGAAACCTACTGTACATTCAAATACATGATGAATTGGAAGAATTGATAATAGTGTATCTTCTGTAGTTACATCTAATATACTTCCTATATCCATTAAGTTTGAACATATATTTTTATGAGATAGTGCTACTACTTTTGATTGTGAGGTTGTTCCTGATGTGAATAACATTATGCTCATTTCTTTATTATTTATCTTTGCATCTATAAAGCTTCTATTTCCATTTTTAAGTAATTTTTCTCCTTTGTTAATTAATTCTACTTGTGAATAAATTCCGTCTGTATTTTTGGTATTATCCATTGAAATTAGATGTTTTAATTTGTTGTTTTCGTTATATTTTATTTTTGTTAATACTTCTTCATATTTTTTTGAATAAAATATTGCCTCTATTTCTGATCTTTCTATTAATGATTCTAGTTCATTTTCTGGTAATGCTTTATCAAGTGGAACTACAATTCCTGTTCCACATACTATTGATAAATATGCTATTTCCCATTCATATCTGTTTTCACCTATTACTGCTATTCTTTTATTTTTTAAACCTAAGTCTATTAATGCTGTTCCCAAAGCATCTACCATTTCTCTTGCTTGTTTGTGTGTGATTATTTTATATTTACCCTCTTCTTGTTTTATTTTGTATGCTGGTTTTTCACCGTATATATTTTTTGTTTTATTTAACATATCTTTCAAGTTACTTATTTCTATTGTTTCATATAATTTTTCACTCATTTTTATATTCTCCTTATTTTTTATCTTTGTTTTGTGATTTATTTTATAACATAATTTTTTAGATTAGTCTTTAGACTGGAAGGTCAGTACAAAAATATAAATTTTATGTTTTGGGAATTTTTCTATAGGTTAATTCATATATTGTAATTGATATTTTATTGACTAAGGCTTATTTTATATTCTTTACTTTAATGAATATTTAATATGCCTGTTGTTTAAAATAAAGGAGGTATTTTTATGAAAAAACGGTGCTTATTAACCTTTCTTTCGTTTTTATTATTAATTACTGTAATTGCTAGTCAAACAGCAATTACAAAAGTAATAAGAACGACTAGTGCAGAAACAATTTCTGCTAGTACTACACAGAATAAGAAGATAAAATATGTTGATTCAAGTGGAAATGCACTTTCTTCAGCTGAAATTAATAAGATACACACTTTTTTAAATTTACTTAAAACAACAAAAGGTTGTGTTGTTTATGCAAATGAAATTGCTCGGACAAACCACATAGAAGGTAATATTATTGTAAATAATGTTAATGTACCTACATCTTTGGTCATTACCAGAGTTAAGAACTTAAATCCTGATGATTACAGTTATGTTGGAAATACTACAGCTTCAATTCAGTTAAGTGATAATGGTAAGATTTTTCTTGGTTCAAAAATCCAGATTACTAAACCTAATGGAAATCAAACTATTATAAATGGTGGTTATTCTAATAATATTTCTGCCATTAGCTTATCTGAGGAAGATACTAAAAAAAATGAAAAGATGATTTTAAATACTTTGGATAATATCTCAAAAACAGGTTCTGCGATTAAATCAATTGCTGATACTAGCTTTTTTGAAAATAGCACTAATTCTTTTCAGAGTGTGAATAGCTTATTAGAAAATGGTGTTGTTTCAAAAGGTGATGTTATATCTATAAACATTGACTATAATGAGATACTTAATAACGAAGGAGCTTTTGGAAATTTGATAAATTCAAATCCAGGTGTTACTGTTATTGTGAATGTTATCTTCTCAAGTTCAGCTCCAAAAGATATTAATATCAATAAAGCATTTTCTTTAAATGTTAAGGTCCCTACGGAGTTTAACCCAAAGTCTTCATATATTATATGGAATTTTGGTGATTTTGCTGGTAATATAACAATAAATGAAGAAATGCTTGGTATTATTGTAGCTCCTAATGCTAATGTTTATCAGGCTGTTGGAAATTTGAATGGTCAGATTATTTCTAATATTGCTGGAAATAATGGAGAACTTCATCAGGTTACTTTTAGAGATGAAGAGAAAGAAGAAGAATCATCTACTCCTGAAGAAACAACTCCTTCAGAGTCTGAAAGTTCTTCTCCTGGGGAGACTACACCGTCAGAAACTGAAAGTACATCAATAGAAGAAACTACACCGTCAGAAACAGAAAGTATATCAAATGAAGAAACTACTCCAGTTGAAACTGATAGTACATCTAAAGAAGAAACCACATCTTCTGAAACAGAAAGTGTTTCTAGAGAAGAAACTACTAAATCAACAGAAAAAGAAAGTGAAACACAGACTGTTCCTCAAACTACAGAGTTTTCTTCTGAAGAAGAATCTACCACTACGCCAATCACGCCTTCTTCACCGAAAACAGGTGATAATTCTACTGCTTATTTACTTGTGTTTTTATTAATTATTTCAGTTATGGTCGGATTAATAAGCTATGCAGGTTTTAAGAAAAATGATAATAAATAAGATAATATATTTTAAACGACAAAAAGGCAGACTTTATTTTAAGTCCGCCTAAACTTTTAATTATTTTCTATTGATTTCTACCACAGCAATTCTTGTATTTCTTACCACTTCCACATGAAGATTTTTTTACTGTATTATTTGTATTATAAATATCTATGTATATTAGTTGTATTGTGGATTATAGCCGTTTATATTTATTGTATTATTTGTATTATTTTTATTTATTGTACCAATTTTTTGCAAACAAAATGTAAACAATGTTTACATTCATTTCTTGTATATATAATAAAAACGCCTAGGTGGCAGCGTACTTAACATACGCTTAGCTTTTAGCTACCTTACCTAGGTCTTACTTTATAAATATTTTACCACACAAAAAAATGTATGTCAAATATTTTACTAATATTTTATGAATAATTTTATTTTTTATTCCTACTATTTCTTGGAAATAAACTTACTCTAAAGTTTTTTGGTTTTAATTCTTTTATTAAGTTTTCAACTATACTTATATCCTTATATGAATTGTAAAAAGTATTAACAGTTAAATCAGCTAATTGTATCCCATAATTTGTTTTAGAATCATAATATGTTATTTCAAAATCATCATCATATATACAGAATTCAGTTTTCAAATATGTTTCTAGATTATTTAATTCTCCAACTCTTATATTTCTATTATCAATACTTATAATAAATTCAATTGGTTCATCATTTTCTTGTAAATTTAATACTGGTAAAATACAATCTTGAATTAAAACTTTTACTGCATAATTAAAGAATATATTAGAATCCACTATCTCTTTTCTCATATATTTTTTATCGAATACCTTTACACAACCATGAAATGTTTCAATATCTTGTATTTTGTTAAATATATTTATTTTCTCTTCTTCTGTCATATCGTATGATTTTATTTCAGTATCTAAGTCCAATTTCTTTGCTTTCTTTAGTTTTAAATTTTCTTTTTTATATTTTGCTTTTATTTTTATTCTATCATCTTCAAGACAAAAGTATCCACCTACTGCAAAATATCTTGTTCTACTATTTTTATGAATTGATCCGACTTTCATCTAGGTATACATATATTCTCATGTTGTTATCACTCCTTATGTTGCATTTTATCACATTTTCTAATTAAAATAAACAATTTTATCATAATATTTCATTTTATAAATACTATCCTATTTTTCATAATCAATCCATTCTTCTCTTAGTAATCCTGTAATATATTCATCTTCAATATTGCCAGTTGCCATTGAAATAAATCTCTTTCTTCTAATTCCTTCATTTTTATATCCAAATTTTTCTTGCATTTTCCAAGATGGAATATTATTTTTAAAATATCCATTTTCTAGTCTTCGTAATTTTAATTCATTAAATGCATATTTTATTCTTGCTCCCCAAGCTTCTGTGCCATATCCATGTCCTTGATATTTTTCATTTATCCATATCCCTCCACCAGCTGTGCCATGAACTTTACTTACATTACTTATTTGAGTTGCTCCTATAACTTTATTTTCACTTTTTAATACAATAGCAAAATTATATGCACTTTTTTCAATTGAAGAAGTAATATAATTTACTGCATTTTGTTTTGTATATGGATATGGAACAAATGCCATCCATTTACTTACATTCAAATTATTTAATCCGTCAACAAGATCATCAGCATCTTCCAGTTTGTATGGTCTTAGTATTAATCTATCTGTTTCAACAACTAATTTTTCCATTATATTTATACACTCCTTATCTTATAAAATCTATATCTTCCCAATCACTTTTTCTTACATAGCCTATTTTTTCATAAACATGATTACTTATTGGATTTGAGTCATCTGTATATAAAACACAATATTTGTCTCCACTATCTAATAATTCTTTTGAAATTCTATATACTAAATTATATGCAAAGCTTTTTCCGCGTTCTTCTTTTGGAGTATAAACACAACTTATACAATTACCAAATTTCATTTTTCTTCCTATATTTGCTTGACATACTATTTTATTATTATTTTCCAATACAAAATATCCCATATTTATATATTTCATGAATTTTTCATTTGCTTTTTCATCATCACACTCTTCATGTAATGCTTCTATCATAAATTCTTTTATATAATTTTTTAATACTATTTTATCATCCAGAGTAGCTTTTCTATATTTAACATTTTCTAATAAATTACCGTTCTTTTAAATTTTCTAATAATAAAATTCTAAGACCTGTATGTACTACGTAATCCATTTTTCCTAATTCGGAATAATATTTTGCAAATTTATTTGCTACATTTTTATCAGAATTAACTCCCAGTAATTCTTTATCATATTTATAAATATTTTCAGCAGCGAATTTCAATATTTCATCAGAATAATTATGCGTTGGAGAATATAATAGCAATTTCCATGGTTTTCTATATAACATTATAAGCTCAATTTTATCATTATTTGTAACTGTAGCAAGAAACATATCAATATTTCCTTTTTCAATCGCTTCATTACAATTTTCTATTAACAAAGTATTATACCACTCTTCTTTTTCTAATAAATTTCTTGTATCTTTCCAAAATATTTTTATATCTTCATATTTTTTAAAATTCATTATATTAATTATACCTCCTTATAAATCAAATTTTTCTTTTATCATCTTAGCTACATCTTCCGCAGATATATTTGTATTATCTATTTTATAAAAATTTTCAAATACTTTCTCTCCTTCTCCTGGTTTAGAATTTAATCTATGTTTTTTAAGAGATCTATATATATCATTTTCACTCCATTCTAAATCTCTTTTTGATGCTTTATGTTCTAGTCTATTAGCTGTTTTATTTCTGCGTAATCTTTCTTCTAATGTTGTTTCTAATTCAATAGTATAAGTTTCATCAAATAAACTCATCCATTTGTCTGTTTCTTCTTTTTCTTCTTTAAAATCATTTTCAAAGTCAAAGCATCCTGTAAAAATTATACCTTTTTCATTACTTTTTGAGAATTCCTTAAATATTTCATATCTAATTATACTATTCATTCTTCTAAATGCCTCTTTATCATAATCAAATATTAATCTAACCATCTCTATAGTCATGTGATTATATAATAATTTATAACCTGTTATCTTTGCTAATTCTTGACCTACTGTCATCTTTCCAACAGCTTGTGGTCCAATTATCTGTATAAATTTTGGCATATATCTTCCTCCTCTACTTTTTCTTCATATATTTTTTTATAATTCGATAAAGATTCTTCAACATTTATTTCATAATCGACTACCTCACAATTATCTTGCTCACAAAAATATTGTCTAGTACGAATTCCACCTAACGCTTCAATAGTTTTCCACGAAGCTGGATTATCTAAATCAGCATCTAATTTTGCTATTTTTATTCCATATTCCTTGCAAATTTTTAATGCTAAATACAAATTAATTTTATTATAGCCTTTTCCTCGTTCTGAAGGTCTTATTCCATACCCAATATTTCCTCCGTATTTCTCTAATCTTTTATTTAGCACTGTTCTAATATTCGCCATCCCTATTATTTTATCATCCGATACTCTTACCAAAAATAATGTTCTTGCAGGTACCTTTTCTTCATTAGGAACTCTATTATAATCCAGCTCTAGTTTCTCTAGCCATCCTTCATAATCATTTATATATCTATCTAATCCTCCTGATCCATTAATATCTGAAGCAACCTCAATATGTTCTTTTATATAATTAATTGCATCTTCTTTTCTTTTTAATGTTGGTATTTCATACTTAAATTTTTCCATTCTATCACTTCCCTTTTTACAACATATTTTATTTATACCATACTTCATATTAATTATCAATAATGTGGAACTAGCAAGAAAATATTCTTGCTAGTTCATATTGCTTATTTTCCCTCCAACTTTCTTAAATTCATATATGAAATTATGCACATTGGTAAAAATAAACAAACTACACCTAATAATGCCAATTGTAATTTTGTATTTCCTAAATAATTTATAAAATAAACTAATGGAATGTATAATAATCTAGCTCCAGTTGAAGCCACAGACATTATACTTGTTTGAATTTCATTTTTAACAGATTCCTGAAGAGAAGTAGCCATGTTTCCTTCAATTAAACCATGAACAAAACCATTTAACGCAAATAACCAAATTGTTACTATGTTAGTATTAATTACTAAAACTATCATCCAACAAATTTCAATTAATATTGGAATTGCAAACTTACTAGATGTTTTAAATTTTATCATTTTTTCAGATAATTTTGAACCAATTACTTGCATTATATAATTTAAAATCCATCCGCTACTTACAATTTCAATTGGAACTCCTACCATTATTAATAATGGAGTAAATACCCAAATTTGAGAATGTGTAATTTCTTTTCCTAAAATATAACTAAATAAATATATTCTAGTATCTTTTTCTTCAAGTACCTCCTTAATTGAATGAACCATATCTTTCAATGGATTACAATGTTTAGATTCTAATTTATCACTATAATCATAAATCTTAAAAGCAATTATTCCTCCTACAAAATATGGAATAAAAGAAATTCCTATACTAAGTCTAATACTGTATTTTGCAATAAATCCTCCAACAATAGTTACTATTATCATAGCAATATATCTTACTGTATGAATTTTTATATTTACTTTTTTGAACAATTCTCCTGTTTCATCAATTTTATCACAATTTGTTTTTATAAAGCTTTGATCAACACCATTTGTCATTGCCATGAATAAGCCAAGTAAACATTCAGATAAAAGAGCCATATACATATTTTTAGAAAATGCATATAATGCAAAAACTAATGCTACTCCAATATCTCCTATTATATTCAACGCTTTTCTATTAAATCTATCTGCAATATATCCCATTGGAATGTCCAACAAACAAATTGCAATTGTAAAAGCCATTTGAACAAATCCAATATCAGTTTGATTCATACCTATTGAATTCCAAAATACTGTAATCGTCGCAACAGAAAAACCTGCTCCTATTGATGTTAAAATTGTTTCTAAAACAACTAATTTTAAATTTTTATGATATATTTCCTTACTAATAAATTGTGTGTTTTGTTCCATTATATCCTTCTCCTTTCTTTCTGTTTAAGTACACCTTAATGTTTTTTAAAAACAAAAACCTCATAAAGTCGCCTTTTTTAAGACTCCTTTATGAGGTTTAATTCTCAAATAAAGTGTACCAATTTTTACAACTGGCTGTGTAGCTTCCTTTTTAGGTATACACACTCTTAATATGTTATTAGTATAGCATATGTTTTATATTATGTCAATAAAATTTTACATAATATCGACTTTTATTACAAGTAATGCTGCAATTTAGCAATTGGAATCAAATGCTCGCAGGCTAGAAAAAAATTTACTAAAAAGAAATATCGAACTTACTGATAATGAAAAAGAAATACTGGAAATTTGCAAGTATTTTTCAACATGGCATTCTACTTATTTCTTTCGTGAGCAGAAATTAAAATCGCTTATATTTAAAGAACAGCAAACTTAAGAAAATGTATTTAGCATTTAAATACATCATTTATAAAAACAAGTAGATTTAAAATCTACTTGTTTTTAAGTTGACAATTTGCTATCCTATTTCATATTTTATAATATCTTCAATAATATCAGAACTCATAAGATTATCAAAAACATCACTTACATTCTTCTTATTCTCATCAGTACTTGAAATATAGAAATTTTCAGTAGTTTCAATAAATTTGTGTCCTAAAATATCTGCCACATCTCTTATCTCAACACCATTTCGTAAATTAATTGTAGCATAACTACCTCTTAAATCATAAAATCTACAATTTTCAATTCCAAGTTCTTTATGAATTATTTTAAACGGATAATTTAAAATATTTCTTCCAACATATTTGCCATCTTCTCTAACAAATACCATATTAGCATTAGTTATTTGTAAAATACTACTTTCATTTTGAACAATACGTTTTTCTACAATCTTTCCATATTTATTTTTTACATCTTCAAAATGATAACTCATATATTGATTTCCATACATTTTCTTTAAATATTGTTGTTTCTTTTTATAATTTAACAATGCATTATATAAAGTTTTACACATATTAACCTGTCTAGTTCCCTGTTTTGTTTTTGTTGTTCCAATATACCATCTACCTTTTTCATCTTTTGGCTTATCATACACTGTATGTTTTACATTTATAATTCTATTCTTAAAGTCAATATCTTCCCATGTTAAGCTACATACTTCTCCTGTTCTCATTCCTGTAAAACAACTTGTAATAAATGCACATGTAAATGTGTCATCATCTTTAAATCTTTCTAAAATCCTATTTATTTCCTGCTTATTATATAAATGTTTTTCGAATGCATTGTTATCTTCTATTTTAGGAAGTTTTAAAGTAATTGTTGGATTATACTTTATAAAACCATATACATCTGTCGCTACTCTAAAACAATTTTTTAAAACTTTTAGAATATTACTATAATAAGATTTTTTATAGTTATATCTATTACATAAATCAACTATAAATGAATTTAATTTAACACTTGTTATAGCATTCAATCTATATTTTCCAAGTTCCTTTTTCAAATACTTGTCCATTATTGTTTTATAAGTCCTTCTTGTATTATATTTCAAATTTAGTTCACAATAGTTTTCATACCAATAATCTAAATAATCACTAAATGATATTTCTTTTTCTTTGAATACTAATCCTGTATTCAAATATTCTGTATATGCTATATTACCTGCCTTTATTGCTTCATCTTTTGTTTCAAACCCAGATTTATTTATAAATTTTCTTTTTCCATCTACTTTTGATACTTCAAATTTATATTGATAATATTTCCCTCTTTTTTGAATAGTAACATTTCCCATACTTTACTGTCCTTCTTCATTATTAGTTGATATCTTTTTAATATTATCAATATCTGATAGATCTTTTCCTTCATTTTCTTTTAGAAATTCTTCAACAGCAGATTTTCTTATTTTAAAGCTTTTTAATTTTATAGCTTTTAATTTACCTTTTTCTATCAATTCATAAATATAATTTGGGCTTGAATGCAATATTTTTGCAACTTCGTGTGTTGTATAAATCATTTTTTCTTCAATTACATTTGTTTTCATTATCTCTCCATCTCCTTATCTTTATAATTATGTTCTCGTTCTTTTCTATCAATTTCATCAAGGACATCTTTTGGAATTTTCTTTATATATTTTTCATACTTCTTAATTTGATTTTGCATATTCATTAATTTCATGCTAGTTTCAAATTCTTTATCTCCCATTTCTTTTTTCAATTCATTATTTACTTCCATAAGTTCCTTGTTATCGTATTTTTGATTGATTACATTAATTTCCAACTCTCTAATATAATCTTTATATGAATTTACTTTAGCTGAAAATTTTTGAGCTTTTGGTACAAACTCAGATAATAATTCAATTGCCTCTGCTTTGTCTTTTTTCATACCAATTAAATTAATGTTTTCTATTGCGTTAGATAATTTGTGATATAAATAATCCAGATTATCTGCCATTTTAAATAACCATGTTGGAATATGCTTTCTTTTTGTTACTTGAGCAGATTGTCCTCTTTCTAACTCATTCCATCTTTCATGCATAAATTCATAATATCTTGTTTGCCATTCTGATAAACTCTTTTGATTTCCTAGTATACTTTTAGCAGATAATTTACCTTCTTTATTTATAGGACAGAATGCTAAATGCATATGCGGTGTTTTTTCATCCATATGAACTACAGCTGATATTATTCTATCTTCCCCTATTTCAGATTTCATAAATTCTACCGCTCTTTCAAAATATTCTCTTTTTTCTTCTTCAGATAGTTTACTCATAAACTCTGGAGAAGCGGTTATTAATGTTTCAACCAATCTTATACTATCTTTTCTAGTTTTACATTCATATTTCTTTATTAATTCTTTTATTTTTCTACCATAGGTGTATTTTGGTGCTTGTATTATATGGTAGTTATATTTTGTTCTGGTAATATCTATATCAGGATTACTTTTATAAGCTTCTTTTTTTCTCTCATTATGACTTTCACAACCAGCAATTGCACCACCTTTATCTTTTTTAAATCTTAATATTGTATACGGCATATCTCATTCTCCTTTCTTGCTTTTCTTTGTAAGAACACGTTTTGATGACGATACTGACGATGAATTTACTATAAGCACTGTTATTTAATTTTCAATTTGCATTTTATTTATCTCAATCAAAACGTGAGAACACTCATATGCTTCTTCGCCTGTAAAATATTACTTGTAATATTTTACATTCTTCTTTTGAAAAATCTTCTGCAACAGTCATGCTAAATTCTGCTCCATTTTTCAAAAACGCATTTATGAGTGTAACACACTACACTTTTTACAAAAGTTGGTGTGCCAGATTTTCCATCTGGACTTCCTACAATGACGATTTAGGCGCTATATAAATTTAGCGTCATCATCGTCATTGATGACATTACCATAAATGCTAATGTCATTTTTAGCTCTGCTCTGTAAGTTCATCAATATCTTTCTTCAAAGTTACTAAACGAGCTATACTTGTCCTAGATGTTGTAAAACTTATTTTATTATCCAATAAAATTGTTTTACTATATTCGTTTAGAACTTTAGTAAGATATTGTGGTGTTATATCTTTTTTATCTAATGTTTCTAATAATTGTGTTGCAGTTCCTTGCCACATTTCTTTTTCATTGATAAAAGATATAACATCATTTATTATCTCTGGAGCATTCTTTATTTCAAGTTCTTTTTGAAAAGACCTTTCTATTAAATTCCATCTACATTCTTCAAATCTTAATGTAAATGTTTGATATTCAACATCTCTACCTGTTACATATAATGTTGCAACTGAATCATCTCTAGATTTCTTTTCTAATATAAATGTTGTATCACTGCTTCCCATTATTCCTGCTGTACCTGATATTTTATTAAAAACATCACTATCATCTTGTTTTCTTAAATGATGAACTAATATAATTGCTAATTTATTTTTATCAGCAAATGCTTTTAATGTTGATATATCTCCATAGTCTGCTGAATAATTGACATCATTACTTTGTTTTCTTACTTTCTGAAGAGTATCTATAACAACTAATCTTGTATTAGGATATTGTTTTATTGCATTTTCTAATTGCATTACTAATCCATTCGTAATCTTATTTGATTCTATTGCTATATGGAAATTAGAATCTATCTCATCTGTTAACTTAAATAATCTTTTTTGTAATCTTGAATAAGTATCTTCTAATGCTAAATATAAAACATCACATTTATTTGTTTTTAAGTTCCAAATTTCTTCTCCTTTTGAAACTTTAATACACAAATCAAGCATTAACCAACTTTTACCTACTTTAGGAGCTCCACAAAACAAGTGTAATCCAACAGGCAATATCTCATCTACTATAAATTCATTTTCAGCTAGTGTTGTGTATAATAAATTATCTGCATTAATAATTTTTAAATCTTCCATGTTTTCCTCCTTTCCAGCAAGTAGCTTTAAACGACAAAAAAGGCTTCGTTTTTTTGAATTAAACGAAACCTTATATCAATATCTATATATTTTAAAATATCTCCCTAAAAAGCCATTAAATGATACAGAAGTTCCGTTTACTCTTACTGAAAAATTTTTACTTACTTGCATAAAATTTTTCTTGACTTTTTTGAATAAATATCAAAAAAGTCATAAGAGATACCTATAAGCCTATTTAATCCACAATAAACAAACGTACTTTCTTTGTAAAAAGTATCTTTTAATAAGCCCAACACATATCTGTTTTTGGACATTATTATATTATTGTTTACTGTGAATTAAATAAGACATCTGTAGCACTTACGACTTACACATTACTTCTTTATACTTGTTGGACTTTTTACTCACTTAACCAACATAGGCCGACGAATCAAAGGGCCTCTTACACATTCTGGCTTCCGATCAGTAGGGAAAGTATTTTCTCGCGAAGTACTTTTTAGATTTTTAAAATCAGTCGCTATTTTATCATTAAGTTACATAGTGACTCAACCTACAACAGGGAAATATCTATATTTAATTTTTCAGTTGTATTCTTATCGAATACAACTATCTTATATCATCATTTCCAAGATTTGTCAATCATTTCGACAAAATTTCTACTTGCAATTTTATTATTTGTTTTTTTATATCATTAAATGGTGATTTTTATCACTCCTCAGAAATTCCACCTGTCTGTCTCTGACAGACTTACACTCATTGCGTGGGACGGTTATTATCTCGCTCGTTCTATGACTATGTAAGAGTTTCATTATTTGTATTTAATGATTTAAATATTAAATTTTCAATGTGCTTTTAAAAAGTTTTATATCCCTCTATAAATAAAAGCGAAATGAAACTTCAAAAAGGTTACATTTTTATAAAAAAATTTTTCCTTCTATAATGAACAGCACAAAAAAATCTAAAAAGGGGACATTAATTTTAAAAAAATCAAAAAAAATAGAAGCATTTTTGCTTCTACAAAACTTTATATATTATTTATAAACCACATTATTACTTGATTTTTCTCTCCTTCATTCATCTCCTTCATTCATCTCCATCATTTTAGCCAGTACAAATAATATTATTGGATATTTTCTTGCATCAAAAAAACTTTTTGAATATTCTTCATCCCATTCTCTTAAAAGTTTATCATATTGCTTGTAATATTCCTTTTTATCATATTTAAAATTTAGATATCCACTTGAAAAAACACAAACTACAAATCTTAATTTATTTATAAAAGTCATATCTTTTATTATATCAATCACATTATTTACTTTATCCATCTATTTTTCCTCCATTACAAACACTTACATATTTCTTCAAATTTATTTGCAGTTTCATTTTCCATCTTCTCTGTCACTCTTACATAAATATTATAAGTAATATCAATATTTCTATGTCCTAGTCTTTTAGAAACCGCTTTTATATCTGCACCTGATTCAATTAATTTAGTTGCATGTGTATCTCTAAAATCATGAAACCTACAAGGAATACCTAATTCATAATGAATTACTTTAAATGGATATTTTGTACTATCTGTCCCTTCATACACTCCATTATTCTTTACAAATACAAAATCTACTTCAGGTAATGCAACATCTATTTCAGCGTATGCATTTACTATCTTTATTTCAGGTTTGTTATTATATGGATTTATAACATTTTTCTTATAATGTTTCATATATGTATCACCATAATTTAGTCTATGTACTTCTTGTTCTTCTTTATATTCTTTTAATGCTTTAAGTAATGTTTCTCCAATTGGAATAGTTCTATAACTTGTTTGCGTCTTGCAAGTTCCAAAGTACCATACAGTAGTTGAATTACCACTTAAATGTCTGCTTTTTGTTCCACCTGCTTGATTTTTCTTTAGTATATTTTTATTTACACTAATTGTTTTATTATTGAAATCTATGTCATCCCATGTTAGAGCAAATACTTCTGCTATTCTTAATCCAGTACAATATGCTGTTAAAAATGCATAATATACACAATGATTATTTTTAAATCTATCTAATATCATATTAATTTCTTTTGTTGTGAATATATGTGCTACATCTTTTGGTGGCTCATTATATTTAGGTAGTTTTAAATTTGCAGCTGAATTTACTTTTACATATTCATTATCTACTGCATAATTAAATGAACATTTTAATACTTTCCTAATATTGTTCAAAAAGTTCTTACTATATGCTTTTTCTACATATATCTTATTTAAAAAATCTTGAAGCGTTGGTTTTGTTATTTGAGATAGTTTATAAAAGCCTAGATTTGGTTTTAAATGTGTTTTAACTATATTACTATATGCTTCTATAGTGTGATACTTTAAATTTATTTTACAATGATTATCTAGCCAATAATCTAAAAAGTCTGAATAACTCATCTCACTTACTGAAAATGATTTTCCTGTATTTAGATATTCATTATAAGCAAGTATTCCCTCCTTTTCTGCTTCTGATTTTGTTTTAAATCCTGATTTACTTAAAAATTTTCTTTTTCCATCGACTCTTGCTATTTCAAATTTGTATTGATAGTATTTTCCTCTCTTTTGAATTGTTACATTTGACATTTTACGTTCTCCTTTCAAAATTTGAATGTAAACAATCTAAAAAAAGAAATGCTACCACGAATGATAACATTTCTAAAATTTTTATTCACTTTGTTTGCAACCACACAATCCTTTATTTTCAAGTATTTTAGAGGTTTGATATAAACTTATGAAAACATTTTGCAAACAAAATGCAAACAATTTACTCTGTTTTCATATTTATGTTTACTTATTTAATCTCTGTAACCCTTGCTATTACTGATTTCTTCCACAACAATTTTTGTATTTTTTCCCACTTCCACATGTAGGGGAAAACTTTGTACTATTTGTATTATAAAATATTATTTGTATTATGTGTTTTTAGCACTGGGAAACTTTAGTATTATTTGTATTATTTGTGATTATTTGTACTAAAAATATTATATGCCGTCAACAAATGGTCAACTTTGTTGGCAATTTTTGAATTATATGTATTATATGTTATTACTACTTTTAATTCAAATGTGTATTTTAATATTTTATAGTTTTAATAATTTTTCTATTTACTGACAAATTGTAATTTATCTTTCTAATACTTGTTTACAATACCAAAATCTTGTTAACATTAGAAGAAAGATATTTGTTCACTATTCTGATTATCTTTTTTATATGCTTTTATAATATCTTCCATTTTATAAAGTATTCCATATTTATTACATTCTTCAGCAAATACTTTAAATAAATATTTATAATTTGGAACTACACAATTATATCTTTCTCCATAAATTTTAATATATCTATCTTTTAATCCTTCAAAATGTTCTTCCAATCTATCAAAATAATAATCTCTTTGATTTTCTCTTAATGTCATTCCCATATAAGTCTGAATAAATTTAGAACCATATTCATTTGCAAGTCTAACTAATTCCTCTATATCTTTCTCTTTATCAGTTATAAATGGTAAAACAGGATTCATCATAATACCTGCAAATATTCCATTATCAGTTAATTCTTTTATTGCTTGTAATCTTTTAGAAGATATACATACATTTGGCTCTATTATTTTTGATAATTCATCATTTGGAGTAGTAATAGTAAATTTAATAATAACATTATTTTTTGAATTTATTTCTTTTAGTAAATCTATATCCCTTAATATTAAATCACTTTTTGTATCAATACTAACTCCAAATCCATATTTTGATATTAGTTTTAATGCACCTCTAGTTTGCTCATATTCTTTTTCTAATGGATTATAGGTATCAGACATAGATCCTATTCCTATAACTCCCTTATTTCTCTTTTTAATTAACTCTTGCTCTAAAATTTTAAGTGCATTTTCTTTACCTCTAACCATATCAAAATTTTCTATATGGTAACAATTACTTCTACTATCACAATAAATACATTTATGAGGACAACCTTTATATAAATTCATATTGTAATCTATACCATACCAATCATTACCATAGTTTACTTTGCTTAATATAGTTTTAGCTTTTACAAATTCCATACTAATACCTACTTTAATAATTTTTCAAAAGCATTTGCATTTAATATTGTATTAGATATAAATTTACCTTCATAGAAATTAGCCCAATTATTAAAAACACAAGGAGCATTTTTTGCTTTTTCTAATGAATCTATTTTTATAAAATTAAGTTTAATGTTCTTTTCTTTAGCATAATCTGAAAGTTCTTTTACTTCATATTCTACATAAGGACATTCATTG
>MNRP01000049.1 GCA_001916005.1 Clostridium sp. 26_22
TAAAAAGAATGATTTTATAATTACAAGCGAAAATATAGATAAAGATACAGCTGAAATAGAATACACAATGACTTGGAATAAGTAAGAGCCAAATTACAAATTATAAAACAAAATAGCAGTTTAATGTACTGCTATTTTTGCATTTCACGATAATTATTTCCCCATTGAACCATAGAATCTAAAATAGGCTTTAAGCTCCAACCAGTATCTGTAAGAGAATATTCAACTCTAGGTGGAACTTCAGCAAAAACTTCACGATGAATAAGATTAGATTTTTCCATATCTCTTAATTAGTAATGAAATGTCCTGTGTGTGGTGGCAATATGGATATGAATCTAAGAAAAGATGAAAATTTTGTTCAAGATGAACATTGGTATGAAATGTCACAAAGATATGATGAATTTTTAAATAAAATTCAAAATAAGAATGTGGTATTATTAGAAATAGGAGTTGGATTTAATACACCAGGAATTATTAGGTTTCCTTTTGAGAAAATAACAGCAAATAATTTACGAACAACACTTATTAGAATAAATAAAGATTATCCAAGTCCAATGTTAGAAATAGAAAATAAAACAATTTCGTTTGATGAAGATACAAACAAAATAATAGAAGATTTAAAGGAGTAAATAAAAATGATAATAAATACAGGATGCAGAACAGCTTAAAGGATATACTCATAATTGTACAATTAGCTTTTTAGATTTGTACGAAAAAGTTAAAAGAAATGCACCAGATTTGCGCCCTCCAACAAAAGAAGAACAAATTAGAATAGCAAAAGAATTTGCTAAAATAGGAAAATCAAACAATATTACAATTCATGCTTGTTGCGAAAAGAATTTCTTATCAGAATATGGTTTAAAATGTAATGGTTGTATGAGTCAAGAAATTATAGAAAAATCAATTAATTGTAAATTAGAGCCACCTAAAAAGAAAAATTTAAGGCAAGAATGTAATTGTCTTATGGGAAGTGATATAGGAGCTTATAACACATGTGGGCATTTATGCAAGTATTGTTATGCAAATTCTAATAAATGTTTAGTTATTGAAAACATGAGAAAACATAATGAAAATTCTCCATTTTTAATTGGAAATAATCAGATTGGAGATAAGATAACAGAAGCTAAACAGAAAAGCTGGATTACATATCAAAATGAACAAATAAGTTTTATATAAAATGAGAGTATTTTAATTTTTTGCCAATTTTTATGATATAATACTTATTGAAAATATAATGAGGAGATAAAACATGAAAAGATACAATCAAAATGAAATTGATAAATTAGCAGAAATCTTAAAAAATGATGGAGTGATAAGTGTTCCAACAGATACTGTATTTGGAGTATGTGCACATATTAATTCAATAAACGCATATAACAAATTAATAAAGACGAAAAATAGACCAATTACAAAACCTTTTCCAATAATGTGTGCAGATAAAGAACAAATAAAAGAAATTGCAATAATAGATATTAGAACAGAAAAGTTAATTCAAAAATTTATGCCAGGACCAATTACTCTAGTTTTAAGAAAAAAAGAAGGACTACCAGAGTATATTACTAACGGATGGGATACTATTGCAGTAAGAATGGCAACATCAAAAGCCTTAGAAAAATTAATTAGAAAAACAGGAAGTCCACTTTTTATGAGTAGTGCTAATCAAAGTGGAGAACCTACATGTAAAAACTTAGATGAAATAGAAAGATGTTGTTCTAATTTAGATGGAATGATGAAGGGAGAAATTTCATTTGGTATAGGAAGTACCATTGTTGATTGTACTTCAAATGAATTGAAAATTTTACGAGAAGGTCCAATTTCTATTGAACAAATAGAGGAAGAATTATTATATTAAAATAAAGTTATAAAGCAGATAATTATTGATAAATATCTGCTTTTATGATATAAAATATATAGTAATTTATTAAGGAGAGTAAGATGGCAAATACAGATTATATAGGGAAGATTATTGGTGTAAAAATAGATAGAGAACTTGGAAGTAAACATCCTAAACACGGATTTATTTATCCTGTTAATTATGGATTTATTCCAAATACAATTAGTGGCGATGGAGAAGAAATTGATTGTTATGTATTAGGAGTTTTTGAGCCAATAAAAGATTTTACAGGAAAATGTATAGCGGTAATCCATAGAATTAATGATGATGACGATAAGTTAGTAATTATTCCTAAAGACAAAAATTATAGTAATGATGCCATTGAAGCTTTAGTAGAGTTTCAAGAACGTTTTTTCGAACATATAATTATGAGATAAATAAAGAAATGGAGAATTATATAATGATACATAAAATGAAATCAAATGAGGAATCATTTGAAAGGGTAAATACTGATAAATTAAAAGAAAATCTTGAAAAATTTGTTCCATATAATGAACAAGAAGAAACAGATAAAAGAATAATGTTAAAATATCTTAAAGATTTTGACGATGTATTAACAAGACAAAATGAATATGGACATTTTACAAGTTCAGCATTTATTCTTAATAAAGAAAGAACAAAGCTTTTGATGATATATCATAAAATTTATAATTCATGGGCGTGGACAGGAGGACACAGTGATGGAGATAATGATCTTTTATATGTAGCTATGAAGGAGGCAAAAGAAGAAACAGGAATAAAGAATGTTAGACCAATTTCAGAAGATATTTATTCAATAGAAATAGTTACTGTAGATGGACATGAAAAAAGAGGAAAATATGTTGGTTCACATGTTCACTTAAATGTAACATATTTATTAGAAGCGGACGAAAACGAAGAAATACACATAAAAGAAGATGAAAATAGTGGTGTAAAGTGGTTCCCAATAAATGAAGTAGTGAAGGTATCTTCTGAACCATGGGTATGTGATAGAGTTTATACAAAAATAATAGATAAAATGAAAAGAGATGGAATTGTAAAAAATAATTAATAAAAAAGGAAAAAATTAATATGAAGAAAAAAGTAATTTTTAGTATAGTTTTAATAATAGCTGGAATTTTAATTGTTATTATAAATAAAATTATTGGAAATTTTAATTGGCATTTAAGATCTGATTTTATATGGTTAGCATCATTTATGATTACATTTGGAGTGTTTTGGTTAGGAATTCTTTCATTAAAAGATGTAAAAAAAGAAGGAGTAAAAATATTTTTTATAATATTTTGGACATTAATTATAATTTTTGTTGGATTTGTTGAATTTTTGTTACTATGTTGGGTTATAAAAACAACAAGCATTAAAAAAATAGATGATATTAAATATTGTGGAGTAGAATATGAAACTAATCGTTTAAGAAAAAATGTATATTATTATAAAGAATATAATATATTTGCATATCATGAAACAAAAGAACATATAGAAGAATTTTATGACTATGATGATTATGAACATCCATTATATAGAGAATATTATGATGAAAATTCACGATGTAAAGTAATATATGAATTTGATAAAAGTGGAAATATCACAGAAATAAAAGAAAGAGAATAAATGGAAGCATTTGGTGGAGATATGATAAAATAAAAAAAATAAGATTTTGAAACTTTTTTTAATTTCAACTGTTTGTATATGTGAAAGCAGGGTAAGATATGGAAAAAGATTTAGATATAAAATTATATAATGAATATTTAGATGGAAACAAAGAAGCATTCGAATTGTTGTATAACAAGTATAAAGAAAAAATACAATATTTTATTTACAATATTGTCAAAGACTATCAAAAAGCAGAAGATATAACACAAGATACATTTGTTTATGTTATGCAAAATAAAATAAAAGAAGGATATACTTTCAAATATTATATATATTTAGTAGCTAAAAGCAGAGCATATAATTATATAAATACAGAAAAAAAGAGAACAGAAATAAATGAAACATATGTATTACACGAATTTAATAGCATTGAACAAGATGTTGCTGATATAGTTACCAAAAATGAAAAACAAAAAGAAATAATAAATGCTATAAATATGCTAGAAGATAGATATAAAAATACAATATATTTAACTCAAATTGAAAAACTTACATATAAAGAAACAGCACAAATACTTGGAGAATCAGTTCAGAATGTTAGAAATCTTATCCATAGAGGCAAAAAAGAATTACGAAAAATACTAATAAAGAAAGGATTTGATGAAATGAATAAAGTTTCAAAAGTAATTATAGCAATATTATGTATAAGTATTTTATTTGCAGGAGGAGTATATGCAACAGCAAAAATTGTAGAAAGTTTTTCAGGAAAGGCAAAAATGGCTCCTACATTTACAAGTAAGATATCATCAATAGATACAAATAAAGTATGGTGTGGAACCTTTAATTTAGTATGGAATGATTTTATGAATAATGTTATTGGTGGAAAAATAGAATTTGAAGATGGTCCATCAGAATTAGCAGATGAACTAAATAAACAAACATTCACAGCAAAAGAATTAAATTCTAATTCATACTTTAAAATTCATGGTAAAGCATCATTTGACTTAAAAGATAAAATTGAAAATGGAATAAAAGAAAAGTTTAATGAAGATAGTAAAATATTGGATAAAGTAGAATGGGAAAATTCAGAGGCTTATGTATTATATTCAATGTTAAAAAAGGAATTTAATTATTTAGAAAAGTTTCCAACTTTAAAAGATAATATCTTTGGAGATTCTGAAGAAAAAGTAAAATATTTTGGAATAGAGCCAGATACTTCACAAAATGCAAGTAAAAATATTGAAATATTATTTTATAACTCAGAAGAAGATTTTGCAATAAAGCTAAAGACGAAAGAAGGAGAAGAAGTTTATCTATATAGAACAACAGGAGAAAACAAATCCTTTGAAGAAAATTATAAAGAAATGTTAAAAAAGCAAGCAAAATATCCAGGAAATAGAAATTGGAATAAAAATGATGTTCTAAATATACCATTTATTAAAATTAATGATGAAATAAATTATGATGAACTTTGTGGAAGATGGATAAAAGGAACAGACTGGTATATTAGACAAGCAATTCAAACAATAGATTTTGAACTAAATAATTATGGTGGAAGTGTAAAAAGTGAAGCTTTAATAGAAGCTTTAGAAAAAGAAGTATTTGAAACAGGAAGAAAATTTATTTATAATGATGACTTTATTTTATATTTAAAAGAAGAAGACAAAGAAAAGCCTTATTTTGCATTAAAAGTAGATAATACTGATGTATTAGTAGCAGGAGAAAATAATTAGATTTGAAGATTAGAAGGAGATAAGTAATGATTTATTGGATTGCGTTATTTATGTGGATAATTAGTATATTGACAATTATAATTTTTTTAAAATATAATTTTGATGATAAATATTTATTAATAGTATCTCAAATATATAATTTTATGACAGGTTTCTTGGGTTTTGAAATATATTTTTTATTGATAATGTTGTCTATAAAATATTTAGGTAATATTACTAATATTTATGTATGTTATTTATTACCTGTAATACCAATAATATTATTACTATTTCCATTAAATATTAAAGTTATGAAAAAAGTAAAAACAAGCATAATTGTCTATTTAATATTATCAATTTTTATAATTATATTTGGATTTTGTATATTTGTTTTTCTATCAAATAAATTTGTAGCAATGATATAATTGGAATGAAAATATAAAAGAAAATTCTAGTAATTTAGAAAATCGAAAACAACTAGAAAAAAGTTACATACCTTAAATGTGAGGTGTGTGACTTTTTCTTTTTTCAAAATTACTCTTGACTTAAATCCTACTTCAAGTGATATGATATTTTTTATTTTTATGAAACTTTTTTAGTAGACTAAGAGCTCATATAGATGTAAAATGTGTACATATTATACGGAGGAAATTATGGAAGAATTAGTTGAAAAAGCACAAAAAGGTGACAAAAAAGCATTTACACAATTAATACATACAATTAGACAAGATTTATACAAAATAGCTAGATGTCGATTGTCATGCGAAGATGACATAGAAGATGCTGTTCAAGAAACAATGATATCAGCATTCAAAAATATAAAAAAATTAAATAAAAAAGAATCATGTAAAACATGGATTATAAAAATATTAGTAAATAAATGTAATCAAATATATAAGAAAAATAAAAGCAGAAATATTTCATTTGAAGAACTAAAAAAAGAGCCTGATTATTCTGATTCAGAAAATTATACTGAATTAGAGAAAATAGATTTCTATTTCATTTTAAATGACTTAAATTATGACGAAAGAATAGCAATATTGTTATTTTATCTAGAAGATTATTCAATTAAAGATATTGCTAAAATATTAAAATCAAATGAAAATACAATTAAAACAAGATTAAGAAGAGGAAAAGAGAAAATTAAAAATAAATATATAAAAGGGGATGATTTTTATGGATATGTTAGATAATAAAATAAAAAAAATTTTGAGTCAAAATATAGTTGAACCAATTACATATGAAAAAGCTATAAATGAAGCTTTATATTACAAGAAAAAACATAAAATAAAAGAATACATCACTAAAGTAATTATAATGATATCTTCTATTATTGGAGCATTAATTGGAAGTTTTGGAATTGCATATGCAGTTACAGGAGGAAATATTAGTGAAATACCTATATTTAATTCTTTTGGTACAAAGTTCATTGAACAATATAAAAATTATAAACAACCTGTTGAAAATCAAAGTATAGCATATGGAGAAACTACTATTGAATTAACATCAACAATGTGTAATGAAGGAATAACAATATTAGAATTTGATGTAAAATTAAGTCAAGAAGATTATAAAAACTTAAAACTTGATCAAACAATATATAAAGAATCAGATGATGCTGAATACGAACAAAGAAAAGAAGAAGTCAAAAAAACTGTGGTTAATGATGTAAGACATATCTTATGGGGAAAATATCAAAAAGAAGGAAATAAAGAACTTGCAAAAAAATTTCAACTTGGAAATTATGACATAGATACTGATATAAAAAATACTCCAGAATATGAAGAATATTTAGAAAAACAATTAAAGAAAATTGATGAACAGCTAGAAGAAAGAAAACATACTGGGTATAAAATTGGATTAGCACTTAATACAGAACAAGTTGGTGGAATACAAAATTATGACAAATTTAATCCAAATCAAGAATGGTATGCAAGTATTTATATTGATGATATTCCATATTGTGTGAATAATTATCAAAAAGTAGAAAAAATAAATGAATATGAATATAAAGTATATACAATGTATGCTTTAACAGATGATGAATTAAATGGAAAAGAAAATTTTAAAATTTCACTAAAAAACAATAAATTAGTTAATACAGTAGATTGGAAAAGTATGCAAAGTTATTGGTCAAGTAATTGTCAATGGTTTGCAAAAAATTTATTACAAAGTATAGATGAAGAAAATAAATATATTAAAGATATATCTTTTGATTTTGAAGTTAATGTATCAAAAAATGAAGTATTAAAAGATAGTAAAGTCATAGAAAATCCACAAATAATATCTGAATTTAGAAATATTACTCAAACTGTTGAAAAAGTGGTAGATTCTCCAATGCAAACAATTGTACAAGTTAATCATTCTGCAAGTAAACAATCTTCAAAAGCATTTGCAAATAAATATTCAGATCATAATATTGAACATTTACCATTAACAAGTGAATATAAAGTATATGATGCAAATGGAAAAGAACTTTCTTGTTTTAGAACTAGTAATAAACATACATTAATATATAGTAATGGATTTAGAGAAGATTACGATCCACATGATATTCCAACTAAAACATATTCTAATGCTGTTTGGGAAACAATTGAATATTTATTAATAGAAAAATGTGATACAGACTATATAAAAATAGTTCCAGTTGAATCAATAATTAATCCTGTAAATGATGAACAATCATATGGAGGAATATATTATGAAATGGATCCTTTAATTATTAATTTGAAATAGAATAAAAGAGCACAAATGTGCTCTTTTTAATATTTATTTACAAATAAAATAAAAAATGATATAATAGCAATAATTGTAAAGGAGAGTAAAGATATGTTAACAGTCCAACAAAAATTAGAACATTTAAGAACATTAGGAATTGATGGCAATCTTTCAGAAATTGAAAAAATGTATGAAGGAAAAGAATTTGATATACATGATTCAGAATATAAAAAATTATTAGAGTTATCAAAGAAATATTGTATTAGATTTACAGAATTATCAAGTTTAATAAGTAAAGCTCAAACACAAGAAGAAAAAGATGCTTATAATCAAGAAAAAAATGATATTTTAGATAAATTATTTCCAGGACACGGACCAATATTTGGAGGTGGAGATGGATTATATGCAATTATCGGTACAGTTGATTTAGATGGATATAATTATATTAATGCAAGAGTACATTTTAATGCATCATCATTAGTACATTTAGAAGATTATGTATTTGTTGCTTCTAATGTAGAATTCGGAACAAACAATATAACTTCAAAACTTGGAAAAATAAAAATAGGAAAAGATACATGGGTAGGTGCAAATGTAAAATTTGATGATTATGCAAATGTAGGTCAAAGAAGTGTCATTGGAATGGGAAGCCATATTGTTAGAAGTACAAATTTGGCTCCAAATATGATTTCATTTGGAGAACCTTGTAGAGAATATAAAACAATAAGTGAAAATTATGAAACATTAGTAAAACAACCAGGAAGAGAAGGAAAAAGAACAGATGATGAAATAAAACATATATTAGCACATTTAAAAGAACTTGGTATAGAAGGTGATTTTTCACAATATATAAGAGCTATAAATTATAAAAAATATAATACTTTGGAGCCAACAATATCAAAAATATATGAACTATCTCATAAATTATGTTCCGAATATAATAGTAAAGATATATCTATAAGACGTAGAAAAACTATATTAGATGCATTATTTCCATTACAAGGAAAAAATTTAGTTATGGGAAATGATATTTTTGTTGACTGTATTGGAACAGTAAAAATTGGAAATGATGTAAAAATTGGAAATAGTCCGACATTAGCTGGAAATATAACAATAGGAGATAATGTGAAAATAGGTAATAATGTTGCATTGCAAACAACAGGACATGAAATATATTATAAATGGAGAAAAATAACATCAGATAAAAATGGAAGTTTATGTGAAATTTCTACACCAGGATATATAATTGTTTTTCCAGAGCTCATTTTAGCAGATGGAACAAAAGTTATTCCAGATCAAACATTAAGAAGAAATACACACAAAGATGAAACAATAACACATTCTAGATAAGAATTGATTGGAGGAAAAAATGAGTTTTAAATATGAAAGAAAGATAAATTATTATGAAACAGATAGAATGGGAGTAGTACATCATTCAAATTATATAAGATTTTTAGAAGAAGCAAGAAGCAGATGGATGGAAGAATTAAATATTCCAATGGAAAAATTAGAAAATGAAGGTTTTACAATTCCTACATTAGAAGTTGACTGTAAATACAAGCATCATGTAACTAGTGGTGACATTATAGTAATAGAACCATATATATTTGAATTTAATGGAATAAGAATGACTGTTAATTATAATGTTACAAACAAAAAAACAGGTGATATAGTAATAGATGCATTTACAAAACATTGCTTTACAGATAGAACATTAAGACCAATTAATATGAAAAAGAAGAATATAGAAATCTATAATATATTTGAAAGTTTATATGAAGAAAATGCAAATTAGCTTTGACTAAAAAATATAAATGTGATAAAATAATATGGTTGTTCTAATATACCCTATTACAACAAGGAGATAAAAAACATGACAGAAAAACTATTAAGAGATTCTTTAACCGAAGCAAAAAGCAAGGGGGAAGTTGGTTTATTTATTTGGGCAAATTGGAGAGTTTGGGATGACTTAGCTTATGAGATGAAACAAGGAAACAAATACTATGATGTGGCAATTTCTAAAGTATTAAACCAAGAGGAGGCAACTATTTCGACACAATTATGTGGATTTCAAGCACCTGGGATTTTTGCAGTACCTGTTCCCAAAATGATCAAATCAGAAGATTTTTTCAAATATGTTTTGGAAATGTGTGAGAAAGGAAATTATAAAGGACCAATTACATTTATTCCGTCAAATGAAATAAGTCAATATTGTTAAATAGGGAAGAGGATTCAGAGTTGAGTCCTCTTTTAAATTTTATAAAAATCATTTGACTTTAATATCTATAAATACTATACTATTATTATAAATAAAAGGGGGAAAATGTAATGAAAAAATCTTTGAACTCAAATCAATTAAAATTAATAGCTGTATTAGCAATGATATTTGATCATCTATTATGGGTAATAAAACCAGGTTATAATAATGGAACAATAGTATTATTATTACATTTGATAGGAAGAATTGTAGCACCAATATTTTGCTTTTTCATAGCTGAAGGAGCATATTACACAAAAGATAGAAAAAAATATTTAACAAGATTATTAATATTTGCAGTAATTTCACATTTTGCATATTGTTTTGCATTTGGAATAAATTTTATTCCATTCAAAAATGGAACAAGTTTTAATCAAACAAGTATAATGTGGTCATTAGCCTTAGGTCTTATAGGAATAATGATACAAGACTCCAAACTAAACAATAAAGTAAAAACACTATTTATACTTTTATTATGTGTATTAGGATTTCCATCAGATTGGAGTTCTGTTGCAGTAATGATAATTATATATAACTATGAGTATAGAAATAACTTTAAAAAACAAATGATAAGTCAAACAGTATTTACTGGCATATATTCATTAGTATATTGTATCTTTATAAATATACAATATGGAATCATTCAAATGGGGACAGTATTAGCAATACCATTATTAAAATTATATAATGGAAAAAGAGGAACATGGAAAGGAATGAAATATTTCTTTTATATAATATATCCTGTTCATCTTATAATTTGTGGAATATTAAGATTGTATTTATATGGAAATATTTCAACAATGATAGGATAAAAATGTAAAATGCAGATAATTATTTGATAATTATCTGTTTTTATGATATAACAATATAGTGAAATTAAATAGGAGAATAATATGAATATATCCAAACATAACTTAATACAAATTCAAGATTTACAAAAAGAAATAGAAGAAAATGATGACTTAGAAAAAATAAAACTAGAAGAGTATGAAACAGAAAATATAGAAATTTTAAAAATCACAATAAGTAAATCAATAATAAACAATACAACTATAATAAATAGTAATTTTGAAAAATGCATGTTTATAGATATTCAATTTAACAATTGTAATTTTTCAAATACAATTTTTGAAAACTGTAGTTTTATAAGATGTGAATTTAATAATTGCAAATTAACAGGATGTAGCTTTAATGAAAATACATTATTAGACACAAATTTTATAAATGTTAATATGAATTATACTAATATAACAATATCAGATTTAAAAAATGTATATTTTAAAGAAACAGGACTAAAAAATGCAAATTTACAAAATAATAAAGTAAAAAATATAAAATTTCAAGAAGCGGATTTGACACAAATACAAATATTTCAAACAAGTTTAAATGGAATTGATTTATCAAAATGTAAAATAGATGGAATAGCAATTTCTATAGATGATATAAAAGGTGCCACAATCAATCAAGTTCAAGCATTAGACTTAATATATTTATTAGGTGTAAAAATTATATGACATTATTTGAACAAGAAAAATTTAAGAGGTTATTAATAATATCTTTTAGTATAAAAGTATTAATAAAGAAATATTAATATAGTATAAGTTTAAAGACTTATCTGTAAGATTACAGTTGAGTCTTTTTATATGTGAAAATAGGAGTGAAAAAATGGGAGTTATTGAATTATTATTATTAAGTATTGGTCTTGCAATGGACGCCTTCGCTGTTTCTGTTTGCAAAGGAATTTCAATGAAAAAAATTAACTGTAAAAAATCATGTATTATAGGATTATGGTTTGGAGGATTTCAAGCACTTATGCCAACAATAGGATATTTTTTAGGTTCAGCATTCGAAAGTCTTGTTACAAATATAGATCATTGGATTGCATTCATCTTGCTTGGAATAATTGGTGGAAATATGATAAAAGAAGCTTTTAGCAAGGAAGAAGATGACGAAGAAAGTAATGATGATATAAGTTTTAAAACAATGTTTGTATTAGCTGTTGCTACAAGTATAGATGCACTTGCTATTGGAATAACATTTGCATTTTTAAAAGTAAATTTACTTTTAGCAATTTCAATGATAGGTATAATAACATTTGTAATATCAATTATAGGTACAAAAGTTGGAAATAAATTTGGTAGCAAATATGAGAAAAAAGCTGAATTAGCAGGTGGAATTATATTAATCTTAATTGGAATAAAAATATTATTAGAACATTTAGGAATTTTGTAACAAATATAATTTTTTTGCGTCATATTTACAAAGGGGGAAAAAGTTATGCAGGATATTGAAAAAATATACAAAGAATATTTTGAAACAGTAAATAAATATTTATTCTGTCTAACTCGTAATAGTGATATTTCTGAAGAACTTACCCAAGAAACTTTTTACAAAGCTGTCAAAAAAATTAATACATATAAAGGTGAGTGTAAGATGTCTGTATGGTTATGCCAAATTGCTAAAAATTTATGGATTGACCAATGTCGAAAAAATAAAAAGATTACTAATCTATCTGAAGAAGATTTAATAAATATTACTGAACAAAAATCATTAGAAGAAAAAATTATATCAGATGATGAAAAAATTTCTCTATATAAGAAAATGCAAAAACTAGATGAAAAAACAAGAGAAGTAATGTATTTAAGAATATCAGGAGAATTAACCTTTAAAGAAATAGCAGATATTTTAAATAAAACTGAAACTTGGGCAAGAGTCACATTTTATCGAGGTAAAAACCAATTAAAGGAGGTTGATTAATATGAGTAGAAAAAATGAATGCAAAATTGTTCAAGATTTATTACCTAATTATGTTGAAGATTTAACAAATGAGGAAACAAATTTATTTATAGAAGAACACCTAAGAGAATGTAATACTTGCAAAAAAATGTTTAATAACATGAAAACTGAAATCCAAAAACCAGATAAAGAAGCAAATAAAAATGAAGTAAATTATATAAAAAAATACAATAAAAAATTAAAAACTTTAAAAACAATCATAATAATTATATTAATAATTTTTATAACAATTCTAGGAAGGAAAACTATAATATTATCATCACTTTCTGAAAAGGCTAAAGAAAATCAATCATATGATAATTATTATATTAAATTAAATTCATACCAAGGAGATTATTTTATAACAACTGAAATTTACAATAAAGGAGAAGATTATTTACGAACTTGGACGAGATTTTCAACAGACACTCAAGAAATACAAAAAATGATATATTATAAAAAAGGAAATGATCAAATATTATTACAAGAAATAGGAGAAAACAAATATATAAAAAAATCTTTTATAGAAGGTCGAATATATCCTGTAACATATATACCAACTAATTTAAAAGATAAAATTGAAAGTATAATCTTTCTAAATAGTAATTCAACATATTTCAGTGTAATTTCAACATCTTGTAATGGTAAAAAATGCTATTTAATAAAAGACAAGAATAATGAAAGCTATATTGATAAAGAAACTGGTATGGCTGTTAGACATATTGAAAAAAATAATGAAAATGATTTAGTTATAGATTATGATTATAAATTCAATATAGTTACAGATAATGATATAAAAAAACCAGATATAACTGGATATATTATTGAAGAATAGAATTAAAAGTTCTATTCTTTTTTTATTTTTATTTGAATATTATTTATGAAGGAGGAAAAATATGTTTGAACAAAATTTCATAATTGGAAATACTCCAATGATAAAAATAAACTACAAATATAAAGAAAAAAATAAACAAATTTTTGTAAAATTAGAATATTATAATTTAACTGGTAGTATAAAAGATAGAGTTGCATTTTATATGATAAATAATGCAAAAGCGAAAGGAATTTTAAAAGAAAAACAACCTTTAATAGAAGCAACCAGTGGAAATACAGGAATTTCATTATCAGCACTTGGGGCTTACTATAATCATCCTGTATATATTTTTATGCCTGATTGGGCTAGTAAAGAAAGAATACAATTAATGAAAAGCTATGGAGCAAATATATTTCTTATTTCGAAAGAAGAAGGTGGATTTTTAAAATGTATTGAAGAAGCAAAAAAATTAGCACAAAAAATAAATGGATTCTTTACAAATCAATTTTCAAATATGGATAATTTTTTTGCACATTATGAAACAACGGGAGAAGAAATATTAAATCAACTTTCAGAACCAATTAGTGGTTTAGTATCTGGTGTTGGAACAGGTGGAACTTTGATGGGAACAGGTAAAAAGCTTAAAGAAAAATATCCAAATTTAATGATTACAGCCATAGAACCTGATAAAATGCCACTTATGTCTAAAGGAATAATTTTAGACCAACATAAAATAGAAGGAATTGGAGATGACTTCATTCCAGAATTAATAGATAAAAATAAAATAGATAAAATAATATTAATTAATGATTATGATGCAATCAATATGTCTAGAAAACTTTTAAGAAAACTTGGAATAGGTGTTGGAATATCGTCAGGTGCTAATTTATTAGGTGGAATTTTATTAGGAGATGATATTGATGGAAACATTGTTACAATTTTTCCTGACGATAATAAAAAATATCTTTCTACAGAATTAGTAAATAATATAGATTTAAATCCAGATTTTATTTCTAATCAAATAGAATTATTAAATATTGAATTTCTCAAATTGAACTAACTAAATGGCGTCAATTAGTTTTAGGACTATTTAGTGAATAATCTAATTTTAAACGAGTTTTGTTTAAAACGCTTTCATTTTTTTATGCAATAAAAAATTAGAGTACATTTTTTCAACATAAACGGAATTACAATTTCTATTCAACAATAAAAGTTTAAAGAGTTTCTCTCTACTTTTGAATTAGATCCTGATTCTTCAAATTTATTAATTTTAGCAATTGTTTCGCTATGCTTTAGAGTAATAACTTATTTTATTCAACTTCCATTTTTATTACCAATTTTTTAATAACTTATATTTAGAGTAGAATTGGTTGATAATTATATGCTTGTGTGATAATATAATTACACAAACTGAAAATAAAACGATATGAAAGTAGAAAGTGGTTTTTTATGATAAAGAAAATATTTTTAAATCTTATAAAGGTGGTATTAATAATTTCACCTGTTACTGTTTTGTGTATTAGTTTTGTTAAGACATTCTGGGGTCCTATATATAAATTAGATGTTAATTCTAGTAATATTACAGCTATTGAAGAAATACTGCATAAAGATAATATTGAAATTAATAACATAAACAATTTGACTAGAATGGAATTATGTGGTCAGGGATTATGGGATTATGAAAGTTTAGATTTTTATTATAATGATGGTAAAATCAAATCCATTAATCTATATACCTCTGAAAAAAGTTATTATATAGATGAATATTTATATAGTAATACTTTTAATTATGATGATATGTTTAAAATTTCCATATTTATAAGCCTGACAACCATTGTAGTAACTATATGTGTTAAAATAAAAAGAAAAAAATTTATAAAAAATAAAAATGGTACAAATACTTTAATAAAAAATTAATTTATCCATTAAAGTATAATAAAAAATAGAAATTTGCAATATAATTTCTATTTTTTTATAATTTTATATTAATTTTGAAATATAAAATTATAATTATGGACTCTTATTATATGTAAAATGAGTGTAGTAGTATATAAATTTCATTAAATAAAGAGTATAGAAAGGAGGAAACGATTGGAAGAATTGATATTAATGGCACAAGCTGGAGATGAAGATGCATTTACAAAGATGATATTATATATAAAAGATGACTTATATAAAATTGCCAAAACAAGAATTGCCAATGAAACAGATATAGAAGATGCTATACAAGAAACTATGATAGAAACATATAAATCAATAAAAAGATTAAATGATCCAAATAAATTTAAAAAATGGGTCATAAAAATACTTATTAATAAGTGCAATCGAATTTATAGAAGAAAATATAAAACGGATATTTCAATAGATGGATACAATGTTGAAACATTAAAATCCAATAATATAATTGATGTAGAAAATAAATTAAATTTTTATGATATTATAAAAAATTTAAATTATGAAGAGAGACTAATTATTATTCTTTATTATATGGAAGATTATTCTGTAAAAGAAATTAAAAGTATATTAAAAATGAATGAAAATACTATTAATACTCATCTTTATAGGGCAAGACAAAAATTAAAAAAGAATTATGGAGGAAATGAGTATGAATGATTTTGAAAATAAAATAAAAAGAGCTCTAAAAAAAGAGGTTGAAAAACCATTAAGTTATGATTACGCTATTAAAAATGCATTTTATAATAGCAAGAATAAAAGAAAAAGTAATTTATTATTAAAACTAGCAACAACAACATCTTGTTTAATTATGGCATGTACTGGAGTATTTGCAACAAGCTATATAGTGTATGAAAAAGTTTGGAAAAAACCTGTTATAGTAAATCAAGAAGAAGAAAATGCAAATGTAGAAAAAGAAATTTCAAAAGAAGAAAAAGAAAATTATATATCAGAAGAAGATGCTATAAAAATAGCAAATGAAGTAATAAATAAATTAGGTTATAAAAACACTCAAATATCAAATGTTGATTTAAAAAGAAAATATAATAATGAATATTCAGGTCATTATATTTTACGATCTAATAATATATTAATAACTATAAATGCTGAAACAGGAAAACTAGAGTATTTTGGAGATAGTTCTATTAATAATAGAGATATAAAATGTGATGAGATATCAGAAACACAAGTAAATGAAATTGCTAGAGAAATATATAATAAATTAGGATTATTTGATAATGAAAACAAATATGAAATAGTAAATACCAAAAAAGTAGATATGGCATTTAGGGAACATATTAATAGTTTGTGGGAAGTAAGCTTTGGTAAAATGTATAATGGAAATTATGATAAATCTAATATATCTACAATTTGTTTTTCTATATGTGATAATAACATTGTTATATCTTCTATTACATTTATAGACAACAATAATTTTGAAAATAACCCAATTATAATTACTAAAAAAGAAGCTATTGAAATTGCGACAAATAAAGAAAAAGAATTTAGTAATTTGAAAATATCAGATACTACTGCAGATTTATCAATTGAAAAAATGAATATATTTATTTATTGTTTAGAAAATAATATAACAAATGAAAATGGTGAAATTAAAACAGACGATATTACAAGAAATGTTTGGGTTGTTGATGTAAAACACAATAAAGAAACAAAACCAAAAGATGCAGAAATAGAAACAGTAAAAAAATTATATAATAAAAAATATTATATTGATGCTACAACTGGAGAAATCATAGGAGGAGAGCAATCAGAATATTTTAATAATTAAAAATTTTAATGTTTGTTTTTTAATTTATATTGAAGATTTTTGAAAAATTTATAATGAAATATAATTAGAATTACCTGAAAGTATGAAAATTAAAAATAGAAGAATAGATCCTGCATTTATGGATTGGAAAAACACTTTTTAGAAAAATATAGTATAATGTTTATAAAAAAAGTTATGAGGTATTGAATTTAATCAATATCTCTTTGTGTTTCAAAAAAGCAATGGGAATATGATAAAATAGCTAAAAAGGCATAAAATTTACTAGATTTAATAAAAAACGGTGGAGTAGGGGGAAGAGCCTTATTTTCAGATATATACATTTTAAATAAATATTAAAAACAAAAAAACAGAAAAATAGGTAGTAAAATATTTTGTGCAATGTTCTTAAATTATTTTTAGAAAAAATATAAAATATATAATTTAATAAAATAATTTTAATTTAAATTTTAAATTAAATTTTTATAAATTTCAAATTTTAGATTTTAAAATTTTGTTTGGTAAAAAATCTTAAAACGAACATTTGATTATTACAAATTGATTTATAAGTTTTAATTATAATCTTAGATTTTAAATTATATTTATAAAGTCTGAAAATCAATTATCTGTTTATGATTTTAGAAATTAATTTTGTTGCTTTAAACTTATAGTATGCAATTTAAATTTGCAGATTTTAATTAAAATTATGGAATTATAATTATATACTAGCAATGTTTTTAAGATACAAAAAACAGCACACAATAGTTGGATGTTTGAAATATTTAAATCCTTATGAGGATTCTGCATACTTAACTTTAAGTATTATAATAGCATTTTATTAACTGTTATTGGTGTGTTTGTAATAGCAGATTCTAAAATTAAAAATTTGCAGAAAGATTTATTAATAAGAATATCAACTTCTTTATTAATGAGCTATGTGACTCACTTTATCTTGCAATATTGGTCTAATGCAGTATTTATCTCAATATTAAATTTGCTTTTAACTATTGCATTTTCCAAGGAATATAATTTTAAATATCATATAAAACATAAAAAAATTCTAAAATGGGTATTTATTCAACAGATATTTGAATTTTGTTCATTATACTTAAGTAATTATTTATCAAGCAATTCTGTAACATTAAGTTCTTATGTAAGACCAACATCAATAATAGCGGTAGTAATAATATAAATCTTTTTTAAAGATAAAAAAAGAAAGCCTACACTAAAACAGATATTAGGCATTATATTAGTAGTTACAGGGATATGCTTAATACATAGGTAGATTAAAACACTAATGGAAATACCAGGGATAACCGAGAATACTAAAATTATAGAAATTAAAATAAAGATATTAATTGATATATAGATATAAAATAATTTTAGAGTATTCAGTCAATTTATAGACTGCATACTCTTTATTTTTTTGACAAAAAATGTTATAATCAAGGAGAAACATAAAAAAGAAGAGGATATAATGATAAAATTAGAAGAAAACAATATATATTTTTATTTTAATAAAAGCAAATTAATAGAAAACTTTAATAATTTTAGTGTGTTAGGTGATGTATATTATCCATTGAAAACAAATTCAAATGGAGATGTAATAAAAACTTTACACTCTTTAATGAAGAAAGAAGAAAATGGTTTCTTAATTAGTTCTATATATCATTTTGAAACTTTACAAAGAGAAAATATTAATCCGTTAAAGATGTGTTTCATAAATGTGTTAGCTGAAGATGATACTGTAAAATATTTATATAATAATGGTGTAAGATTTTTTACATTTGACAATTTAAATTCAGTAATTAAGTTTTCAAAGTATGTCGATTTATCAAAAGTAAAAATAGCAATACGATTATCAACAACGCAAGTATTTAATGATAAATTTACACATTTAGGCGGAAATCTAGAAGAATGTAAAGAAATGTTGGAGTTTTTAAGAAATAAATGTAATGATTATGGAATTTCATTTTATATACAAAATAACTTGAAAACAGAAGATGGTGCTTTAGAAAAAGTGCTTGAATACATACAAGAAAATTATAATGATTTAGGAATAAATTTTGTTAGTATTGGAGGACTAAATGAAAGTAAAAATATTAGTAAGGAAATGCTTGAAAACTTTAAAAATAAATTAAATATAAATCAAATAATTTTAGAAGTAGGAAGATATTTAGTAGAAGACACTATTGAAATGGAAACTAGAATTATTAGAGAAAAGACAGTTGAAAATATTAAAACAGTAATAATTAAGAATGGTATATATAGTGGCTTTTTTGATATTCTACTTTATAATAAAAAATTTCCAATATATTTAAAAAGTAAGAATGATGGAGACATAAAAATAGAATATACAAAGTCAAAAGTAAATGATTTTGAATTTTATATGTGTGGTGGTTCTTCAGATAGCGGAGATAAAATCGGAGTAATGTATATTGATTCTAAATATAAGGACGAACTAAAAATAGGTGCGAAATTTATTGTAAAAGGTGTAGGAGCATATTTTGAAGAATTTTTTATGCCATATAGTAATGATTTGAAGAAAGTATTTATAGAGGTGTAGTTATGAAGTTTAAGATGTTTAGTGTAATAGTAGGAACAGAATGCTGTATAGCTTCTTGTCCGTTCTGCGTTTCTGGAGTGAAACCAAACAAAGAAAATTTAAAAGAAAGAAATATAAATTGGAGAAATTTAAAAATTGCAGGTAATCTAGCAAATAGAAGTGGTATCGATACTGTAATGCTAACAAGTAGAGGAGAACCAACACTTTTTCCAGAACAAATAACGGAATATTTAAAACATTTAAAAGATTTTCAATTTCCGTTTGTAGAATTACAATCTAATTGTATTCCAATTAGCCTTAATAAAGAAAAATATGAAAAGTATTTGAAAGAATGGTACGAAGAGGGGTTAACTACTATAACAATATCAGTAGTTAGTAATAGACCAGAAATAAATAAAAAAATATATATGCCAAATAGTAACGAATATATAGATTTACCAGACTTAATAAAATATTTACATAGTTTTGGATTTTCACTTCGACTTACTTGTGTATGTTGTAAAGATATGATGGACACCATAGATAAGGTTGAAGAATTTATAAATTTTGCTAAAGAGAATAAAGTAGAGCAAGTTACATTAAGACCAGTAAATGATGAATTTAGAAGAAAAAGTGCAGAAGAATGGATTAAAGAAAATAAACTAACAGATGAGCAAAAATTAAATATAAAAGAATTTTTAGAAAAAAATGGAACTAAACTACTAGAATTAGAACGAATAGGAACAATATATGATGTAAATGGTCAAAATGTTTGTCTATCACTACCACTAAACAAAAACACAAGAGATACTAATCCAGAAAATGCAAGAAATTTAATATTTTTTCAAGATGGACATATAAGATATGAATGGGAAATGGAAGGTGGAATATTACTATGAAAGTATATAATGAACAATCAGATAAAAAAATTAGTGAACAATTAAAATCAATACTTACAAAAATAAGAGAAAAAAGAATTTTTAACGCAAATGAATATATTGAACAAAAATCAGATTTATTAAATGAGTATATGAATAAATATGGATTGAAAGCATGTGTAATAGCAATAAGTGGAGGTATTGATTCAGCAATAGTATTAGGAATTATTAAAAAAGCTTCAGAAAAAGCAAATTCACCAATAAAACGAATAATTCCTATGCTATTACCTGTATTAGAATCAACAGGAGTAACTAATCAAAATGAAGCTACAATTAAGGGAAAAGAATTGTGTGAAGAATTAGGATTAAAACCATATATAATTGACTTGACATCAGTTAACAATGAAATAAGAAATTGTTTAGAGCCTGTAATAGAAATAAAAGGTGAAGATTGGGCAATTGGACAACTAGCTCCATATAGTAGGACACCAATACTTTACTATACAACAAGTTTATTAAATCAAGCGGGTTTTGGAGCAATTATATGTGGTACTACTAATAAAGATGAGGGAGCTTATTTAGGGTATGTTGGAAAAGCATCAGATGGAATGGTTGATGTACAAATAATATCAGATATTCATAAATCAGAAGTTTATCAAGTAGCAAAAGAATTAGAAATACCAGAAAGTATTATAAAAGCAACACCAAGTGGAGATATGTATGATAATAGGACAGATGAAACTGTTTTTGGTGCATCTTATGATTTTGTAGAATTATATCTAAATTATTTGAATATGGAAGATATTGAAAAAGAAAGATTGATGAATAGTTTAGATGAAGAATCTAAAAATCAATTTGATTTTTATGCAAATAATTTGGAAAATTTACATAGATATAATTTGCATAAATATATGGCTAAATCTCCAGCTATACATTTAGATTTATATGATAGTAGTGTAAAAGGTGGATGGGATAATTATTATAAAATAACCAATGAATGGTTAAAGAAATAAGGAAAGGCAATCTAAAAATAGATAGTAAGAGAAGTTTATGAGCGAAGAATATCTTTGGAATATATTAAATTTAGATGAAAATTTTAAATGTGCAGATGTAGATATAGCATATAGCAAGATAGAAAATAAGACAGAAGAAGTAAAATTGGCATGGAAAATATTACGAGATGAATATTATAGCGAGGTATATAAAAAATATTTAAGTTTAGAAACTGTTATAAAAGCAGGTTTTATTTTAGATAATTTGGAACTGGAAGACTTAAATTATTATAATTTAAGTTTACTTACTACACCAGTAAGTAAACTTATAGATTTTAAAGAAAAAAAAGAAAATCCAGTAGTATTATTATCTACTGGTGGTTTTGACCCTATACATGATGGACATATTTATATGATGGAATTTGCTAAAGAAGCCTTGGAAAAAAAAGGTTATCATGTTATTGGAGGTTATTTATCTCCATCACATGAAAGTTATGTATCAACAAAGCCATATTACAAAATAAATGCTTATGAAAGATTAGACTTATGCCAAGAGTGTGTTAAAGATAGTAAATGGCTAATGATAGACCCTTGGGAATCAATATATGTAAAAACATATATTAATTTTACAGACATAATACAAAGACTAGAATTATATTTAAAAAAACATGTAAATCCAAATATACAAGTAGCATATGTGTTTGGTGGAGATAATGCTGAATTTATGTATTGCTTTGAAAACAAAGGAATTGGAATATGTGTTGAAAGAGAGGGTTATAGTGAGAAGTTTGACCAAATGAAAAAGAAATTTAAAGGTAAAAATAACTTTTTCGTTAATAATAAATCAATAGTATCAACATATTCTTCAAGAAATATAAGAAAAAGACAAGGGTACAGTTATAATGAACAAAACTATAGTAAAGAAGATGGAGATTATGTTATAAGAAATGAAGGAATGATACCTCTAGTAAATTATAAAAATTTTGTTAATGAAGAAAAATTAGAAAATGCACATAAAAAGTTTTTAAAACAATTAATATCATTATTTAGCCAAACTTTTAACAATAAATTAGATATAAAAACAATAAACATGCAGGAACAATTAAGAAGAGCAAGTTCGGTATTAAATAGTAAGCAAACAATAAGCCTTGATACATATTATAGAGGAACTTATGATATAGAAACAAGTAGATTATTTGATATAAGCGATATACAGAAAAAATATATATCTTTAATTGGAAGAATAGGACATGATACAATAGAACATCAAATTGAGAGAATAAAAGATGGAAATTATATATTAGTTGATGATGATAGTGCAACAGGAAAAACAATAAGAGAAGTTATGAGCAATTTACCAGAGAGAATTAATATTGAGCAAATATACCTTTTAGCGAGTATGTTAAATGAAAAAATATTTGATATAGTAGATCTTCGTGATTTCATAATAGGAGTTCAAAATGGAGGATTAGTAGTTAGGCTACCAAATAGAGAAGTAGCAAGAAGTCCATATATGTTACCTTATGTAAGTCTAAAATCCAGAGCTACAATTCCTGCGATTAAAGAAATGGAAATTTCAATTAAATTATGGGAAATGAATAAAGAATTTTATCAAGAAATTGGTAGTAACATTACACTAGAGCAAACGGATAATGGATTTAAAAAGTTAATGAATTATATAGGATTTGATAATAATATACCACTTACTAAAATTTGTGAATGGCACATAAAGAAGTTAAAGCAAGAATAAAAAGGAGATATTATGGTAGAAAACAAAGAACTAAAAATAATTGAATGTAAATATGGTGAAAGAGAAGATATAATTAAATTTCTTATTCAAATTACATCAGAAGAGTTTGGATTTACAGATTGGAGAGATTATTTTGAACATAAATTAGTGGAAAAGTATAAAACTGGAAACAATACTTTCTGGATTGCGTTAAATAAAGAAAATCAAGTTATAGGAACTTGTGGCGGATTGCAACAAAATAATAATACCATCAAAATGAATTGTTTTTATATAAATTCTAAATACAGAAATTTAGGCATCGGACAAAAGTTATATGATTTATTTTTAAATTTTGCAAAAAAAGAAAATTATAAAGAAATTATATTATGCACATTTAAAGAATTTGATATAGCAATAAAGTTTTATGAAAAAAGAGGATTTGAATTATATGAAACAACAGAAGATGAATTTTGGTACAGAAAAAAGTTATAACATGGGAGGTGTAATATAGTGGAAAATGAAATAATGGAAAAGTTTTTATCTATAAATGAACAAAATTGCAATCCAACAATAGGAAAGTATTCTTCTAAAAAAGAAACTTTTTACGAAGATATAGAAAAATGGCAAGAAGAAAGAAACGATAAAGACCATATAATAAAACCTATACAATTTACTTTTGAAATTACAAATAGATGCAATTGTAATTGTAAAGATTGTGGAATGTCAGCAAATAGTATAAAAGTAGGAAAGACTAAATTAAATGATGAAGAATTATATAAATTGGTTGATGATTTATATGAGCAAGGAGTACCTGCCTTTGCTATAACTGGAGGAGAGCCATTTTTAGAATTCGAAAATATGTGTAAAATGATAAGATATTCTGAAAATAAATTAGATATTAGCAAAATAATTTCAAATGGCTTTTGGGGTAAAAATGTTGATTTGTATTTTAAAAAAATGGAAGAATCGGGATTACTTAATAACCAATTTTTTGTTCCATCTATACAAATATCGATAGGAGAACAAACCGTTCCATTAGAATATGTATGTAATATAATAAATTATGTAGCTAGTCATTATGCAATAGAAGAATTAAATTTGGGAATTGTTCATACTAGATTAAAAGGAGCAAAAGAATCACAATTGTCTAAATTATATAATACTTATATAGAAAAATTTGGAGAATTTCCAGATGGAAGAATATACTTGACAGATTCATACTATGTAAATAGCAATATGAAAGCTAAAGAGAAAATTGAAACATATAAAATGACAGTATTTGATGCGATAAATGAGTGTGATAATAGATTTAGTATAGAAGTTGGAAAATTTGTAAGTCCAAAAATCTTTATGAAATGTAATGGAGATTGTTATCCTTGTGAAGTATTTAATATGCATAAAGACATGTTTTTAGGTAATTATTTTGATATAGGGTTGCCAAAGATTTTGGAAAACTTAAATAATAATAAATATGTTAGATTTATAAGAAAATATGGTACAGTAGGATTTAGAGAAGTAATAACAAATAAAATTTTAGAGCAAAATTTTTGTGAGACTTCTTGTTATGGATGCGAATTTTGCATAAAATTTTGTGAAGAAAATAATTTGATAAGGTAGGAAAATATGGAAAAAATAGATGAAGTTCCTAATATAAAAGAAAATTTTAAAATAGAAAATCTATGTGTTCAATATGTATATCAAGCTAAAGAAAAATATAATGTTATATATATTAATTCAAAGTTATATGAAGAAATCTTTAAAGAAAAATATGAATGGCAAACAGCAAAACAAAGAATTAGTGATATGTTTTCAATAACTTTAGATGAAGAAAAATCAAACAAACAAATAGCTGGAAAAGCATATAGTGATAAGCAATTAGATCCTACAGGAATAGCTTTAAGTGGCAACTTAGGATCAGGAAGAGCATTTTTTTATAAAAATTGTTTTAACATAAAAGGAGATAAAACTAAACTAGCAACAGCACCTAAAAATATTTATAGCAATGGAAAATATGCACTATCTGCAGCAATTAAAGAAACTGTAATTGCTAATATATTAGCAGATGATTTTATCATTCAAACTTTTGAAACTTTGGCAATATTAGATAAAAAAGAGAGATTTGACTTTGAAGATGAATATATGGATGCAGATGATGTAATAAGAAAAGAAGTTTATAATTTACCTTGTAGTATAGAAATAAGAGTAAATAAAGAAAAAGAGCTCTATCGCATTAGCAATAGCTTAATTAATAAAGATAAATATACAATAAATGAGCTAGAATACTTTTGCGAAAAATTAGCAAAGATAGAGGCTAACAAGTTTTGTGATAGATTCTTACATGGCTCATGGTCAGTTGGTAATATATCAATAGATGGAAATTTAATTGATTTTGATACAGCAACCTTTGTAAAAGGAAGATACCCACAATATTCAAATACTAACAAATATAAGTCAAATTATTTTGGGTATGAATTACTAGGACAAAAATTAATGATAAAATCCATTCTAGATTATGAAAACATAGAAAATGCTAATAAAATTGAAACTAATTTAGATGATTTAATGAATGAAAAATACAAGGAAAATATGAAAATAAGGTTTTGTGATTTAATAGGTTTGAATTACAATTTGCATTATAAAAAGTATAATAAATATATTGATAGCTTATATGAAAAATTTAACGTGTTGTCAAGAAAATTCTTACCCAATTATTATGAAACTAATGTAGCAGAAAATAGTGGAGATATAACATATTTATTCGATTTTTCAAAATTCTTTCAAAAGTATTTAATAACAAAAAAAGACTATAAAAACAATATACTGTTAGGCATGAAGCTATTACTTAATGATACAGAATACATAGAATATGAAAAAATAGGAATGATAAAAGAAAAGATACAGGAATTTTTTTATGAAAATATTGTAGATGAAAAAAATATAGATAATTCAATAAATAATGCAATGGACTTTATAGAAGAGTATGATGAACTATTTAATTTAATTAGTAAAGAAACAGAGTTATCTAATATTAAAGTTAAACAATATATAATAAATGCAAATAGAAATTATCTTTATGGAAATGAAAATATTTATGGAGAAATCTCTTATTTATATGATACTAAAAAGATAGATGAAAAAACAACAAATAGAATTATAAATGCTTTAATAAATACAAATAAAAGAAATAATTATAATAAAAAAGATGAAAATAAATTAGGATTGCAGATATATGAAGACTTACTAACATATTTAGTATTATCAGAAAATTATTATTATTTAGTAATAGAACCATATTCTAATACAGAAATAGAATTTGCAAAAGCAATTATAAATGGACAAGAAGTCATGATGAGGCATTTTTCAGATGAAAATGGTAATATTATGGTTAGTGAAAAAACTGAATTTGATAATTTACCAGATATACTAAATTTTGATATAAAGTTGAAAATTAACGGTAAAGAATACAAAGATAAATTGATATAAGATAGTCGAAAAATTGTAAAAATTTGACTAAAATCATTTTTGGTGTTATTATATATAATGATGAAGAAGAAATTTTAGGAGGTAATTTTATGGGAGCTAGTAGTTATTCAAGTTATAGTGGAAAAGGAAGCACAAATACAGGTAGAAATACAAGTGCAAATAGAAGATCTGTTAGAGAAGAAAGAAGTAAATCACCAATGGTAGAAATGCTTGACCTTTTAGACGAACTAGAAAGATGTAGATATGTTGTTGCAACAAGACAAGCTGACCTAGATTCTGCAAAAAAGGATTTAGAAAGAGCAGAGCAAAAAGTATCAGCACAAATAAATAAACTTGATCCAGAAACAAAATCTAGATTTAGAAGAATGATGGATGGATTAGATGAAAAAGGAAAAGAGCAAGATGAAAGATAAGGTTCTTTAATTATAGCGTAAATTACAAAAAGTATTTTGTTCTCATGAATTGGAGAAATGAAATACTTTTTTTATTTAGAATATAAAATAATTTTATTAGTAAAGAGGAATAAAATATGAAATTTAATGATAACATTGCTGATGATGAGTGGGAGTGGTATATAGGACAGATATTTTCAAGACTTATAAAAAATGTACATAAATCCAATATTAAAAATCTCGTTGAAATTGCACCAGGATTTAGATATAAAATAGCGTATGCTTTAAAAGATCTTGGCTTTCAAGGTAATTTATATGTTATTGATACAAATACTGAAGTCTTGGAATATATAAATGAAAAATATAACTCGATTCTTCCAAATGCTAAAATTATATGCATAAATAAAAGTTTTGAAAATGCTTTTGAAGATATTCCAAACGAATTTGATTTATTGCTATCAAATCATTGCATAGATGATATGATAATTGCAGAATATATGCAAAACTATTATAATAAAAATCTAAATAATGAAAATTTTAGAGATATGCTAACACAAGCATGGGTGGAACTAGGAAAAGAACCTACAAAGATTAATGAGATAAGTAGTAAAGTGTTTTCTATATTTAAAAATTTCTTTTTAAATAAAAGAATTAGTACAATCATTATGAGCCAATACAAGAGTAATCTATATTTTAAAGATGAATTTAGAGAGATGGACGAAATAACTGAAAGTTGTTTTAATAGAATAAAACAATTAATCGCAATGGATAATGAATATGTTAATAAAATATTAGATTTTTATCCTTTTGGAGATGATGAAAGATATAGAGGGAAATATCTATTAGACAATACTCAAAATGCGAAAAATTGGATTGTAGGAAAGTGTAAAGAATAGAAATCTGTTAACAACTGTAAGAATTTTGCAAATTATGTAAAATTATGCTAAAATATATATAGGAAAATTTCCAAAAATCTTTCCAACGTTTTATTTTTACAACATTTTGCGATTGCAAAAAGAAAGGAGCCAATAAAATGGCTATTGAAAAAGAGGTACTTATACATTGGTGGCATTATTATGGAAAATGTATTTACACCTTTGCAGAATTAAAAGAATTCGAAAAAATCATTGATGATTACGGTGTAGAGAAAGTTCTGGATGCTGCTATAGCCTCTTATGTTTGCGGAGATGGTTCGCCCTACCATTATCTTAATGAGCATTCGGAAAGGTGCTGTTAAAGAGTTGTTTGAATCGCTTCCAGATGTTTCAAAGATGGGCGAGAAAGAAAAAGAACAATATCAAATGGTGCTGAAAGAATTTGTCGAGGCAATATCGCAGACAGCATAAGATAACCAAATTGCAGATGGTGAGTAATAAACTTGCTATCTGCTTTTTTATATAAAAGAAAAGAGCTGTCGATGTCACATCAAAGAAAAATAGAATTACTTTTTAAAATATGTTGATTTTAAAAATGTATAAATCTATCTGACGTAGGGACATGAAATTGGAAAAAAGTTACAAATGAAAAATAGTAGAGAAATATAATAAAAATATAATAAAAAAACACCTTTTATGGTAAAATTTAAATGTCCAAAACAAATTTTACGAAAGAAGGTGTTTTTATGTATTATAATACACAGGAAGAGATTATAACAAAATAACAAAAAGTCTAGAGGAAAGTTTAATTTTAAGAAAAAAAGTAATAAAAAATTTAGCAAGTATAATTTTAGGAATGATATTGGGAAAGTCAACAGTAGTATCAAAAATAGCCGAAAATTTAAAGGAAGACTTTAGTGAAGGAAAAGAAGCTCATAAAATCAATGGATTAGAGGAAGGTAAAACTTATATACTTCATGAAGAAGTTGCTCCAGACGGATATGAGATGACTGAAAGCATTACTTTCACAGTTACAACTGATAAGGAAACACAAATAATTGAAATGAAAGATATGCCTATACTTAAATTTGAAATTTGTAATTTTTTAAATTAAGTTTTAATTTTGCGCAATGTGAAATTTATAATAATTTTATACAAACAAAAAATTCAAACCGAACATTTGTATAAAATGATTTTTGATAATATTTTATTGATATAATCAATAATTATTTTATAAATTTTTAAGGATTGACTTTAATTATTAAACTAATAATATTATTTATAAATTAGACACTTCAAAATCGTTTTTTAAGGCAATTTTATATAAAGTCAAGCAAAAGATATGTTTAAAATTTAAAACCTAAATATATAATTTATAAGAAATATTATATAAAGCTAGTGAAATATTGATAAATCAGGTATTTCTAAAATATGCAAAAAATGGTCAAAAAAGCGACACGCGAGAATCGATTTTAAGGCGTTTTTATTTTAAAAACATATAGTTTGTTGTTGCAAAAATACGGCAAATATAGTGATTTGAAGATTTTAGAGATTTTTGTAAAATTTTAATATAAAAAATAATTTGAATATAAAATTATAAAGGATAAATTATAAAATCAGTTAAGATTCAATTATGAATTGAAATAAGATAAAAAATCTGGGACAAGACTAACAATATTAAATATATAAAGTAATAACATTAGTCAAACGATATTTGATAGCAAGCTATAAGAGGGTTGGTTGTAAGGCATTAAATGGTATGCCTATATATTTTACTCCTACTCCTTTTTGCACAAAACTTTGATACCCGGAACTTTTTTTAAAGGAATTAATAATTTTATTTTAAACTATAGACAAATGTTTGTTCTTATTATAAAATATGTACAATAGTTCAAAAATGCTAAAAGTTGTAATATATAAGTACCAATAAATATACTAAGAATTAAATTTTATATAATAAAGGATGTGTTCTTATGAACGAAAAAAAGAATGAAATTATTTTATTTGAAAACCAAGGAGTAAAATTAGAAGTAAACTTAAAAGATGAAACTGTGTGGCTTAATAGACAACAGTTAGCGAATTTATTTGATAGAGATATAAAGACAATAGGAAAACATATTAATAATGCTTTAAAAGAAGAGTTAAAAGATGTTCCAACTGTCGCAAAATTTGCGACAGTTCAAAAAGAAGGAGAAAGAAAAGTATCTAGAAATATTGAATACTATAACTTGGATATGATTTTAAGCATTGGATATAGAGTCAAATCCAATAAAGGTATTATATTTAGGCAATGGGCAAACAAAATATTAAAAGATTACATGCTAAAAGGTTATGCAATAAACCAAAAAAGATTAGATTATTTAGAAAAAACTATAAAATTAATAGATATTGCAAACCGCATTGATGAAAGACTAGAAGGAAATGATGCAAAAGAAATATTGAAGGTAATTGGAGGATATTCAAAAGCATTAAAGAAATATTGAAGGTAATTGGAGGATATTCAAAAGCATTAGACTTATTAGACGATTATGATCATAGAACTTTAAAGAAAATTGAAGGAAATATAGATGATAGAAAAATTGAATACCAAGAATGTATAGATATAATTAATAAATTAAAATTTAATGAAGAAAGTTCGCTTTTTGCAGTTGAAAGAGATAAAGGGTTAGAATCGATTATTGGTAACATTTATCAAAGCTTTGCACGGACAAGATATTTACAAGAGTATAGAAGAAAAAGGAGCAAATTTCTTATATTTGATAGTAAAAAATCATGTATTTGCCGATGGAAACAAAAGAATTGCAGCAACCTTATTTATATATTTCCTAAATTTTTATGGAATATTATATAAAAATGGAAATCAAGTAATTGATAATAATACATTAACAGCTCTTACTTTGCTAATTGCTGAATCAAATCCAAAAGAAAAAGATGTAATTATAGATTTAGTGATGAATTTTTTGAATAATGAATAAAATTCTTTAAAAGAATATATAAGAATAATTTCGCTAGTTTAGAAACCATAAATCCGTAGGTGTAAAATTTGTAATAAGAATGTAAAGACATGAAGTTAAGCCATTTACAGCCATTAATAAGATAAATAAAAAAATACGACAAAAACATAAAAATGCTTGATTTTTCAAGCGTTTTTAGTGATTTTTTCACTCTAATTTGATATAATTTACTTGAACAAAAAACATAACAAAGGAGTGAAAAAATCTATGAATACTATATCACAAATTTCAATATTTGAATATAGAGAAATTGAAAATTTAGGAGATTTAGAAAGATTAAAAATATTTTTTGAAAATATCCATGATGATAAATTATGTGAAAAGCTTGAAAAAATAAGAAAAAATGGAAGAAATGATTATCCAGTAAGAACAATGTTACATTTAATTTATGCAATGAAAATATTTGGACACAGAAGTGTAGAATCATTTAGAAGAGAATTAAGTAGAAATTCACAATTAAGAATAGCAACTTTTTCATGTAAGACATATGAAATGAAAGATGGAAGTAAAAAACAAGAAGGGCATTATGGATTTAGAGCACATATAATATGTGATGCAAAATACGGATTACCAATAAAAAGCAAAGTAACACCAGCAAACAATTCTGAACAAACAGAATTAGATAATTTGCTAAAAGAAATGCAAAAAAATGAGTATCCTGCAAAGACCATCATTGCCGCAACAGACATCATGAACATGAAGCCGATTTTCAGCAAGGATGAATTTGTTTATTATTTTTGACAAAAATGCTTAAAAAATGTATAATAGAGATAGTTGATGGAAAGGAAAGTGATCGGTTATGGATATGATAGAAAGTTATACTTTAAAATATAATTTTGGAGAATGGAATGCTAGAATAGAGAAGTATTTAAATAGATTATTAAGTAAAAGTACAGATTACTTTGCTAATCAATTTAATAATGGTGAATTAAAAGATACAAATAGTGAATATGTTACAATGCTTGAATCAATATTTAATATTGAAGAATATTTATATTATAATAAAAATAACCCTAATTTCTATAATATATTAAAATCATTGGAAAATATAAATGTTGTTTCAGTATTACCTAAAAATAATAGAGGTATATATGGACAAGCAATTGCAGACGAAAATGTATTATTAATAAGTCCTGTTTTAAAACCAAGTAGAACTCTTACAAAACAAGAAAGGACAAGATTATATTTAGCACATGAATTAGGTCATTACATTAATAATGAATGGATGAAAACCGTTATAGATGATTTAAATACTAGACTTAGAAATGGAACACTTGAATTATCTCAAGCACAAACTATTTATAATGGATTTGCATTATTAGATGAATCCATTACTCAAAACAGAGCAGAAGAATTTGCATATAATATGGCTAATAAACCAAGACCATCTATGAGAAATGAAATTAGACAAAACCAATATGGAGAAGCCCTTTTTGATGGCAATTCATACAGAACTAATTATGATTATTATGGAGAATTTCAAATACCAACTGTAATGTTTGGAAGAACATTAAGAGGAATAGGAAAATTACAAAATGATACAGAGGTATTAAATGTATTGTCGCAAAGAGCATTAAATCCAAACTTTGCAAATAGGATTATTCAAGAATATAGTAAAGACGGGCAATTATCAAATTTATTTCCTTTGCTAGAAAGTATGGGAACAATAAAAAGTGCATCATATTATTTGTTTAGAGGAAATAATGATGTTAGAGCCTTAAATAATTCAAGAAATGCATTGAATTCTGTGTCTATTAAATCATCTCGTTTAAGAGATTATCGAGAGTCACTTGAATCAGAATATGGAGACAGATAAAAAATATATAATTAAGAGTAGATTAATTTCTGCTCTTTTTTTATTGGAAAGGAGAATTGATGAAAGTAGAATTTGATATATATGTAAATAAAAAAGCCAAAAGATAAATTACAAATTATAAAACAAAATAGCAGTTTTACTGCTATATAAGAAATTTAAAGTATGCTAATTTTTTCTAATTTGAATAAAAATGAGTAGAGTAGGGGGAATAGCCATATTTTTAATGTTGTAGATTTATATTTAATATAAATATTTTATATATAAAAAAATATTATATTTGAAATTTTAAAATTTTAAAAATTACAAATTAAAGATTTTAAATTTATAGAATTTTTTAAAACGAACATTTGTTAATTGCAAATTTTAATATTTTGTTTTTAATTTATATGTATTTTAATTATTATAATTTAAACTTACGAAAATCAATTTTAAGCCAATTACAATATTGCAATATTAAATAAATCTAAATTTAATATTTAGATTTATTTAAGTTGTTTATAAAAATTTTAGTTATATATATGCAATTTTTATAATGATCTGCAGATACTAAAGTAATCTCTAAAAAGTCAAAAATAACGACTTACGAGAATCGATTTTAAGCCATTTTAATATTTAAGCCATATAACTTGTTGTTTAGTATTTAGGCAAAATATTGATAATTCTGAGTTTGAGAGATTTTAGATAAAAAATGACCAAATTTTTTATACTTATATAGGTATATAAAAAAATGCAAAAATACCTCAAAAAAGCGACGCGCGAGAATCGATTTTAAGCCGTTTTTATTTTTCAGGTTTATAGTTTGTTGTTGACAAAATACGGCAAATATAGAGAAATAGGCATTTTGAAGATTTTTGAAAAATTTATATAAAATATAATATGAAATAAAAATTATTGAGTAATGAAATTAAATTTTAAATAGAAAAATTATTTAGATGTAAAATTATAAGGATAAATTATAAAACTGATTTAAAATTGATTTTAGAAATAAATATCTGGAACTAGACTAACATTATTACAAGTAATAAATGATAAAGTAATAATGTTAGTCAAACGATAGCTAATAAATAGCTAGTAAAGTCATTAAGGCTAGTGGCTACAAGAATTTGTGGGTAGGACTCTGAAAGGGGTTCTATTATTTTACTCCTACCTCTTATTGCGCAAAACTTTGATTTTGTGCAATGTTCTGTATTCCTTTTTTTACACTTTTCCATATCTACTTCTACCTCTCTTCTATTGTTTATTGATATGTTAAAGTGAATCCAATTATAATTTACTATTTTATTATTTTATGTTTTTTTAGCTTTCGCAATGATTTTATTTTAAAAATTATTATTCTTCTTTTATTATGATTAAATTTTAGTTTTATTAAAGTTATATTTATCATTTAATATTTATTTTTATAATTATTAAATTTTTGATTATTAAAAAATATTTGTAACTTTTATAATTTTTTCTTTTATTCCCCTACCTTCTTAAAAATTGGTAATTTTATTTAAATTATAAGCAATAAACTATATGCCCAAAGTATAAAAAACGCTTAAAAACGATTCTCGTGAGTTTTTTTACTAATATTTTAAAATTTTTTATACAACTCTTATATCTTTGTTTTTTGGTATCATGTTAATAATATTTGAATCATTTATCATTTTTTGACCATAAGCAGTTAAATTATTAGTATTATTTCTTTTTGTATTAACTTGTTCAGCTTGATCTGATAAAACTTGTTCATAAGTATATTTTAACATAGCAATTTTCTTCTGTCTTTCATCATCAGAACTTTTTTCCCCATCTAACATATACTCTAAATTATATGCATATAATTCTAATGCTCTTAATATAAATATCTACTTGTTCTGATAACATTTTCATTTCAACTGGATTAATATCATTTAAATTGAAATTTGCTTCTGAATTATTCATATTTATTACCGTTCCTTTCTTACAAGGCACAAAATTCCATTGCATTTTTCATTTTAAAATGTGCCAATGGGTGTTCTTGCATAGTTTTTTCTACTTCTTTATCATATAAATGAGTATATATTTTTGTTGTGTTTACACTTGAGTGTCCTAATATTTCTTGTATTAATTTTATATCATATCCTGATTTATATAGTATTGTTGCACATGTATGCCTTAAAGTATGTACTGAATATTGATTTTCATCAATTTTGGCTTTCTTATATAATGATTTTAAATCTCTTTGTATTGTTCTAGGAGTAATTCTACATTTTCTTTCAGTTATAAATAATGCATCAGTCATAATGTTCTTTTGTAATGCGTATTTTTCTCTTTCTTGTATATAACATAATAACGTTTCTTTTGTTTGTGTGTTCAAATATCCTGTTCTTTCCTTTCTTCCCTTGCCATATATTATAAATGTATCTGAATTTTCTTTAATATCTGATACATTTAATTTACAAACATAAAAATAAAAAAACAATAGATTTATTATATAAAGCAAATCTACAGTTTTTTTAGTTGATAATATTTTAATAAACTTTAACTATAAAAAAGATGATCCCAATATTATTGCTTATTCAAAAGTAATGGTTGCTTATTTAGTATTTGGTTTATGTGATGAATGGTATAAAAGAGGTATGATAGAAAGTCCAGAGGAAATACTTGCCGTAATTAAGCAACAAAAAAGTAATTAAAAATATCATTGCTTTCTTTAAATCTTACTGACTTATGTAATTTGTTACTATACAATCATAAATATAAATCCAGGTAAAAGTATTCCAATAAAAGTAATTGATAACCATTTTCCAACCTTTGTAAACAAATTATCTTTATATTTAATAGATAATATTAGTGCTGGTATTAAAAGTCGCATTAGCCATATTAGACCAAGTAGGTATGTTCAATGTTGCTAAAATGTGATCTCCTACACAAACTCCAAAAATATTAAAAGCCCAAACGAAAGCAATAATTACTAGTAACAATGACAATGAACCTATACCAATTTTTTTATTTTTCATTACAAATACCTCCTCGATAAATTACTATTTTTTATTATCTGCCATTTTTCAATTGATCTACTATTTACAAACATTATACCATATTATTTCTAAAAAGTGGTAAATTTAAAAATTAAATTTTAAGCATAGTATGTGTCAAGTGTTAGTTGGCAATCGTCCTTTCGGTTGATTTTCTAAGCACATAACTATTCATATTTCAAAAAAATCTTTTTTAATTTTTTCTTTTTGACATCACACTATCTTTTATAGTGTTATATTAACGACTATTTTCAGATAATTCAAATGTGTAAATTAATAATTGAATTTGATATTTAGAATAAAAACATTTTGATTAAAAATCTTTGAATTAACACTTTTAATGTTAAAACTTCAATATTTTGCATTTTCAATGCTCCAAGTTGGTCGTATTAGATTGATTTTGCGCAATGTATCATATTTCATTTTTTATACTTGCTCTAAATTGGTCACATTGCTTTGATTTTGTGCAATGCTGTACAAATGAAAATAGAGCCTAAAAGTTTTCTTTTAAGCTCCACTCCTCTATTCTATATCATTCTCATTTTTAAAACTCTTACTTGCTTTTTCCAAAAATATCCTAAAATAAAATTTAATTTTATTACTTATTCTACCTGATGTTTACTATATGTTTTCTTTGCACAAATTAATGCTATAACCATCATTAAAATATAAGTAATTATAGTCATCATAGGTAAATCAATAACAATATTTCCTAACTTATATGATACCATTTGAGAAAAGTTTGAATAAATTGCATTATATGGCATTAAGAATAATATTTTATTTAATATTCCAAAAGCTGACTTTATGCTCAAAAATACTGGTAACATAAT
>MNRP01000050.1 GCA_001916005.1 Clostridium sp. 26_22
CATATACTATAAAAAAATTAATAATTATGAAGAATATAGCGAAGTTAAATCAAGATGGGATAACATTTTAGATATGAATAAAGAAGATTTTGAAAATAACTTTATGGTTATTACAGCTATTGAAAATACAAGTATGGTAGGATTAACGCTTGATAAAATTGATACAGATGACAAAGGCTTATATATTAGTTTGATTCATTATGAAGATGGAGTAAATTTTGATAAAAATGAAACATGTATATCAATTAAAATTTCTAGAGATTTAGAAAAAGAGAATATATATGTTACAAGAAATTTAAGAGATAATGAAAAAGATATGAGTGAGGAAATGCAACTTGCAGAAAAAGATTTTGATATTGAAAATTTGCCATCATTTCAATATAAAGATGAAAACTATAGAAAGGCTGAAAAATCTTCTAATAGTGTCATAAAGTTAATACCACCAGATTGGAAAGATATGATTTCAAGAAACTTTACAATAACAAAAGATATGCCAGAAATTGATTTCTCAAACTGGAACGATTTAGGAAATGGTTTTTATAGTGTAGCAATTACTGATTATAGCGAATATTTAAAACTAATGAACAATCACAATGCTCCAAAATTGACATGGTTTGATTTTAAGTATATATATGCTATAATAGTTGTTAGAGAAAATGCCGATAATACAATAGATATGAAAGATATTGAAAATGAAGATGGAAAATCTTATTTAAACATATCTATAGGTGGATGGCTTGATGTTTCAGAAGAATTCAAATATCCAGCTGTATGTATTGCAGTACCGAATTATAGAAGTTTAGAAAGTAACTTTTTAAATGTAAGAGTAAAATAGAAATAGTAATTTATGGGGGAAATAATAATGGAAAAATCAAAGATTAAAAATATACTAGAATGGATTAATTGTATAATAATAGCAATAATTTTAGCTTTGTTATTTAGATACTATATAGGCACACCAACAATAGTAAGAATGTCTTCAATGTATCCTACATTAATAGAAAATCAAAGATTATTATTAAATAGATGGACTAGAACTACGAAAAAAATACCAAGTAGAGGAGATATTATAACATTTGAAAAACCGAGCAAAACCAATTATAATGCAGAAGAAATAGATAAAGCAAATCCAATAGCAAAATATGAAAATGAACCTCCAAATTTTATATTAAAATTTTCATATTATGTTTTAGAAATAGGAAAAGATAGTTATATAAAAAGAGTAATAGCTTTACCAGGTGAACATGTCGTAATAAAAGATGGTAAAGTATATATAAACAATGAAGAATTACAAGAAGATTATTTACAAGAAAATGTAAAAACAGAGATTAGACGCGAGATTGGTTTTAATGATTTTGTCGTTCCTGAAAATTGTGTTTTTGCAATGGGAGATAATAGAGACGGAAGTATGGATTGCAGAGATTTTGGTTGTATCCCAATAGAAAAGATAGAAAGTAAAGTATGGATAAGAATAACACCATTTGATAAATTCGGAAAAATTTAAATTTATAAAGTTAGTTATTCATAAAGACAAATTACAAGTTATAAGTGAAGTAAACCAAAGGTGTGTGTATTTTTTATAAATTATATTATACAATTATTCTTGAAAGAAGGGATAATATGAATCAAGAAAAGATTGGAAAATTCATTACTGAAAAAAGAAAAGAGAATAAATTAACACAAGAACAACTAGCAGAACAATTAAATATAAGTAAAAATGCAGTAAGCAAATGGGAAAGGGGACTAAATCTCCCTGATGTATCAATCATGCAAGATTTATGTAAAATATTAAATATTACTTTGAATGAATTATTTATTGGAGAAAAAATATTAGATGATAAATATAAGGAAGTAGCAGACAAGAATTTATTAAATGTATTAGAAAATAGTTCATTTACACTAAAAGAAAAAATAGATTTTTATAAGAAAAAGTGGAAAAAAGAGCATATATCTAAATTCATTATGTGTTTTATAATTTTTATTATTCTAGGTATTGTTCTTAAATTCCAAAATGTTGAAGGGTATATTATTGGAGCAATAGAAGGAATGTTATCATTATTATTTTATATTTTTTTATATAATCAAATGATGATATATGTTGAAAATAATGTTTATAAGAAATTTGAAAAAGAATGATAAATAGTGATTTTAAGGAGGAAAGTAGAAAATGAGAAAATGCTTAAGATGTAAAAATGATATGATTGAAAATTTAGAAGTTACAGCATCTTCATATTCTATAGATATTAGAGAAAAGGGAATGTTCAAAACTTGTATTGAAAAAATCAAATGTGCTATTTGTCCAGAATGTGGGTACACTGAATTATACATAGCAAATTCAGACAAAATAAAAAAATTAACAAAGAAAGATAAATAATCATAGATTACAATTTAGGGGGTGTTATATATTAGGAGGTGTTAGAAATAAATTATTGGTTGATATTGTTAGTAATACTTATTTGTTGTATTATTATAATACCTAGAACAAATAAATTATATTTAGAAATAATTAAAAGAAAAAAGAAAGGTAGGAAAAGAAAAATGCCACAAGAATTAATGAAAGAATTTATAGGAAAAGTATGCACTATTGGCTTATTTAATGAATCTTTTGGAATACAAGGAAAAATAGTTTCAATAGAAGAAAATTGGATAAAAGTTGAAGAAAAAAATAAAGTTCGTATAATTAATGGAGATATAATAAGAGATATATCAATAATGCCAGAAAAATATCAAAAGTAAAACATAAATTACAATAAATAAGTGAGATTAATAGTAATTTGTAGAATTGGAGGAATTTATAATGAAAGAAAATAGTGAAAAAGAAGAACAAAAAGAAGATAATATATATTCTGGAGAAGGAATGTGTTATGGTGTTGCAGCTGGCGCAGTAATTGGAGCAATAGTTATAGCAATTTCCAATGTAACATATTATCTTCCACTATGTGTTTGTACAGGTATGATTATAGGACTTGCTATTGGCTCAAGTATAAAAAAAGATAAAAAGAAAAAGTAATACAAATTACAATTTGAAGGGAATAAAAGAATGGGAATATTATTTATAATATCAATTATAGTATTAGTAGAGTTAATTCAAATATTAAATTCAAGATTTAAAATAAGAAAATGGATATTGCCTATTTTGTCCTTATTAAATTCTATTAATATTATATTAGGTATGTTAGTATTTAAAAAACACGATGCTACAAATAATGAAATAGAAACTATTACATTAATGTATAGTATTTTGCTTTTTGTTATATTTAATATACCTACACTAATATTTATTGTTACAAATTCTATTTTGAATAAAGGACAAGGCACTAATGAGAATTTTCATAAAAATGTAAAATTATGTGCATTAATAACATTGGTACTTGCAATTGTTTTATTTGTTTTCATACAAATATCTGCATCAAAACATATTACAAAAGTAAATATCGAAGAAAGAAAAAATGCAATAGAAAGTAATTTAACAATATTTTGAATTTACTATATAAATTACAATAAGTATGGCAAATAATTATTTGTTCTTTATGGTATTATAACAATAATTTTTAATTTAAAAGGAAAGATATATGAGAAAAAATTTATTTAAAATTTCTATTGTATTTTTTACTATAGTAGAAATAATATTAATTATATTTAATTATATAGGTAAAAGTAATATAGCAAAGATATTAGAAATAGAAAATATAAACGACTTTTATATTAAAGATCTTGGTGAATCATTAGGCTTTGATTCTGCGAGACCATTATATATAAAATTTAAAATTAGCATTGATAAATATGAAAAATATAATTTAACATATATAGATACAACATTGGATGACAATGTATATGAGGGAGAAATTACAAATAAAAAACAAAAAATATCGGATAAATATTATATGTGTTATTACGAAAAAGTAATTTATGATAATAAACAAAAAGTTGAATTTAGAAAAATAAAGAATAATAGATTATTATTAAAAGCTAATAGCATAATATTAATTTTAATAATATGCGTTTTTATGATTAAAAATAGAAAATTAAAAAGATAAAGATTAAATATAATCTTTATTTTTTTATATAAAAGTAATAAAATATAAAAAATATGAAACTTTTATAAATGTTGCTGTTATATATAAATGAAAGCAGGTAAAAAATGGAGAATGATTTAGATAAAAAATTGTACAATGATTATTTGAATGGAGAAAAAGAAGCATTTGAAATTCTTTATAACAAATACAAAAAGAAAATTGAATATTTTATTTATAATATAGTAAAAGATTATCAAACAGCAGAGGATATAGCACAAGAAACTTTTATATATGTTATACAACACCAAATAAGAGAAAATAGTTCTTTTAAATACTATATTTATCTTGTGGCAAGGAGTAAAGCAATAAATTATATTAATACTGAAAAACGAAGAAAAGATATAACAGAAACATTTCTTAAAGAAGATGATGAGCAAATTGAAAAAGACGTGTTAGATGTTATTACAAATGAAGAAACTAAAAGAGAACTATTAGAATCAATAGAACTTTTAGATGAAAGATATAAAAATGCTATTTATCTTGTAAATATTGAAGGATTATCTTATGAAGAAACTTCTAAAATATTAGGAGAAACTCTACAAAATACAAAAAATCTAATTCATAGAGGAAAAAAACAATTAAGAAAAATCCTGCTAAAGAAAGGATTTGATGAAATGAATAAAGTTTCAAAAATATTTATTATTGTATTATGTGTAGGTATTATATTGTCAGGAGTTGTATATGCTACAATAAAAATTTCACAAAATATTAAAGAAAAGGCTGAAATGACACCTACATATACAAGTAAAATATCATCAATAGATACAAATAAAGTATGGGTTGGAACATTTAATTTAGTATGGAATGACTTTATGAATGATGTTATTGGGGATAAAATAGAATTTGAAGATGGATATTCTGCTTTAGCAGACGAACTAAATAAACAAACATTCACAGTTGAACAATTAAATAAAAATTCATATTTCAAAATACACGGAAAAGAAAATTTAACATTAAAAAATCAGATAGAGCAAGGAATAAAACAAAAATTTAATGAAACTAGTAGCATTATAGATAAATGTGACTGGGAAAAAGGTGAAGGATATGTATTATATGCAATGTTAAAAAAAGAATTTAACTTTTTAGAAAAATTTCCAACTTTAAATGAAAATACTTTTGGAGATTCAAAAGAAAAAGTAAAATATTTTGGAATAGAACCAGATACAGAACAAGTTGCAAGTAAAAATATAGAAATATTGTTTTATAATTCAAAAGAAGATTTTGCAATTAAGTTAAAAACAAAAGAGGGAGAAGAAGTATACCTATATAGAACAACAGGAGAAAATAAATCATTTGAAGAAAACTATAAAGAAATGCAAGTAAAACAATCTAAATATAATGGAGAAAAAACATGGAACAAAAATGATATTTTAAATATTCCATTCATAAAAGTAAAAGATGAAATAAATTATGATGAATTATGTGGTAGATATATAAAAAATACAGATTGGTATATTGCACAAGCTCTTCAAACAATTGATTTTGAGTTAAATAATTATGGTGGTAGTGTAAAAAGTGAAGCTTTAATAGAGGCATTTAAAAGTGCTTTATTAGAAAAAGGTAGAGAATTTATTTTTAATAATGATTTTATTTTATTCTTAAAAGAAGAAGATAAAACAAAACCATATTTTGCATTAAAAGTTGATAATACAGATATATTAGTTAATGTAGAAAATAACGATAAAGTATAAAAATATAAATAATAACACAATTTATTTACTAATTTATAAAAGAAGAATAGAAATTATAATCTATTCTTCTTTTAAAATGAAAAAATTTAATATTAAATGGTAACCTTTATCAAAAAAATGGTAATATATAGATGAAGATGTATAAGGAGATCTCTAAAATGAATGAAAGTAATCTAATAAAAAGTTATATCAATAATAATAAATTAAACATAGAAAAAGTAATGGAAAATTATACTCCATATATTTATACTATCATAAAAAACAAATCATCTGAATTAACAGAAGAAGATGTAGAAGAAATAATATCTGATGTATTTTTAGCACTCTGGAAAAATCAAGAAAAATTAGACATAAATAAAGACTTATCATCATATTTAGCTGGAATTACAAAGAATTTATATAATAAGAAAATACGAGATAGAAAAAGCAATATGAATATAGATGACTATCAAAACAGTTTATTTGAAGTAGAAAGTACAGAATTAAAAGTTGAAAAAACAGAAAAAGAAAATATGATTATTATGATAGTAAATAATATGGAACAAGAAGATAAAGACATATTTGTTTTATATTATTATAATTCAAAGTCAATGAAAGAAATTGCAAAAATATTAAATATAAAAGAAAACAAGATAAAATCAAGACTCTGTAGAATTAGAAAGAAAATTAAAAAAATATTAGAGAAAAGGGGGTACAGTTATAATGGATAAGAAAATAATGAACAATATTTTATCAAAATCAAGAATGAAAATTGCTGCATCTGAATTTGAAAAGGAAAATATAAAGAAAACAAATAAAAATATCCCAAAATTAGTTGCAATATTTGTTATTACAACAACAGTTACAGGAGGATTAGTATATGCAACAGGAAATGCAATATATGAAAAAATATGGAAACAACCTGAAAAATATGAATTTTCTTATGAAGTTACTGAAAAGGACAAAGAAAATGCGATTAGCGAAGAAGAAGCGAGAAAAAAAGCAGAAGAATATTTAAGAAAAATTGGATTAGAAGATGAAATAAGTAGATTAGGATTAATGAAAAGTTGGCGAGGAAATGATGTTATATGGGATATAGGGTTCACAAAAGGAACAATGCAGATGGATAGTAAAGGGAATTTTCAAAGTCTAAATATTCCATCATATAATTATAAAATTCCATATAATTACGGAATAACAAGAGAAGAAGCAAGAAAGACAGCAAAAGAATTATTATTAAAATATAATCCTAATAATAATTCTGATGAATATGAATTAGTATCACTTAAAAGGAATATGGAAAATGATGAAGCTTCTTATATATGGTATGCTGATTTTTATAAAAAATATGGAGATTTATATAATCAGTATGAAAAAATATCAATCGGATGGGTTCCAAAAATAAATGGTTTATATAGTTTGGGAATAGAAAATTCTAAATACGAAAATAATGAACAAAAAATTTCAAAAGAAGATGCTATAAAAATTGCAACAGAAAAGGATAAACAGATTGAAACAAGATATAATATAGCATCTACTGAAGCTGAAATTGGAATTGATAAAATGAATACAGATGTTGTATATAGAGAAAAGAATTTAGAAGATTATGAAAAAGGAACCATTAATTTTGAACCAGATGAAAACGGAACATATAAAATAAAAGAGGATGCTGAATTCTACAAAGTTGATAATCGTGTAAGAAAAGTTTGGGAAGTAACGATTTATTATGACTATTATAAATACGATTATCCGGAAAGATATGTTTATTATGTAGATGCTACAACTGGAGAAATTATTGGTGGAAGTAGATGGAATGGTGCTAAAAGACAAATATCACAATTAATTGAAGATCCGTATAATCTTATTGAAAAATAACAAAAAATAAACTTGAAATGAAAAAAACATTTTGAGTTTATTTTTTTATGGTAAAATATAAAAAATATGAAACTTTTTTAATATTACAAAGACTCTTATAGATGTAAGATATGTGCATATATTCGGAGGAAGTTATGGAAGAATTAGTAAAAAAAGCCAAAAAAGGCAATAAAGAAGCATTTACAGAATTAATTTATGAAATAAGACATGATTTATATAAAATAGCTAGATGTCGTTTATCTTGTGAAGATGATATAGAAGATGCAGTCCAAGAAACAATGATAGAAGCTTTTAAAAACATAAGGAAATTAAATAAAGAAGAATCTTATAAGAAATGGATTATAAAAATATTAGTGAACAAGTGTAATCGAATTTATAATAAAAATAAAAACAAAAACATATCTTTTGAAAATTTAGAATTAGATAATACTTATTCACATAGTGAAAATTATGAGGAATTAGATAATATTGATTTTTATATGATTTTAAAAGATTTAAATTATGATGAAAGAATGTCTTTAACATTGTTTTATTTAGAAGATTATTCAATAAAAGAGATATCAAAAATACTCAAAACAAATGAAAATACAATAAAAACAAGATTAAAAAGAGGAAAAAACAAGATAAAAAACAAATTTTTGAAAGGAATTAATTAATATGGATGTATTAGATAAAAAAATTAAAAGTGTATTATCTAAAGAGATAGAAGAACCATTTACATATGAAAGAGCCATAAAAAAAGCACTATACAAAAATAAAAATTATGGTATAAAACATTATATAAAAAAAGTTATTATAATTATAACTTCAATTTTAACTACAATACTTGGAACTTTTAGTGTATATGCAGTAGCAGGAGGAAAAATTGATGGAATACCAGCATTAGATTGGCTAGGATTAAAATTTTCAGAACAATATGTAGAATACAAGCAACCAGTAGAAAATCAAAAAGTTGCATTTGGAGAAACAAGTGTAGAACTTACATCTACAATATGTAGTGAAGGAATTACAATTTTAGAATTTGATGTTAAATTGAGCCAAGAAGATTATAATAATTTAAGACTTGATGAAATTCTATATACAGAAGAATTTTATAATAGTGTTCAGGAAACAAAAGAAAGATATAGAGAACGAATTAAAAATGTGCTTAAAGCAGACAAAAAATACGAAAAATATTTTACAGATGAAAATAATGAAAATATAGATGATATATTAAACAAAATAGAAATGTCTGATGATACAATAAAAGATAATATATATTATACAGAATATAAAGCTAATATGGAGATGTGTGATAAAGCAATAGAACAAAGAAAAAATTCAGGATATAAAGTTGGATTAGCCCTTAATGTAAATCAAAAGGGTGGAACATATAATTATGATAAATTTAATCCAAACACAACATGGTATGCAAGTATATATATAGATGATGAACCTGTTTTTGTAAATAATTGGCAAAAAACTGAAAAAATTAGTGATTATGAATATAGAATATATACAATGTATTCATTAACTGATGAAATTTTAAAAGGAAAAGACAATTTTAAAATTACGCTAAAAAACAATAAACTAACAAATGTTATAGACTGGGAAAAACAAAATATTTGGACTTCAGCTTGCCAATGGTTTGCAAAAGAAGATGAAGAAAATTTAAATTTATCAAGAAAATATGTAAAAGATATTCCAATAGATTTTGAAGTAAATGTTTCAAAAAATCAAGTTTTAAATGACAGTAAAGTAATAGAAAATCCAGGAATAAAATCAGAATTTAGAAATATAACACATACGGTTGAAAAAGTAGTAGTTTCACCAATGCAAACAATTGTAAGAATAAATCATTCAGCAATTCAACAGTCATCTAATGTTTTTGCAAATAGATATGCAAATCCAAACATAGAACATTTGCCATTAACAAGAAAATATAAAGTTTATGATGCTAATGGAAAAGAATTAAGTTGTTTTTCTACAACTAATAAAAATACTTTAATATATTCTGATGGAACGAGAGAAGATTATGATCCTCATGATATACCAAATAAAAAGTATTCAAATGCAACTTGGGAGAATATTTATTATTTGTTAATAGAAAATACAGATACAGATTATATAAAAATAGTACCGGAAGAAACTATACGTAATCCTGTTGATGGGCAAGAAGATAATGGTGGAGAAATACATTATGAAATGGAACCATTAATTATAAATCTAAAATAAGAAATATAAAATATAAAAGTAGATATAATGCTACTTTTATATTTTTAAATTTATAATTCCAAGACAAAGATATTATAATGTGATATAATAACAACTAAACAGAAGAATATATAAAATAGTAAATTATTTAAAGGAGAAGAAGAAATGGGATTAATAATTATTATATTAATTATTATACTAATAGAATTAGTTCAAATACTTATTTCAAGATATAAAATAGCAAAATGGATATTACCTATATTATCATTTATATTATCTATTAATGTTATTTTAGGCGGTATAATATTCGAAAAACATGGCAATTCAAACTATAACACATATTTTTATAATGTTTTAATATTTATAATTTTTAATATACCAACAATATTGTTAATTGTTACAAATTTTATAATGAAGAATAAGAAAAATATAAATGATAAATTTAATAAAAAAATAAATTTATTGATTTTATTAATTATAATAGTTTTAATTTCGTTGTTTGCAATTATACAAATAAATTTATCAAAAAATATAACAAATGTTAATAAAAATGAAATAATTAAAATAGAAAATAATATTAATTTATAAAATATAGGAGATTGAGTATGAAACATTCAATTAAACTTTTGATAATTATTATATTAATTATTTTTACTATTGGGGTATTATATTTAGGTTGGATTTTCTACAATACAGTTAGAATGCATAAAACAGAGATATCTTTATCTAATTTGACATCAGATGAAAAGGAAAAATTAATAAGTTTAAATTTTTTAGAATTAGAGAGTTATCCATCAAGTATAGAATTTATAGAATTAAAAGAAGAAAGTGAAATCAGAGAAACGCAATTTTATATTAAATTTTCTATAGATAAGGAAGATGAAAAATTATATAAAATTGAAAAAAATGTAAATCAATCAACAAATGAGATAACAATTAAAAAAATATCTGAAAGTAACGGAAAAATTATATATGAAATGAAAACTAATTTTGCTCAAAATAGTAAAGATAAAAAATGGGACTTTTTATTGGAGTTAATAAATAGATATAAAACATAAAATTAGAGCAATATATAGAAAATAGAGGAGTAAAAGATTATGGCAAAATGTGAATATTGTAACAAAGATATGTTAGAATGTGATGGTTGTGATACAAACCAGCTTATTTTAAATGATTCAAATGTATATGATAGAATAGCAGTTGGAGATAAATATGATTTCTATGATGGAACAGAAGACGAGGAATTTAGATGTCATGATTGTAATGCATTATTAGGAAATTATCATCATGCAGGATGTGATTGTGAAATTTGTCCAAAATGCCATCAACAATTAATTTCATGTGACTGTTAAATTTTAAAGAAGAATAGCTAAATTCTAGCTATTCTTCTCAATCCAATTTTTAAAATCTTCAGAAGAAAGTTTTCCTTTTTTGTATTGAATAACTTTCTTTTTTCCTATTTCTTTATATTTATTAAAATCGTTAATATATTTATCAATATCAGGGTTTCTTAATTTCATCATAGATTTTCTATTATATATTTTGTAATATAAATCCAAAACATAATCTTCACACTTTGAATTTTCAAAAGAAATCCTTCTTCCAACATCTTTACATGTTTTTTTAGTTTCACCAGGTGCAATATTATTACAGTAACTAGCTGATTTGATATTTGCAATAAAATATTTATTGCAGTTTTTACAGATTTTTAAGTGAATTTTCTCTTTAAGTATGGTACATATAGATTTGTATATTATACTAGAAATATCATAAGGTATTATTAAATCATACTCAATTACTTTATTTTTTTTATTGGATAAAAAATTATAAATTTCTTTTTCTGTTTCTCCAGGATATGAAGAAAATAGATTAACAGAATAATAAGCTGATTTATTTTCATTTAATAATGTAAGAGTTGGTGATGTCCTTCTTAATACATATAATCTTTCAATAGGCTTAAAATTAATTGCTTGTTTACTTGGATTAAATAAACAATAATCTAATATCATATCAGTTTGTTCTTGTAATTTTTTATATATTTTTAGTTTTTTGTTTTGTAAATCTAAAATGAATTTTTTAAAATCTTTTTCTGGACACTTACCATCTTTAAATATTTTTTTAAATTTATCCAATTCTATTATAGATAATGAATATTTGAGAAAAAACAAATAAAATTCATTGTAATCTTCAAAATTTGTATTTAAAAAATCAGATAAAAATGTTCCTAATGTTTGATTTATCAATTTATAGTTAGAATCTAAAACAACTTCCATATTTTTTTTATCAAGAATTATAGGATAATTAATAATAATTTCGTTATTATTTTTTTCATTTATTGCTAATCCTAAACCAGATAAAATGTCCGAAATATAGTCATTTTCTTTCATCGAAATCTCCTTTTTGTTATAAACACAAATTAAATAAAAGCATAAATTTGTGTTACAATCGTTTTTTACTAATACTTATTGACTTTCAAAGATTAGAAAATTATAATGCAAATAGTTAGAAACAAATATGCAAAAAACTATGTTTCTAACAACGATGTAACATATAGTATAAGCGAACTCTTTCCCCTTTGAATCCGTTTAAATTATACTATATGTTTATAAAAAAATCAATATAGGCAAATTCTAGATAAGCCTATATAGAAAAACTATGTCAAAAAATGTGTAAACACTTTTTGAACCTAACTGAAAGGAGAATTTTATTATGGAAAAGGTAGCTATAATTAATGAATTATACTTTGATGAAAAAAAGACATTAACAGAAATAGCAGATATAATAAATACATCCGTAAGTTACATTTCAAAAATCTTAAGAAAAAATGAAAAATATAATGAAGAAAAAGAAAAACGAAAGAATGAAAAACTAATACATAGGAGAAAAGTACAAAAAGATTTAATTTACAGTAAAAGAAAAAACAAGGTAGACATAGAATATATAAAAGTAAAAAACGAACATGAACAAGCTTCTATGGAATTATCTAAAAGAAGTATGTTGGGAACAGAAACTTTAAGAAAATGGTGCAGTAGTGCTTATATATATAACCCAAATAAGAAACGTTATGAATTTGATACAAAAAATTTAACAAAGCCAGCTGACTTTCCATTATATATCAAGGTTTAAAGTAACAGGAGAAAAATATGATAACAAAAAAACAAGGAAAAGCTTATGCTGCTATAACACTTGATTTACTATATAAAATGAAAATAAAAACAAATCCAGAAGTTTTAGCAGAGCAAATGGAATTAATTTATGATCTTTATGAAGCAGATGAGGTTGAAGATTTATATAGTAACATGGTACAAAATAATAAAATAATTTTAAAGAATATAAGTGGAAGAGCAAATTGCTATATAGTAAATCTCTATGATTCTAGCAAAAGACAAATGAATATGATAAGAAATTTCTGTAAAAAAAATATTGAAATAGGCAGAATATATATGACTCCACCAGGAGAAAATTCAGATACCTATTATAAGTTAATACAAGACATAAGAAATAAAAATATGGATATTTTAATTATGAATGTTTTTACAATATTAGGTATGAGCGAAAGAGAACTAAATATGGTAATTCATCTTTGTAGGGAAAATGATATAATTTTTTTAGAAATTTAAGAGGTGATTTAATTGGTATTATTTATTGTTGGAATAATGGTAGGTGCAATATTAGGAATAGGAATACATTGTATGTTAATTGTTGCAAAAGAAGCAGATAAAAATATAATTAATTAAAAATTATTACATAAATTTTTTCTCAAGTATAATTTTTTAAGAATATCTTATAAAATGGAACATATATTATATAGAAAGGATGAGGAAAAATGAATGTTGGGATTTACTCATTTTCAAGATTAGAATGTAATCAAGTAAATATTTTGAGTATTAAAATAAAGGACAAGCTATTAGTAAATAACATATATCTTTATTTAGAAAATACTACAAAACAAAGAATAAGTAAAAGAGAAGCTCTTTATAGAATTATTAAGGACTATGAACAAGGAATAATTGATGCAATAGTATTTGAAGATTTTAAAGCATTAGGAAGTGATTTATACATAAGAGGTAAAATATTAAAATTACTACTTGAAAATAATATTAGTTTTTTCTTTATAAAAGAAGATATTGAATCAAAATCTATTATTGGAAAAGAACAGATTAAAATAATGATATTTACAGCTACTAAATTCAAAGAAGAAAATGATAGGAGAAGCGTTATGGGAAATATTATAAAAGATGGAGAAAATGGTATTGTACATGCAAGATATAAAAATACTATTGTTATATCTAAAGATGAAGAAAGGTTAAAAAGATTCATAAAAAATTTTTAAAAAGTCAGTATATCTGGCTTTTTATTATGGAGGTAAGCGATGAATAAACAAGAATGTAAAAAATATTTTAAAAAGGCTTATAAAAAAATTATAGAACAAAATAAAAACTTAAATACAAAAAACATCGAATTTGAAATGAAAAATGTTGCAAAAGAACAATTGACTGAATATATAGCATATTCAAAGATTGCAGTTAATAATATGAAAAGTAGTGGAAATCTTAAAATAACGCTTAAAGATTTATTAGCTCAAATAGATATATTACCAAAGATTTATTCAAAAGAAAGAGCAATTAATGTAGCAAATAAACTTTAATTTTTTCTCAGCTTAACAATCTTAATACACTCTAATAAAATAATTGATAATTTTTAATAGGAAGGAAGATGTATATGAGTTGTGAAAAAGATAAAATGATTTGTTATGACGAAAATAAAAAGTTAATTCAACAAATTTTAATAGACAATAAAGAAAAAATAATTGGATATATAAGAGTTTCTTATAGTGATGATAGTGAAAAAGAAATAAAGAGACAAGAAGATATAATAATAAATTTTTGTAAAGAATTTAATGTTAATTGTAATCATATTTATATAGATAATGGCTTTTCAGGAGTAAGTTTTGATAGACCAGGAATAAAAGAAATTATAAATGTAAAAGAAAAGAAAGTTTTACTAATGTCAAATATTAATATACTTACGAGAAGCTATATGGAAATACAAGATTTTATCAAAAATTTAAATATAAGTATTATAAGTATAAATGATGGTTTGATTATAAAAAGATAGTTAATAAAGACAGTTAATAAGGTTGGTTTTAATGCCAATCTTATTTTTTATAATATTTTTTTGTCTTAACTCATAGACTTAATTGAGGTGAAGAATATGCAAGTAAAAGAAAATAGCAATACAAATGAGAAAAAGAGTCAAAAAGAAAATTTTAATATTATTGTAACTTATGCTAAAGATGGACAAAGTTTTCAATCAATTGCTGAAAATATAATAATAAGAAAAATGAACGAAATAAATTAATTTTTTTCTCAACTTTATACATAAAAATATAAGTGTTATGAATTAAGCATAGATAATTACAAGGGAAGGAGGAAAATTGGAATCAAATGATTTTGATAATAGTAAATACGTCGTTGCTTTGTATATGAGATTAAGCAAAGACGATGGAGACAAAGAAGAAAGTGAAAGCATAACTAATCAAAGAAAAATATTAAGAGCATACGCTAAAGAAAACAATTATAAAGTTTATGATGAATACATAGATGACGGATATAGTGGAACAAATTTTAATAGACCTAATTTTCAGAGAATGATTCAAGACATAAAAGCTGGAAAAATAAATATGGTAATAACCAAGAATTTAGCAAGATTGGGTAGAGATTATATTGAAACAGGTAGATATATTGAAACATTCTTTCCAGAAAATGAAATACGCTATATAGCTATATTAGATGATGTAGATACATATTTGGATAAAAACTGTGATACTGTAGCATTTAAAAATATTATGAATGATTTTTATGCAAAAGAAACATCTAAAAACATAAAGAAAACTAAAAACAGAAAAAAACAAGAAGGATTTTATTATATAAGTTATGCACCATTTGGATATACAAAAATAGATAAAGCAGGTCATTTAAAAATTAATGAAGTAGAGGCTGAAACTGTAAAAAGAATATTTAATGAATTTATTGGAGGAAAAGGAACATATCAAATTGCACAATTACTAAACAAAGAAAAAGTTATTACACCTGGAATATCAATGAATATGACTGGAGTCGTAAATAATATAACAAATACTACAAACACATGGAGACATACAACTGTTAAGAGAATTTTAACAAATCCAATATATATAGGTACTATAGTACAAAATAAAAGAAAGAAAATCAGTTATAAAAGTAAAAAGATGATTGCATTACCAAAAGAACAACATACAATTACAGAAAATCATCATCCAGCTATTATTAATTTAGAAACTTGGAATACGGTTCAAGCTATTTTTAATAGTCATAAAGGAGAAAGAATAAAAGAAGAAGACCCGTTATTGAAATCATTATTATATTGTTATCATTGCCATAATAAATTACAAATTAATAAAAAACAGGACAAATATAAGGACAAAGTAACAACTAGAAGATATGTTATTTGTAGTACAGCAGCTAGAACTGTAAGTAATAAAATTTGTTATAAACAATACATTAATTATGACAGGCTAGAAGAAAAAATATTAAATAAAATATATAGTGTTTTTGCTGAATATCTAAATTCAGATGCTTTTAATGATAAAGAATTATTATCAAATTTAATTAAATCACAAAGTAATAAAGGGAAGCTAGAAGAAAAAATAAGACAAATTAATAGTCAATTAAATAGTTTAAATAAAAAAATATCTACATTATATAATGATAAATTGAATGGATTAATAGAAGAACAAGATTTTACATATTTTTCTGAAAATATGGTAATAGAAAGACACAAGTTAGAAGAACTCAAAGAAAAAACTGAAGAAGAAATTGAAGAATTTGATAAAAATTATGATGAAAATGAAATAGAGGAAAAATTAAAAAAAATAATTAAAAGAATTGTTGAGTGTAAAGAATTAAAAAAAGAAGATTTGCAACAATTAGTTAATAAAATCGAAATTGACAAGGATAAAAATGTGCTTATTCACTTTAATTTTTATGAATTAAATTGTATAGGAGGGTACTTTAATTTTGATAATACCGAATATAGAGAAGCAATCAGTTCGTAATATTGCAATCTATTTAAGATTAAGTAAAGATGATGGTGATAGAGAAGAAAGTGAAAGCATATCAAATCAAAGAGCAATTATACTTGACTATATAAATAAGAATTTTAATTATGATAATTATTATGAATATGTAGATGATGGTTTTTCAGGAGCTACTTTTAATAGACCAGGCTTTAAGAAAATGATTGAAGAATTAGAAATAAATAAAATAGATTTAATAATAACAAAAAATCTTGCAAGATTTGCAAGAAATTATATTGAAGCGGGAGAATATATAGAAAAAATATTTCCTGACAAAAATATTAGGTATATTGCTATTTTAGATGGAGTCGATAATTTTCAAGATAAAATATCAAATGAATTTGCACCAATAAAAGGTGTATTTAATGAACTTTTTTGTAAAGAGACATCCAAAAGTGTAAAAAGAAGCAAAAGAAAAAAGATGTTAGAAGGATATTATAGTTGCAATGTAGCACCATATGGATATAAAAAGGACCCAGATAATCATGGAAAGTTAATTGTAGACGAAACTGCAAGTAAAGTTGTTGAAAGTATATTTAAATTAACATTACAGGGAAAAACAGCAAAGCAAGTAGCAGATATATTAAATGAAAAGAAAATTGAAACTCCATCAGAATACTTAAAAATTAAAGGATTAGAAAATAGAACAAAAAAAGTTTGGACAAGATCAATAATTACAAGAATATTATCAAATGAAGTTTATACAGGTAAATGTTTAAGAGGAAAGACTCAAAATGTAAGCTATAAAAGTAAAAAAAGGATATGCATTACAAGAAATGAACAAATAAAAACTGAAAATACACATGAACCCATAATTTCTGAAGAAATATTTAATGAAATTCACAACAATAACAAATTTGGTAATAAACCGAATAATAATGAAAAAATGAATACAAAGTTTTGCAAATATATGTATTGTGGTGAATGCAAAAATAGAATGTCAAGAAGAAGGTCAAGAAATTCAATAAATATACATTGTCCTACAAGAAATGAAACAGATTATTTATGTTCTAATAAGCAACTATATAATTACGATAATCTAGAAGAACTGATTATTAAAAAGATAGAAAAAGAATTTAATGAATATTTTGAAAAAAATAAACTTAATCCATATCTTATAAAAAATTATAATGAAAAAAAAGCAATTAAAATTGATACTAAATTAAAAGATACTAATAAAGAACTTGGAATGTTAAGATTTAAAATATCAAAATTATATAATGATAGATTGCAAGAAGTTGTTTCAGAAGAGAACTATAAAAAACGATATGACGCGTTAATAAACAAAAGAAAAGAATTAACAGAAAAATTAGATGCCCTTGAAAAAGAAAAGGAAAAGATTAAAGATAATGATGAAATAGTTATAAAAATTGAAAAAGTAAAAAATATATTAAAAAATATAAATAAAGATACTCTATCAGAAGAAGATATAGGCGAACTTATAAAAAGGATAGAAATAAATCATAATTCGATTCATATTTTTTATAATTTTGAAAGTATGAAAGCTAAAAAAATTCCTGTCAAAATTGAACACTCTGAATAAAAAATCGAGCAAAGCCTATATATTTAGGCTTTTTTTACGTCAATATAATATGATTTTTATAAAAAATGATGAATTTTGGGCATTTTTGTCGTTTTTGAACATAAAAAAAGTTTAAATTAGAAATGAAAAAATGCCCAAAACTCAAGGAAAATTAAGAATTTTTTCCTGCTAGTTTTGAACATCATACTCATTTGCAGAAACTACACAAATTGCTTTTAACATTTCATCAACTGTTAGTGTTTCTTTTGTATCAAGCCATATTTGAGAACCTCCCATAGACCTTGCATTTTCAGAGCATGGTATTTGCTCTGTATATGAAAGCTTTCCACTATCAATTTGTTCCATAATCAAAAGAATGCTCATAATTTTTGTTACAGAAGCGGGACGTAATTTTTCATGACTGTTATGAGAATATAAAACTTGACCAGTAGATTGCTCAATCAAAATAGCAGAGCCACTTTCAAGGTTTAAAGAGTTATTATCTTCAACATTAATAGAAGTATTAATTGAAGAAGAAGTTTCTAGGGTAGCAGAATAATCAGAAGACCAAATGTAAGAACTTGAGGTGTCATAACAAAGAGATATTGTAGTAAAAGATAACACAAAAATAAATATAATAAAGGTTAAAACAAATTTACGCATATAAGCCTCCTAAAGGGTAATTAATTTAGTATAAATATATGTTGATAAAAACAATTTAGAATAAAAACTGTAAAAATCTAAAACCCTTGACATTTGGGACAAAACATATTAATATATAAATGTAAAAAGTAAAGGATGTTGAAAAATATGATTAATATAGTTGTTAAAATATTAGGGATTTTATTAGTTCTAACAGGTGTTATTTTAATATATGATGCAAGAAATATAACAAAGAAATTTTTTGGATTTGGAGACCAAAATGAGGGAAGTTCTGGACTAAAAATAATAGGATTTATTATTGCAATAGTTGGAGGAATAATTATATTTGTTGTAAAATAGATTTTTATATAAAAAAATAGATGTTTTATAAATGAAATTGACATAACAACATAAGTGGTGTATAATGTAATAAGTCAGCTAAGAGCTGATTAATAAATATAAAGTGAGGATTAGAGAGACATGAAAAAGGTTACAGCAAAACAGGAGAACACAACAGTATCAACAACAGTTAAAGACTCAATGGCGTCTAAAAAAGAGGGCTATGAGGCTGCTGGAATTCCGGTAGATAGATTATTAATCTGCAACGGATTGCCACTTAGTACTGTTGAATGATTGAGTGTACTAATCCGGAAAAGGAGCATTTCAATAATGCTCTTTTTTCTTTAGAAACTTTGAAAATTAAAAAAATTTAAAAATACTATTGACAATAAAAGTTTAAATGTGCTATTATAAGTAATGTCATAAGAAATGCGGATGTGGCGGAATTGGTAGACGCGCTGGTCTTAGGAACCAGTGCCAACGGCGTGGGGGTTCGAGTCCCTTCATCCGCACCAAAGGATAATATCGTCGCACCAGACGAAAAAACGATTAAATCGACTGTAAAAGGTCGATTTTTTTCGTGCCTAAGTATTGAAATTTTCGGAAAGGTGTGATATTATGTTAAACATAATCAAGAAACAAATCAATATTAGTAAAGAACTAAATTCTAAAATTGAGTGGGCGTGCCAATTAAAACTAAAAGGAAAGGAAAAACCTAAAATTTATCAAGGCTCATTAAGAGTTATTGAACATAGCAATTTAGCATATGTAGAGCCCCATAGATTAGTGATTAAAAATAATCTTTATTTATTCTTTAATGAACACGATTATTTTTATGTGAATGATTTGAGAAACAAATATCCGTTATCTCAATTAAAAGATTACATAGCAAGGCATTGATAATTTTAGAGTTTTTAAAAAATTATACTATATTGGTTTATTTGTGATATTAAAAATAAGTTAATATAAATAAATTATAAAATTCTAAAAGTGTCAGTAGTAAGTCGCTAATTGCAAATTGCTATGTGACACTTTTTTGAGTGCTTTTCTATCATCAATTTTGGAAGGAGGATATTTAATAATGAATGATGAAAAGAAAGTAGCAGGAATTTATATTAGAGTGAGTACAGAAGATCAAGTCAGGGAACGGATTTAGTTTAGGAGAACAAAAGGAAAAACTACTACAGCTTTGTGAATTTAAAGAATACGAAGTATTTAAAGTGTATGAAGATGCTGGAATAAGTGCAAAAGATATGGAACATAGACCAGCATTTCAAGAGATGTTAGCAGATATGAAGAAAGGCAAAATCAACTATATTGTCGCATACAAGCTGGACAGAGTTACACGTTCAGTTCGTGATTGTGTGCAATTGATGAAAGCTATAACAAGACAAAGTTCTTAAATCTTCTTAACTCTAAGCATTTACTTTTAGTATCAGCACAAGTAATGGAACTAACTGAAAAAGAACAAAACATTTTTGTATTTGAGATATTATATAGCATTTATAGTATTCTAAAGAACAAAAATTTGTAGAAATTTAATTTGTTTGCTTGTTTTTGAGTGAAATATGTAGTATAGTAGATAACGTAGGAAAAAGAAAATTAGTAGATGTGTGTGTTGCCTCTGAACCTCGATCTTTATCGAGAGCAAGGAGGTGAGGCTATATGTTAGAAATATTTGTATTCCTAGTAATAGGATTAATAGTATCAATAACAGTAAATTTAGCCTTGCTATGTATTTTATACATACAATGGGTTAATAGTCAGATAAAATAAAAAACACGACACATTTGCTTCTGCAGAGCGATGTGTCGTTATTCAAATAATATTGGGTAACCGCATTTCTGCGATTTCTTTTTCCTATATTTATTATACACAGATAATGCACAATTGTCAATTTTATTTTGAAAAACTTGCGAAATTAACATAAAAATGCTATAATTATGCTAATAATAGTTATATTTTACATGTGTTTCGTGCAAAAACTATTAAATAATGAATAACATTTTGAAAGGAGCATGTGTTATGCGGAAAAGAATAATTTTAGCAGTAGTATTAATCGTAGCCGTTATTGCTACCATTGGAGGTATTCATTTTTTAAATAATAATGAAACTGAAGATGTTTTGAAACCAGGAGATCTGATTATTAACTTGCCAGAAAAAGAAGAACTGGTAGTGTTCGACAAAGAAAAAACTGACAGTCATGAGGTCATTAAATTTCTTTTTAAAGATTTGGAGGGAGGCTGTGTGTACTCGTTAGATCAGAAGATTTTTTTGATGACAGAAAATTCAGATGAGGAAAAAGTTATTTGCTATTCGGACTGCGCAACTGAAGAAAGTTGCAAGCCTATAGCAATAACAACAACGGGTAATTATATGATCCTCGAAACTGAGCAAGGAGAAAAAATCGCAGTGCAAATGGAAAAAAGTCAGATGGAACGATTAATCGAGCCAAGAGAACCGATAGCATTTGATGATTTACCAGAAAAAGAAAAAAATTCATTATTTGAATTGATTGAAGAATAATTCAATCTATGATAGACCTGCTTTTATAGAGTAGGTCTATCATAAATTTAAATTATATTAAAAAATATTTAGAAATTTTAGTTTATAAGTACACATTTTATAAAATATATGTTAAAATGTATATACAGTCGATAATCGGAAACGGTGCAATCGTGGGAGTATATTTTTTCGCAAATAACCACCGCTAACGCACCAATAACGTATCTGTTCGAACTAATAAAACAGATAGATACAAAAGTCAATCAGAAAATAAATCTGGTTGATTTTTTGTTGCCTTTTATTCAAAATGAAGGGAGAATTTTTAATTATGAATAAAGAAAAATTTAAGGAATATAAGTAAAAGACATGGCACACTGCCCAAATTTTCAAGAAATGTTAGCAGATACGAGAAAGGTAAAATTAATTATATTGGTAGCTTATTTAACAAATAAAATTTGATAGACCTTTTAAAAAAATTTTGTGTGCATTTATAGTAAACTTTAAATTCTAAAAAATAATTTGCAATTTTATGTAAAATAATGTATAATGGGGCTATAGGTATTTCCTAATAGTAGCAAATTAACGATATAAGTAATTATTATTACTTATACATTATCAAACAAAAACAGGAGGAAAAGCTATGGTACAAAAAGTTCGTTACAATGGTGGAACACAGCGGATGTATGAATGTTCAGATCCTACTGATTTAATTGTAGGAAAAGAATATGAAGTTATCCAAAAAAAAGAGAGTGACTGGCATACAGAATATATTCTTAGAGGAGTTAAGGGAGAATTTAATTCAGTATGGTTTGACGAAGTTTCAGAAAACATCTATATGGCTGTTTCTCGCAGAAAACCTGAGCTAGGAAAAATATACGCTTGCTCTAAATTGGAGTTTATCGGCGGAAAGCTTAAACTGAAAGGCTGGACTACAAGCATTGTAAAGAATGTGGAACATCTAGGAAATGATATCTTTAAGGTAAAAACAGAGAATAATATTTACATCGTTAAGGTGGTTGATTAACCACTCAAAAGACTCTTACTTAATGTAAGGGTCTTTTGAGTTCTATATTACTTGGTAGGATGAAAAAAATAAAAAGTTTTTACATTACATTTATATTACAATTTTTCAAATTTATTGACTAAAAAAATATGCAATGATATAATAAAACGGAAAAAGTAAAAAAATATCAAAAAAGGAAAAATATATAAAAAAACGAAAGAATTGGAGGAAACAATAAAGATGAAAATGCTAAAAAAGATGTTAGCAAGTATAATAATCTTAACAATGATAACATACATATTATCATCAATATTAATTCAAAATAAATCACTAGCAGTAACACAAAGTACAAGTACAGATATTAATTCAATAGATAGTTCAAAATATCCAGGAGTAAAAGAAAAAATACAAGCTTTACAAAAAAAATACCCAAATTGGAAATTTAAAATACTTTATACAGGGTTAGATTTTAATGAAGTAATAGCAAATGAATATACAGGACACGGAAAATCTCCTAAAAACCTAATATACAAATCAGCAAATTATCAAGGAGCATGGATTTGTTCAATTTGCAAAGAAAGAATATATGACAATGGAAATTGGAGATGTGCATCAGAAGAAGCAATAAAATATATGATGGATCCTAGAAATTCAATAAACGAATCTGATATATTCCAATTTGAAGAATTAACAAAAACAGAAACAGATATAAACACAATAAAAAACATGACAACAGGAACATTCTTAGCCGGTTATGAACAAGCAATAATAGATACTTCGAACAGTAACAATGTAAATGCTTGCTATATAGTTGCAAGACTAATACAAGAACAAGGAAAAACAGGAACAGTTTTAACATCAGGAAAAGGTTATAATGGTCAGTATGTTGGCTATTACAATGCATTTAACAGAGGGGCTTCTGGAAACTCAACAGAAGCAATATTATTAAATGGATTAGCAACAGCACAAAAATATGGATGGACAAGCTTAGAAAAATCAATAAGTGGTGGAATTGATTTTATAGCAAATCAATACATACATAAAGGACAAAATAACCTATATTTACAAAAATTTGATGTAGAAACAACAAATGGACTATATTCAAATCAATATATGCAAAATCTAATGGCAGCAGAAAATGAAGGATTAACATTAAAAAATACATATAAAAATACAAATTCAATGTCATCAGCACATACATTCATAATACCAGTATATGAGAATATGCCAAAAGCAGATTGTGCAAGACCATCTACAAATGGAACAAGTAATGTAACAACAGATTTAGTAAGAGTAAATGTTAATAGTACAATAAGAGTAAGAAATGCTGTGAATGGCAATAATACAGTTGGATGGCTATATAAAGATGAAATTGTAACTAGATTGGAAAAAGCAACAACTAAAGTTAATGGAACTTATTGGGATAAAATAAAGAAAGCAGATGGAACAACAGGATATGTAGCTAGAGAAACTTATGAGAGCGAAAGTGAGTATAAATTGTATTTAGTACCTATAAGTGAAGATGGCGGAAATAATAATGATAATAATAACAATAGTAATAACAATAATAAACCTACAAATACTTCAAAGGTAAAGATAGATGAAGAAAATAAAATTATAATGGTAGTTCCAAATGCAATTGCAAATGATATACTAGAAAGCTTTGGAGGAACAGCCAAAATAACTAAAGCAGATGGAAATTATTTAAATGGTTCACAAGATACAGTTGCAACAGGGTATAAAGTAGAAGATAAGTATACTGTTATAAAAAAGGGCGACTGTAATGGAGACGGAAATGTAAACACTGGAGATACGTATATGCTAAAGTGTGTAGTGTTAAATCTAAAAAAATTTGAAAATGAAAATTATAAAAAAGCAGCAGATGTAAATAATGATAACGAATTAAATACAGGAGATACATTTTTATTAAAAAAACAAGTGTTAGGATTGGCTAATATAGAATTGTAAGGAGAGAAAAAAATGTCAAAGAAAATATTTAGTGTAATTTTATCAATAGCATTATTATTTGTTTTAAAAAATTATAGTAATGCAGCAAATGCTACTATACAATGTAGTAGCGAAGCAAAGGTTAATTCACCATTAACTATATCAGTTTCTGGTAGTGCTGTTCAGTGGAATTTACATTTAAAAGTAAACGGTCAAACAATAGCATCAAATAGTGAGGTAGAAAATGTTGAAGGAAATAAAACAATATCTTTTTCAGGTACATATACTCCAACCTCAGAAGGAAATATTACTGTAACACTAGATGGAAGTGCAACTGAAGCAAGTGATGGAAGTACAATAACAAGTTTTGCTTCTAAAACTGTAAGTGTAAAGAAAGCAGAAAATAATAACAACTCAAATAATGCTTCAAATTCAAACTCAAACTCAAATTCAAACACACAACAACAACCACAAACAAAATCTAATGTTGCAACATTAGCAAACCTAGGAATAAAAGGACAATATGATTTTACTGGATTTAGAGCAGCAAAAACTTCATATTCTGTAACAGTACCGAATGAAGCAGAATCAGTAGAAATATATGCAAGCAAAGGTCAAAGTGGACAAAAAATAATAGGAACAGGTGTAAAACAATTAAAAGAAGGAACAAATGCAATAAACGTAGTAGTAACAGCAGAAGATGGAACAACTACAAAAACATATACAATTAACATTGAAAGAAAATCAGCAGAAACAACAGATAATAAGGAAGAAAATACAGAAGAACAACCAGAAGAAACATCAACAGAGGAAGAAGAAACATTTGGATTAAAAGATTTAAAAATAGATGGATTAGAATTAACACCAGAATTTAAAACAGATGTATATGAATATAGTGCTGAACTAAAAGAAGATAAAACAAGTTTGGAATTAACAACAATAGCAACAGAAGAAAATGCAGAAATAGAAGTTACAGGAAATGAAGATTTAAAAGATGGTGAAAATATAATTACTGTAATAGTCAAAGAAAAAGATACAGATAAAACTGCTACATACCAAATAACAGTAAATAAAATCAAAGAAGAAACAAATATAACAGAAGCAACAGTCAACAATATTGATAATAAAACCAAAGAAATGATTATTTTGGGAATTGGAATTCTAGCTTTAATAATAGTTGTTATTATTATAGTAATTGTAAATAAAAAAAGAAATTCAAATAATGGTCAAGAATACTATTATAGTGAATTATATAATAATGATGAATCAGAAGAAAATATCAATGAAGAAAATCAAGATGAACAAGAAGAATATGATGAAGAGATAGAAGAAAAGAAAAAGAAAAAACATTCAAAAGGAAAAAGATTCAAATAATAGGAGAAAAAATATATGAAAATTATTAAAATAGCTGCAACTCTTGATACTGTAGAGAGAGAGAGAGAGAGAGAGAGAGAGAGAGAGAGAGAGAGAGAGAGAGCTATAGTCTACTAAAAATAAAAAAGAAAATTGAATAGATAGTAAAAAGATGGGAATATTATATATTTTAAATGTGTATAATATTGCTATCTTTTTGGCGTACAAAAATGTTATTAAATTTAAAAAATATATAAAATCAAGGAGGAAAATTATGAAAAAAACAAGGAAAAAGTATTTAATGATATTATTTTTAGCATTAAGTATAACAATATTACCAATGGGAGGAGTAAAGGCGGCTTTACAAGCAAATCCAAATACTCATGTAAAAAAAACAGCTACTCCAACAAACTGGATGAATAATATTAGAAAAATGGAAGAAGCAAATGGTGCAATGGGATTAAGTGAAAGCTTAAATTCTGATTTAACATCAAAAGAAAGTAATAATATTGATGTTCATATGATGAGAGCTACTGAATATGGAGCAATTGCTATTCTTTCAGCATCTGGTTATGGGAATTCAAAAACATTACAAAATAGTTCAATAAAAACGACTACAGGAAATAAAACAGGAGTATATTTTACAGGAAATAACTGGGAGTTTAATGCAGGAGGATTAAGCGGAAAGATTTTCTCAGGAGTTAATGCTAAATATTATGATAAGTATACTGGAAGCTCTTCATCAGCAAGAGTGGGAGATGCATTTGGATGTACTAGATGGCACTCAGCATCAAACTATTATTGGCTTGCTAGTGATCACCCATACTTCAAACGTGGAGAAGGAGGATTGTTTAGTTTCGCAAATGACTACACAGGAGAATACAATAGTTTGTGTCGTGGTGTAGCTGTGTGTGGTGTTGGACTCTAGAAGTGGTTTTGTCAATTAAGCTTTGTAGGGAGAGAGTTATATAATGAAAGAACGTAAAGGAGAAAATTAAATGAAACGAAAACCAACAGGCATAACACTAATAGCACTAGTAATAACAATAGTAATTCTTCTAATACTAGCAGGAATAACAATATCAGCAGTAACACAAAATGGTCTATTTGGCAGAGCAAGCGAATCAGCATTCAAAACCAAAATGGCAGAATATAGAGAAAAAACAAACCTATATGTATCGTGGAAAATAACAGAAACATTAAATACAGACACGACAAATATAAATGCTGGAGAAATCCTAAAAAGTGCAATAGACCAAGAAATAGTAACAGACATAACCAAAGATGATGTAACAATAAATTTAGAAGATATAATAACAAACATAAAAGCAAGTGATGAAGAATCTCTAGTTGTATATAAAGGCGAATTGTGTTATGTATCAAATAAAAATACTCAAAATAATGAAAAACAAGTAAAATGGTGTAAAGATATTGGAATAAAAGTTTTAGAATATATAGAACCAACTGGAATTGTAGTAAAAAATGGAAAATATGAATTAGTAAAAGGAATTTATCTATGTACGCCAGTATTAAATAAAGGATTTGTAAGCGAAAAAACAAGGTACTTAGAAGTGAATAATGAAAATAATTTAACACCAGGAAATTGGATTACAGATAATCCAAGCGAGAATTGGTATGATTATAAAAATAGTCAATGGGCAAATATATTAGTCGAAAATAATGGAGCAGAAGTTTATTATACATGGATTCCAAGATATTGTTTTAAGTTGAACAACAGTACACAAAGAAGTGATGTAAAATTTATAGACACAGATAATAACTACAAAGATGAAAATGGAAACATAACAACTTGGGAACAATTACAAACAGATGGATATCAAATTCCAGAAGCCTTTACATTTGATGGACAAACATTACCTGGTTATTGGGCAATGAAATATACAGCGGGAGATATAACAACACCATCAACACTAAATTATGATATGTCAGTATCAAAAGGAGTAATAAACTTAAAAAATATCACATTAAATACAACAATAACAAATACAAATCCAATAACAAAATATACAGTAGCATTAAATGGTAAAATAGTACAAACAATTGAAAAAGCTGAAGATATAACAAATATAAATTCTCAAACAATAAAAATAGATAATTTGAAATCTGGAGACAACACTGTAAATATAACAGGATTAAATGCTAGAGGAGAAGAAGTTGGAAGCATGACAAAAGTATATTCACCAGCAATTGTAAATAAACCGGATTTGAGTGGATTTAATCCAGATACAACCTTCTATGTAACATATGATGAAAATGACAATGAACATAGTACAGTACCAATTAATCAACAAATGCCACAATATTGGTATGAATATGGAGAAAGTAGATGGGCAAATATTGTAACAAGAAACAATGGATTAGAAACATATTATACGTGGATTCCAAGATATGAATTTATATTAGACCAAACAAATCAAAGAAGTACAGTAAAATTTTTAACAGGAACAGCAGAAGCAGAATCAGGTTATCAACTACCAGAAGCATTTACATTTGATGGACAGCAACTAACAGGCTATTGGGCAATGAAGTACACAGCAGGAGATGCTGGAACACCAAAATTTGATACAGAAGTAATTGCAACAAATACAAGCATAAAAACAAAAGAAATAACAGGAACAGCCAAAGCAGATGGTCAAGTATATAAATATTACTTAAATGGAGAATATAAAGGAGAAAAGACAAATTCAACAGATACATTTGAATATACAGGATTAAGCCCAAAAACAAAATATACAATACAAGTAGAAATAAGAAATAGCACAACAGATGAATATATTGGTTCAATAGTAAAACAAATAAGTACAATAGATGCAAATAAACCAGAACTAACAGGCTTTAATGCGGATTGCACATATTATGTTTTATATGATGAAGCTGGAAATGAAACAATAGGAGACAAAATAAAAAATGATGGAAGTAATATGCCAAGTAATTGGTATGATTACAGTCAAAGTAAATGGGCAAATATAGTCGTACAAGCAAATGGAAAAACAACATATTTTACATGGATACCAAGATATGAATTTATGATAACAAGTAGTCAATCTGCACAACCAGCAGTAGGAAGAACAGAAACAAGATTTATAGAAGGAATATCAACAGAAACAGATACCGGTTACAAAATACCAGAAGCATTTACATTTGATGGAAAACAACTAACAGGTTACTGGGCAATGAAATATACTGCAGGAGATTAAAAACAAAAGTCAAACATAAATTTTAAAAAAACCAAATTTTATAGGTTTAAAATAGATATGTCACAAGAAGATTGAAAATAAAATATTGAAAAGAGAGCACAAAAATGATATTGTTTAAATGACCAAAAATAAACATA
>MNRP01000055.1:0-82751 GCA_001916005.1 Clostridium sp. 26_22
AGTAGAGATGAGTAGAAGATTATATGACAATAATTCATATGTACAAAGTGGATTAATAACAGGAACACAATGGGATATGATGATGAAATTTTTAAGTGATTCAACTAATTATTCAGATATGAAAAGTACCCAATGGGGAAATTATGACAATGTATCATTAACAAACTTAAGAGGTTATTATACAAATGTGAATTCATCAAATGGTTCAACAGATGGTTTCAAAGTTGCAAGTAGTTTAACAACAAATTCAGGAACAGGATCATATGTACTATTAACAACAGGTTCAACAGAGCAAGTATTAAGAAAAGGATTATATGATGTAGCAGGAAACTTATGGGAATGGACACAAGAGGCTTCATATGTAGCAAATTTAGGCTATAATACAACATACAACACATATAACCTTCGTGGCGGGTCCTTCAACCACGCGTACGCGAGCTACCCTGCTTGTTACCGTGTCTACCATTGTGCCCCTGCTACTAACACGAGCTACGGGTTCCGTCCAGTACTTTATATCAAGTAGACCTGAACGCTTACAGGCGATGAACCAATTAATGTAACTTGTCAGAATATAGGCAAGCACTTTATATAAATCAAGATGATGTTGTATTATATAGTGTGTAAATTTTAAAAAGCAATAAAATTTATGCACTATATTTTTATGTGCAGAAAGAAGGAAAATATGGAATTTTTAAAATTAAACGAATTAACAAAGAAAAAAATATTATTTGTTGCTTTTGCAATAGAAAAACAATAAACTTGGTATATAATTAACACATAAAAACTAGGAGGAAAAGCAAATGAAAATAATAAAAAGAGATGGAAGAGTTGTAGATTATGATAGACAAAAAATAGCAGTAGCAATAGAAAAAGCAAACAGAGAAGTAAAAGGAAAAGAGATAGCATCTAAGGAAGACATAAAAAACATTATTCAACATATAGAAGATTTAGACAAAAAAAGAATGCTAGTTGAAGATATTCAAGACATTATAGAAGAACAATTGATGAAAATAGGAAAATACGAATTAGCAAAAAAATATATTGTATATCGTTATAATAGAGCATTAGTAAGAAAATCAAATACAATAGATGAAACAATTTTAGGATTAATTAGAAATGAAAACCAAGAATTAGCTGAGGAAAATTCTAATAAAAATACAATGCTTGCTTCTACTCAAAGGGATTATATAGCAGGGGAAGTTTCTAGAGATTTAACAAGAAGATTATTGTTACCAGAAAAAATAATAAAAGCTGACCAAGATGGAATTTTACATTTTCACGATGCAGATTATTTTGTACAACCAATTTTTAATTGTTGTTTAGTTAATATTGGTGATATGTTAGACAATGGTACTGTAATGAATGGAAAAATGATAGAAAGTCCAAAAAGTTTTCAAGTTGCGTGTATTGTAATGACTCAAATTATAGCAACAGTTGCAAGTAATCAATATGGTGGACAATCTGTTGATATAAAACATTTAGGAAAATATTTGAGAAAAAGTTATGATAAATTTAAAACAGAAATAGAAAAAAAATATAAAGGAAAATTGCCAGAAGATACAATAGAAGATTTAGTTCAAGATAGGTTAAAAGCAGAGCTAAAAGCCGGTGTTCAAACCATCCAATATCAAATAAATACATTAATGACAACAAATGGACAAGCACCTTTTGTAACACTATTTTTACATTTGGAAGATGATGATCCATATATAAAAGAAAATGCAATGATAATAGAAGAAATTCTAAGACAAAGATATGAAGGAATAAAAAATGAAGCAGGAGTTTATGTTACACCAGCATTTCCAAAACTTGTATATGTACTAGATGAAAATAATTGTCTAAAAGGTGGAAAATATGATTATTTAACAAAATTGGCAGTAAAATGTTCATCAAAGAGAATGTATCCAGATTATATATCTGCAAAGAAAATGCGTGAAAATTATGAAGGAAATGTATTTAGCCCAATGGGATGCAGAAGCTTTTTATCTCCTTGGAAAGATGAAAACGGAAACTACAAGTTTGAAGGAAGATTTAATCAAGGGGTTGTAAGTATTAATCTACCACAAATTGCAATAATTGCAGATGGAGATGAAGAAAAATTCTGGAAATTATTAGATGAAAGATTAGAATTATGCAAAGAAGCATTAATGTGTAGACATTATGCATTACTTGGAACAAAATCAGATATAAGCCCAATTCATTGGCAATATGGAGCAATATCAAGATTAGCAAAAGGGGAAAAAATAGATAAACTATTATATGGTGGCTATTCAACAATGTCACTTGGTTACATAGGAATTTATGAAATGACAAAACTGATGAAAGGCGTATCACACACAAATCCAGAAGGACATGATTTTGCAATAAAAGTAATGGAACATTTAAGAGATAAGGCAGCAGAATGGAAAAAAGAAACAAACATAGGATTTGCATTATATGGAACACCAGCAGAGAGTTTATGTTATAAATTTGCAAGAATAGACAAAGAAAAATTTGGAACAATAAAAGATATAACAGACAAAGGGTATTATACAAATTCATATCATGTAGATGTTAGAGAAAAAATAGATGCATTTGAAAAATTAGAATTTGAAAGCGAATTCCAAAAAATCTCTTTAGGTGGTGCAATTTCCTATGTTGAAATACCAAATATGCAAAAAAATATAAAAGCATTAGAAGAAGCCGTGAAATTTATATATGAAAATATACAATATGCAGAATTTAATACAAAATCAGACTATTGCCATGTTTGCGGATTTGATGGAGAAATAATAATAAATGATAATAACGAATGGGAATGTCCAAATTGTGGAAACAAAGATCATAGCAAAATGACAGTAGTTAGAAGAACATGTGGATATTTAGGAGAAAATTTCTGGAATACAGGAAAAACTAAAGAAATAAAGCAAAGAGTTCTACATATGTAAGAAGGAGGGAAAAGGGGACGCCCTTTTTTTCCCTATTAAAAAATTCCCTATTAAATACTTTACTAAAATGAGATTGGAGGTATGATATGAATTATGCAGATATAAAAAAGATAGATGTAGCAAATGGTGAAGGTGTTAGAGTATCAGTATTTGTTAGTGGATGTAATCATCATTGCAAAGGTTGTTTTAATCAATGTGCTTGGGATTTTAATTATGGAAAAAAATTCACAGAAAAAGAGGAACAACAAATAATAGATTATATGAATCATGATTACATATCAGGACTTTCACTTTTAGGAGGAGAACCACTAGAACCTAGAAATCAAGAGGGATTATTACCATTAGTAAAGAAGGTAAAGGAAAAATTTCCTAATAAAGATATTTGGTGCTATACAGGTTTTGACTTCGAAAAAGATGTTGTAGAAAAGATGGCAAAAAATAATGAAACTACAAGAGAATTGTTAAAATATATCGATATTATAGTGGATGGAAAATTCGAGGAAGATAAAAAAGATTTAAAATTGCAATTTAGAGGTTCATCAAATCAAAAAATTGTAGATGTAAAAAAATCATTACAAACAGGACAAATTGTAAAAGAAATTCAATATAAGTAAAAAATAGTTAGATATGCATATGAAAAGTTCAATAGAGTAATTCTCTATTGAACTTTTTTAGTTTTGATTTAAAAATCTATTTAATAACTGTTCTCTACATAAATTTTCAAACTCATCATTCATTGGTTCTAAAACAACATTTTCATCATATTTTCTATCTAAGCAATATTTAATAATATAATCAGCAAGTCCTGGATTTTTAGAAAGAAGTGGACCATGTAAATAAGTTGCAATAACACTAGATTTAAAAAAGCCTTCTTCTGAATCACCAAATTTATTACCATTTCCAAAAAGAACTTTACCAAAAGAATTAGAAATATCAAAAGTTTGTCCACCATGATTTTCAAAACCAATAACCTTAGTCTCTACACCATTTAAAGTAGCCTCAATAACAATATTTCCAATACATCTTTTCTTTCTATCAGGATTAGCAACTGTATAGTAATCAAAAACTTCAAGACCAGGAATAATATTTCCTTCAACACCTTTATAATACTTACCAAATAATTGATAAGCACCACAAATAAGTAAGAAAAATACGCCATTATTTACAGCCTCTTTAATATTATCTTTATATTTAACTAAATCATCAGCTAAAATACTTTGTTCATTGTCAGCACCACCACCAGCAAAAACAATATCATAATCATTAAAGTTTGGAGCATTATCACCTATAGAATATCTATCAATAATAGCTTTATAGCCACGGGCTTCAATTCTATATTTTAAAACTTGAATATTTCCATAATCTCCATATAATTCCAACATATCAGGGTATAAATATAAAATCTTAATTTCTTTCATTTTTACTAACATTCCTTTCTTACAAGGCACAAAATTTGATTAAAAATATTGTATTTTACAATTATTTTTCAAACTTTAAATCTCCTTTGAAGTATTATGCTCTTTCAAAGCATGTCTTGTTGGTTGCAAAGCAGTATAATTTGCAATAACATATTTTTTTGTTGAAGTTTTATATAAACTTTTAACAGCTTCTTTTAAATTTAAATAAGGTTCTATTTTTTCAGCTGGGAACCCACTAGTTTTTATTCTAATTGCAATATCATATGCTCTAGTTCCAGAAGTTACAATTCTTGTAACATTATTTAAATTATTGAAATTAATGTCCCAAATCCAAGAAACATCAAAACCATCTGCAATATTGTCATTTAAGACAAATAATAATTCTTTTTCATCATCATCTTCATTTAATATACGAAGACTTACATTACTTCCAGTAGGGTTTTTAGCTAGATTGATTATTGTTTTTACACCATTAATTTCTATTTCTTCAAGTCTACCATTATTAAGTTTAAAATTAGCAAAAGCCTTTTGAATAGCTTCTTTTTGAATGTTATATAAAGAACAAACAGAATATACAGCAGTGTAATTATAAATTAAATAAATACTATTTCCATTTATTTTATAAGTAGTTCCATCAATATCAAAACATCTATTTTTTAAATCAACATTTGAAGCAGATTTATATATTTCATTATCACCAAAATTACAATTTGGACATTTGAATTTTCCAACATGAGAATATTGATAATATTCATATTCCAAACGTGTTTTACAGAAAGGACAGAATTTGCCTTCTCCAGCTTCTTTAATTGTATCTGTTGCAAAATTATATCTATCAACACTAAAATAATAAATGTTTTCATTTGAAGGATTAGCTTGTCCAAGTCTTGAAACATTTGGGTCATCATTATTTAAAATTAAATTTCCATTATAAGTTTTTAAAAATTCATTTATTCTTAAAATTAAAGACTCAACTTCTCCATTTCTATCTAATTGGTCACGGAAAAAATTTAAAATTACTAAAGTATCTAATCTAAAATCCTTAAAAACGACAGGAATGTAGCTTTCATCAACTTCAAATACAAGATAATCAGCTTTTATTTTTCCAGTTAAAGTACAATTCTTTAAGATAGTTGAAAGAATACCAGTTTCCATATTATTTCCTTCGATATTACTTACGACTTTATAACCTGCAGTTTTTAAAGTATAACCTATGCAATTATTTGTCATTGTTTTACCATTTGTTGCTGAAACTGCAATTACTGGACAATTTACTTTAAAATATTTGAATATCTTTGGGTTCCAATCGTATGCAATTTTACCTAAAAAATTTCCTCCGTTTTTATGACATATTTTTAGTATAAGATTTAGTATTTTCATTGCCAATATAATAAAAAAGTTTTTCATAATTGTATCTCCTAATGTTTTTTTTGAATTATATCACAATGAAATTGTGGCTACAATAGATAATAATAAAAAACAAACATAAATCTAAAATTTTCTAGACAAAACCTACAAAATGTGATAACATAAGGAGGAAAAAAAGAAGAGAGGGTGACAAAAAATGAAAGAAACATTTTACGTAACAACACCAATATACTATCCAAGTGGAAAATTCCATATAGGAACAGCGTATTCAACAGTAGTAGCAGATAGTTTAAAAAGATATAACCAATTAAAAGGAAAAGAATGTTACATGTTAACAGGAACAGATGAACATGGACAAAAAATAGAAATAAAAGCCAAAGAAGCAGGAAAAACACCAAAAGAATATGTGGATGAAATGGCAGTAATAGCAAAAGAACTATGGAAAAAAATGGACATACAATATGATGATTATATCCAAACAACAGAAGAAAGACACACAAAAATAGTTCAAAAAATATTTGACAAATTCATGGAACAAGGAGACATTTATAAAGGAGAGTATGAAGGAAAATACTGCATACCTTGCGAAACATTCTTTACAGAAACTCAATTAGTAGATGGAAAATGTCCAGATTGTGGAAGAGAAGTAGTAACAATGAAAGAAGAAGCATACTTCTTCAATATGAAAAAATATACAGATAGATTATTAAAATACTATGATGAACATCCAGATTTTATAAAACCAGAATATAGAAAACAAGAAATGATAAATAACTTTATCAAACCAGGACTAGAAGACCTATGTGTAACAAGAACATCATTTGACTGGGGAATAAAAGTATTAAAAGACCCAAAACACGTAGTATATGTATGGTTAGACGCATTAACAAACTATATAACAGCCTTAGGATATATGTCAGATGATGACACATTATTCAAAAAGTTCTGGCCAGCAGATGTTCACGTAGTAGGAAAAGATATAGCAAGATTCCACTTAATATATTGGCCAATATTCTTAATGGCATTAGATTTACCATTACCAAAAACAATATTTGTTCATAACTGGATAACAATGAAAGATGGAAAAATGAGTAAATCTAAGGGAAATGTAATATATCCAGAGGATTTAATAAATAGATATGGATTAGATGCAACAAAATACTTCTTATTAAGAGAAATGCCAACATCACAAGATGGACTATTCTCACCAGAAGCCTTTGTTGAAAGATACAATTTTGATTTATGTAATGACTTAAGTAACTTATTAAACAGAACAGTATCAATGGTAAATAAATATTTTGGTGGACAAGTACCAGAATATAAAGGAACACCAAATGAAGCTGATGAAAGTATAGAAAAAGCATGTGAAGAACAAAAAGAAAAATTCGTAAAACTTTTTGAAAACTTTGAAATAGCAAATTCATTACAAGAAATATGGAATTTAGTATCAAGAACAAATAAATATATTGATGAAACAATGCCATGGGCATTAGCAAAAGAAGAACAAAAAGAAAAATTAGAATCATCAATGTACCATCTAATTGAAAACTTAAGACAAATAGCAATATTAATAAAACCATTTATGAATGAAACATCTGAAAATATATTAAGACAAATAGGAATAGAAAACGAAAACTTAAAAACTTGGGAAAGCCTAAACAATTACAAAAACTTAAAAGAAATAAAAGTAATTGAAAAAGGTGAACCAATATTTATGAGATTAAATGCAGAAGAAGAAATTGAATATATAAAACAAGTTATGAAAAAATAATAATATAAGAGGATGTAATAATGAACTTATTTCATAAAAAGGATCAATATCAGGGCTATAATATATATAGTATGAAAAAATATGTTGATAAAAAAAGAATAATTTTTACTACAATAATAGTAATTTTAATAATTATCACATTAGGTTTTATTATATATTATAGTGTTGATACAACTATAAGACTAAAAAATGCAAAAAGATTTGAACAAAAATTAATAGAATATGAAAGTAAGCAAGAAGAATTACAAAAACAAGAAAGAGAAAGACAAGCTAAAATTCCAAAATTAACTGATGAAGGAAAACAAAATATAAAAGGAATATATAAATCAGAAACTAAAAGAGTATTTCTTACTTTTGATGATGGGCCATCAGTTAATACAGCAGATGTATTAGATATATTAAAATCAAATGATATAAAAGCTACATTTTTTGTACTAGGAACACAAGTAGAAAAAATGCCAGAAATGGTAAAAAGAGCATATCAAGAAGGGCATTATATTGCAAACCATGGGTATTCTCATCAATATTCACAAATATATTCTTCGCCAGAAACTGTATTACAAGAATTTAACCAATGTAATTCAGCTGTTGCAAAAGCAATAGATGTACCAGAATATAATTCACACTTATTTAGATTCCCTGGTGGATCAGTTGGTGGAAAATATGCAAACCTAAAAGCAGAAGCGGTAACACTATTAGAACAAAATAATATAATGCATGTTGACTGGAATGCATTAACAGGTGATGCAGAAAAAAGTAGTCCAGATGAAGAATATCTAATGAATAATTTACAAAAAACAACTCAAAACAAAAACAGTATAGTTATTCTAATGCATGATGCACAAGCAAAAAGAGTAACAGTAGAATTTTTACCAAAACTAATAGAATTTTTCCAACAACAAGGATATCAGTTTGAAAATTTTTATTCAATAATAAAATAATGGAAGGAGATATTGAAATTGCCTAGAAAGAAAAAAGAAAAAATAGAGGGAATAGAAGATAAATTAGAATATTTAGGATTAGAACTAGATAACATACCAAAAAAACTAAAAGAATTTGAGCCACTAGAATTTAGAGTTTCTAGATTTTATGATGAAAAACAATATAGGCAATATCGTTATATTCCTATACAAGATTTACAAATACTGTTATCTCCAACAAATAGACTAGAAGAATTAGGAGAAAAATACAAAAAAGCAAGTCCTTTATATGAATACTTAGATAATGAAAAAGAAGAAAACATTTTAAAATATACAACATTTTTAAATATGTTAAAAAACTTTAATATAGAAGATGTAGAAAATGTAGAAAAAGAGCAAAACAACTTAAATAGAGAAATACCATTCAAAATAAAATATCAAGGAAATTACCTATGGCAAATATATTACTCAGAAAATACAGACAAATATTTCATGATAGTTCCAACAGAAGATACAGATTACTCAACATTTTTCTACATATTAAAGAAGAAAATTGAAAATAAGAAAAATGCAAAAATATTTGTACCAGTAAGTAATGTAAAATATTCTAATAAATTTTGGACAAAATCAGCCTTCGAAGACATGGAAAATTACTTATGGATGTTTACAAAAGACTGGCCTTTAATATATGAAGTATATGACAAAAATGAAGAATTATCAATTCAAATAATAGGTGAAACAAATGTATATGGAAAAATAAAAACACCATATAAAATAGAATTAAAAACAGCTAAAGAAGCAAACGAATTCTATAAATTAGTAAAAGCATTATTTATATTACAAACAGAATTACCACATTACTTTAATTTTACAACAAACATAGATGAAAATTGTAGTTTAGAATTTTATTTAGAAGACCAAAAAATCCAATATAAATACATGACAAGTTTTATAAGAGACCAATACAAAGTTGCACTAAAATCAAGAAAAGAAATTAGAAGTAAAATACGTTTCTATAAAAAGAAATTAGAAGAATTAAAACAAATTGCAGCAGAGCAAGATATAGAATATATAGCTAAAGAAAAACAAATATCAACATTTTTAGAATGTAAAAAATCATTCTTTGGAAAAGTAAAATATTTCTTCAAATACAGTAAAAAAAGTAACAAAGTAAGAAAAGAAGCAGAAGAACAAGAATATGAAGAAATAGAAGAAAATAATCAAGAAGAACTACCAAAAGCAATGCAAGAAGCAAAAAAAGAAAAGAAAAAAATACCAATTAAAAAGGTATACACATTAGAAGAATTAATAGAAAATTATAAAGAACTAGAAAAATTAGAAACAGAAATGAAAAATCTTTTAATGGATGTAAATGCTTTAAAATTGAAAAACAAAAACATGGAAAAGAAAATTCAAAATGCGGCAAAATTCATAGAAGAAATAGATAGCCATAAAAAAAGCATATTTGAATTTTGGAAATATAGCAATAAAGATGAAATGGCAGTACTTCCTGAAGGGGAATTAGAAGAAGTAAATGTAATAAAAAGAATAGAAAAAATGTTTGACTATGAAGAAGACTTTGAAGAACTTGGAAAAAAATTAGACAGAATGCAAAGAAAAAATTTAAGCAAAGAAGAAATAGATGCTACCTTTATAGCATCAACGAATGTAGTCGGAATTTTAAACAAAATAAAAATAAATGATATTATGCCAGAAGACATAGAAAAAAGTTTAAAAGAAATCAAAAAAGAAGCTATAGATGAAAAATCTTTAGCAGAAGAGTATGATATTTTTGGTAATTTAATAGAAGACAATATAAAAGTTAAAAAGATAAAAAATAAAAAACATAGAGAATTACCAAGAGACAAATATAATATTTTAGATGTAAACAAAAATACAAAACAAATCGGTTATAAACTTACTTTACAATCTATAATAAAAAATGTAACAAGTGCTTTAGAAAAAGGTGTAATTCCAGAAAATTTACCAGTATACAAAGCAGTATTAGATGATAAATTAAACAACAAAGAAATTAATGTTTTTAACATAAATCCAGAAGAAGAAATCAAAGATGCAATGATAGAAGATGGAAATAAAATTAATTTATACAAAATAAATGTAAAAGAAGGCACAAATGGAGTTGCATTTACTAATATTATTTTCTATGATAATCAAAATAAAACATTACCACTTGGAATGGATTTATCAACAAAATTAATATTAAACACAGCAAAATTACATTTAAATCTTTTAAGTAAAAAAACGTTTAAAGTTGCAAAATTAGAAGATGAAAAGGATGATTTTTCAGAAGTTCTTGTAAAAGATGTTGAAGTATATGAATATGAAATTGTAGTATTTGATGAAGAAGTAGAAAAGAAGGAAAAAACTAGAACAAGAAAATCAAAATAAAGTTTTGAAAGTACTAGACATTTATTTAGATATATGCTAATATATATTAGCATATATCATACATGCCGATGTGGCGGAATTGGTAGACGCACACGACTCAAAATCGTGCGGGAAACCATGTGGGTTCGAGTCCCACCATCGGTACCAAATATGTCACTATATTAATATAAAACACAAAATTCCCCCATAGTTAACCTAAGGGGGAATTTTGTAGCATCTACTACTGTGAAACAAATACATCCATACCTTTAAAACGATATTTCATCAAAGTAACCGTGTAATGATGTTCGTTTAACATATCATTTACTACTTTTGATGTAACAATCCCAAGATGTTTTTTTGAAAGGTGTATTGTAGCCTCTCTACTATTCTTTACATCCCGAAGAAAGGATTCATCATTAAGTATTGAATTTCCAACATCTTCTATAGTAGAATTTGCCATACAATACCAAAAGAATTTTTTTAAAGTTTGTAACACAGTGTTTTTCATATTACTATACCTCCTAAAAATATATTTTTTTAACCATGAAGACTCTATTAAAGAAAAAAGGAGCAATCGATAAATATTTAAACACTTATATTATACACTATTTTACATAAAAAATCAATTTCTATAGGATGTTTTAGAAAAAAATATTTGACCTTTTATATATAATGGCAATAGGTTCTATAATTTTTTGTATTCTCTTTTCAGAAACAATAGTAAGAGTAATATACTATTTTGCAGAACTAATTAATGTAAATATGCTTTTTAGTGTGCTGAGAAATTATTGATTTTTCAACGTTCCAACAAAGGTCCTATAAGAACATCCACACCAAGAATCATTTTAAATGGTTCTTTTTTTATTATAAAATTTGACTTTACATAAATAAGGTGCTATAATAAAAATATCTTTTATATAAAAAGGAGGAATAACTTATGTTACATCATTCAGGAAAAGTCTTTTTAAGGGTCGCTTCAATAAGCGCAGGTAGTATTCCAACTTGCTATCTTGATATTCTCGAGGTAGAACACGATGGTAGCTCTAAGTTTCGGGGTCAGGTAAGATATAACTATGACCCAAGTTATTCAGAGAGTAGCAATGAGATACGTGTAAGTTTTGATTGTCCTACAATTGATTGGATTTCACCAGTCAAAGGCGGAACAAGAGCTTTGGAGGATTTAGTCGTTTGTGCAATTTTATGGCTTATAAAAGACAATCATTATCTTTATTCAACCGCACCAAATGAAAAGGCAAAAGCATTAATGGTAGTTCATTCGTATCAGGAAGATAAACCAGAAATGAATGATATCAATGCAAGCATAGCTAATGTCTTAAAGAGTTTGGGAGGAGAAGTCCGGAATGGAGATGAATGGATTGTTAAAGCTGATGGGATTGATTACAAGTATATCTCATCGATTATCAATCGTTAATTAAAGATTATGGGGAGCTTTCATACATAAAATGTGTGAAAGCTCTTTTAATATTGTAATTATTTAAACAAATTGACATATATTTAAATAGCAAAATAAAGGTGGTGATATTGTGGAAAACACATATACAGTAGCACTAGCAGGAAACCCAAACGTAGGAAAATCAACAATATTCAATAATTTAACAGGAATGCATCAACACACAGGAAACTGGACAGGAAAAACAGTTGCAAATGCAACAGGAAATCTTGTGATAAAAGATGAAAAATTTAATCTTGTAGATATTCCAGGTACATACTCAATAATGTCAAATTCACAAGAGGAGGAAATAGCGAGAGACTATATATGCTTTGAAAAGCCAGACACAACAATAATTGTAGTAGATAGCACTTGCTTAGAAAGAAACTTAAATTTAGTATTTCAAATAATGGAAATAACAGATAATATCATTGTATGTGTTAATTTATTAGATGAAGCAAAAAAGAAAAAAATACATATAAATCTAAAAAAATTAGAAGAACTTTTAGGAGTTCCAGTAGTAGGAACAACAGCTAGAGACAAACGTACTTTAGAAAATTTAAAAAATACAATATATAAAGTATGTAAAAAAGAGATAATACCAAATCCTAAAAAAATAAAATATAGTAGTCAAATTGAAGAAAATATAGATATACTTGAACAAGAGTTAATTAATACATATGAAGAAAATGAACAAGAAAATTATAGAGGAATTCCATTAGCTTTAGAAGAAAATAAAATATCAGAAAAATTGTATAGATGGATTTCAATAAAAATAATAGACGGAGAAGAAAAAATCTTAGAAACAATTCAACAAAAATTTAATATCAATTTGGAAGCAGAAAATATAAAAGAATGTACAACACATATAAAAAATAATCTAGAAAAATCAGGAATAACAAATAAAAACTTTAAAGATAAAATTGTAAGTAACATAGTAAAAAAAGCAGAGGAAGTCAGTCAAGAAGTATGTTGTTTTGAAGATAGAGATTATAGTGGAAGAGATAGAAAAATAGATAAAATATTAACTTCAAAAAAATTTGGAATTCCTATAATGATTTTATTTTTAGGATTAATATTTTGGATAACAATAGTAGGTGCAAATTATCCATCGGAATTATTATTTAATTTATTTAATTCAATACAAATCAAACTAATAAATTTTGCAAATTATATACATTGTCCACAATGGTTATCAGACATGCTAATAAATGGAATATATCAGACTTTAACTTGGATTATAGCAGTAATGTTACCACCAATGGCAATTTTTTTCCCATTATTCACAATATTAGAAGATTTGGGGTATCTTCCAAGAATTGCATTTAATATGGATGGATTTTTTAAAAAAGCATGTTGTAGTGGAAAACAAATGATAACTATGTGTATGGGATTTGGCTGTAATGCTTGCGGTGTAACAGGTTGTAGAATAATAGATTCACCAAGAGAAAGACTAATAGCAATTCTAACCAATAATTTTGTACCGTGTAATGGAAGATTTCCATTTTTAATATCAATAGCTACAATATTTATTGCAGGGGCATATTCAGCAGGAAATGGATTTTTATCATCAATATTATCAACACTAGCAGTTATTATTGTTATAATATTTGGAATATTTTTGACATTAATAATATCAAAAATATTATCAAATACAATATTAAAAGGAATGCCATCATCAATAGTATTAGAATTACCACCATATAGAAAACCACAATTTGGAAAAATATTAGTACGTTCCATATTTGATAGAACATTATTCATATTAGGAAGGGCAATATCAGTTGCTGCACCAGCAGGATTAGTAATATGGTTATTAGCAAATATAGGAATAAATGGAGAAAGTCTACTTACAATAATTGCAAATTTTTTAAATCCATTTGCAAAATTAATGGGGTTAGATGGTTACATTTTAACAGCTTTTATATTAGGTATTCCAGCAAATGAAATAGTTTTACCAATAATATTAATGTGCTATTTAAAAGGAGGAGCTTTAGTAAAAATAGAAGATACAATTCAAATCGGTCAAATATTAATTCAAAATGGATGGAACATGCTTACTGCAATGAATGTAATGTTATTTACAATATTACATTTTCCATGTGCTACAACGCTACTTACAATAAAAAAAGAAACTAATAGTTGGAAATGGACTGGAATTGCGTTTTTATTACCAACACTTTGTGGAATAATTTTATGTATGTGCACAACTTTAGCATATAATGTAATATTGTTAATAAATTAATATTATTTACGAAAAAATAGTTTCCTAATTTTTGTAAAACATTTCCAGTTTTTTACAAATAATATATGTATATAACAATAAAAAAGACTAAAATATATCGTTGTAACTATTTAATTAGATATTTAATAAAAGCTGAGGGGGAAAGAAAAATGCAAGAAAAAGTAGAAAAATTAGTTACTAATAATTTAGGGTTAGTACGGTATGTAGCAAAGCAATTTTCTTCATCAAATGTTGATTTTGATGATTTAGTATCTGAGGGAACAATGGGACTAATAAAAGCAGCATCTTCATTTGATGAAACAAAAAATGTTAAATTTTCAACTTATTCATCACAGTGTATAAGAAATGAAATTTTAATGTATTTACGGAAGGAAAATAAACATTTAGATGTAAAATCAATCGATGATATATTATCAGAAGATAAAGATGGAAATACATTAGTGTTATCGGAAATAATAGCTGATAAAAGTAATTATTATGAAGATAGAGACGTAAATGAAGTACTAGAAAATGCATTAAATTGGATTTTAAATTTAAATGATGCAAAAGAAAGAACGGTATTATTGCTGAAAAGTGCAGGAGTAAAACAGCATGAAATAGGTAAAAATTTAGGTTTCTCTCAATCTTATATCAGTAGAATGGAAAACAAGATAAAGGAAAATTTACATGGATGTATAAGAGGTAAAAAAGTATGTAATCCAATATGTGATTGTAGAAAAGTAAATGAAATATATAAAATTACATTTTATACAACTAAATTGAGAAGTAAAGAAAACATAGTAAGAATTGTAGAAGATGAAGCTAGAAAAGTTGGATTGGTTTATTGCAAGATTAAAGAAGTTAAAGGTATATATTTTACAATAACTATCTTGAATGAAGACAATTCAATGATTTTTTTAGCCAATTTATTAAACCAAATAGCTTGATAATTATGTTAAATATCGGCATACTACTATTATAATTTTAATAGTAGTATTTTTTTATTTAGAAACATTAATTCAAAAATATTAATAAAGAACTTGAAAAAATAACAAAATTAATGTATGATAACAACATAAGATAGAGGTGGATTATGAAATCGAATTTTTCTAAATACATTTTTATAATATTTGCTATAGGAATAATGATATTTGCAATTATAAAAATAAAAAATGATGAGAAAAAAAATGATACTCAACAAGTACAAATAGAAGAAAAAACAGAAGAAATAACAAAAGAATTAAAATTAGGTGTTGCATCTTTTGACAGTATTAATCCAATATTAAGCAAAAACAAAAATATACAAGATATATCAAAGATTATATTCGATTCTTTAGTAACAATATCAACAGACTATAAAGCAGAGCTAAGTTTGGCAAAAGAATGGGCAAAACAGTCTGATACAGAATATTTAATAAAACTAAGGGAAGATGTAAAATGGTCAGATGGAGAAAAATTTACTGCAGATGATGTAAGATTTACAATAGATAGATTAAAAGATTCAGATACAATTTATTCAGCAAATGTTGCACACGTTATAAAAGTTGAAACAGTAGATAATTCAACAGTAAAAATAATATTAGATCAAGAAGTTCCGTTTTTTGAATATAATTTAACATTTCCAATATTATCAAGTAAGTATTATAGTGATAAAGAATTTACACCTAATATAGTACCACTTGGAACAGGAATGTATAAAGTAACAGAAGTGCAATCTTCTGCAATCATATTAGAAAAAAACGAATATTATTGGAAAACAGATGAGAAATTAACCTTAGAAAAAATAACAATAAATTTATATTCAACAGCAGGAGAATTATATAATGCATTTAAAGTTGGAAATATAGATTTAGTTAGTACCCAAAATAGCAATTTATCAGATTATATAGGCGTAATTGGCTATACTGCTAAGGAAATGAAAGGAAGAGAACACGACTTTATAGCATTTAATACTCAAAGTGCATTGGTATCAAATTTAAATATAAGAAAAGCTATAGCTTATTCTATAGATAAATCTAACATAGTATCAAGTATATATGGAGACAAATATTATCAATCAAGTTTTCCACTTGATTATGGATCTTGGGTTTATAAAGAACAAGATTCAAGTTCAGGGTATAATTTAGAACAAGCAAAACAAATATTAGTAGATGATGGTTGGAGTTATAAATATAAATACTGGCAAAAAACAGTAAATTATAAAACTCAAAGAATAACATTAAATTTTGTAGTAAAATCAACAGATACAACTAGAGTAAGTGTGGCAGAACACATAAAAACACAACTAGAAAATCAAGGAATAAGAATAAATATAATAAAAGCAAATAATGAACAATATAATAATTATTTGCAAAATAAAAATTATGATATGATTTTGTGTAGTATGAATCTTTCAATAAGTCCAGATTTATCAACATTTTTTGGAGACAATAATCTAGCTAATTATTCAAATGATGAAGTAAAAAATTTAATAAATGAAGCTAAAAATACAACAGATGAAAATAAAATAAAACAAAATTATAAGAGACTAGGAGAAATATATAAAATTGAAATTCCATATTTAAGTTTGTATAATAATAAATATACAGTTGCATATAATTCAAACTTACGTGGAAGCTTAGAACCAAACTGGTTTTATCAGTTTTATAATATAAAAGATTGGTACAAATAAAAATTTTTAAAAAAAGATATTGACAAAACAAATATTTGATGATATAAAGTATTTATCAAACAAAAGTTCAAATTAAGGAGGAACAAAAAATGGCAGAAAATGTAGAAAAGAAAAAAGCCTTAGAGGCAGCAATGAGCCAAATAGAAAAACAATTTGGAAAAGGTTCAGTAATGAAACTTGGAGAATTTAAAGCAATGGAAATAGAAGCTATTCCAACAGGAGCTTTAAGCTTAGATATGGCATTAGGAATAGGAGGAGTTCCAAGAGGAAGAATTATAGAAGTATTTGGACCAGAATCATCTGGTAAAACAACACTTGCATTACATATAATAGCAGAAGCACAAAAAATGGGTGGAGAAGCAGCTTTCATAGATGCAGAACACGCATTAGACCCAGTATATGCTAAAAAATTAGGAGTAGATATAGACAACTTAATAGTATCTCAACCAGACACAGGAGAACAAGCCTTAGAAATAACAGAAAGCCTAGTAAGAAGTGGAGCATTAGATGTAGTAGTAGTAGACTCTGTTGCAGCATTAGTACCAAAAGCTGAAATAGATGGAGACATGGGAGACTCACATATGGGACTTCAAGCAAGACTTATGTCACAAGCCCTAAGAAAATTAGCAGGAGCAATAAATAAATCAAAAACAGTATTAATATTCATAAACCAATTAAGAGAAAAAATAGGAGTAATGTTTGGAAATCCTGAAACAACAACAGGTGGTAGAGCATTAAAATTTTATGCATCAGTAAGATTAGACATAAGAAAAATAGAAAACATAAAACAAGATGGAGAAGTAAAAGGAAACCGAGTTAGAGTAAAAGTAATCAAAAATAAAGTAGCTCCACCATTTAGAGAAGCAGAATTTGATATAGTATATGGAGAAGGAATTTCAAAAGCTGGAAATATCTTAGATATGGCTGTAAATATGGACATAATAGAAAAGAGTGGATCATGGTTCAGCTATGATGGAGATAGAATTGGACAAGGTAGAGAAAATGTTAAAAAATATTTAAAAGATAATCCAAAAATTCTAGAAGAAGTAGAAGAAAAAGTTAGAGCAAATTTTGCAAAAGCATTTGAAGATAGCTTAGGAGAAGAATTACCAGAAGTAAATGAAGATGGCGAATTTGAGGATGAGGAATAATAAATGTATACCATAGATGAATTTGATAAAGGAAAAACTAAAGTATTAAAATATATCTTATACAAAAAAAGAACAGAGAGTGAAATACGCACAAAATTCTCCAAAGAAATGGAAGAAAACTTATTAGAAGATATAATAGAATACTTAAAAGAAGCCAAATACATAGATGACAGAGAATATATAAGAAAAACAATAAATAACTTTATAGTTTTAAAGAATTTATCAATCAAAGAATTAAAATATAAACTTCTAGCAAAAGGTCTAAATAAAAATGATGTAGAAGACTATATCTACGAAAATAAAGAAGAACTAGAAGAGTATGAAAAAAAATCAGCAAGTAATATTATATACAAAAAATCAACTTCGGTAGATATGGAAGAAATAAAACAATACTTATTAAAAAAAGGCTATAAAATAGAAAATATAAACAGAGCTATGGAAGAACAATAAATAAAAACAAGGAGAAAACAATGTCAATACTAACATTAGAAACAAAAAAATATTCAATAAAAATAGATAATTTTGAAGGTCCAATAGACTTACTATGTTATTTAATAGACAAAAATAAAATGAATATATATGATGTGAATTTAAGTGATATAACAGACCAATATATAGAATTCTTAAATGCTATGGAAGAAATGAATTTAGAAATAGCAAGTGAATTTCTTGTTATGGCATCTACATTATTGTACTTGAAATCAAAAAATTTATTACCAAAACAAGAAGAGGAAGAAGAAGAAATAACAGAGGAAGAGTTAATAAGAAGAATTATTGAATATAAAAAATTTAAAGAAATTAGTAAAGTATTTAAAGAAAATTATCTAATTTATGCAAATAGATTTTATAAAGAACAAGAACAAATAAAACTTCCAAAGCAAAAACTAGAAAAAGACTATGAACCAGAAAAAATACCAGATATATATAAGGCATTAGTTGAAAGAAATAGTGTTAAGATAAATCAAAATGCAAAAAATATTGAAAAAATAGCTTTAGTTGATAAATATACAGTTGCAGATAAAGTAAAAGAAATGTATAAAGTATTAACAAAACAAAAGAAATTTGTATTTAATAAGTTATTCTCATTAAAAAAACGTGAAAAACAAGAAGTTGTAACAGCATTTAGTGGATTACTTGAATTATCAAGAAGAAGCAAAGTAGAGACTAGTCAAGAAGAAATTTTTGGAGATATTACAGTAGAAGAAAAGAAAATAGTTTAAATATAAAAAAAAAGGAAAAACTAATAACACCATAAAAAAAGAAGGTGATATATTGGTTTTTCTTTTTATATTTCTAATAATAATATTAATCATAATAACCACAAAAATAAAATTTGAAATTCAAAATTTAAAATTTTCAACAATTACAAAGCCACATCTAAATAACAAATATCAAATAAAAATAAAAATATATACATTTGGAATACTACCAATTTTTAATATAAAAATAAACAATAAAAAAATAAATAAAATATTAAAAAATCAAAAAGTTAAAGAAAAAATAAAAGAACAACAAACAAAAATAATAGAAAATAAAGCAAATATAGACAAAGAATTAATAACATCATTAAAAAATATACGAACCGAAATAAAAGAAATAAACTTAAAAATTTCAATAGGAACAGAAAATGCATCGTTAACAGCATTTGTAATTCCAGTAATAAGTACATTATTAGCGATAATTTTAAGCAAACAAATAAATAAATACAACAATAAACAATCATTTTTAGTCACACCAGTTTATATAGACCAAAATTTAATAAATATAGAAGGTTCAGGTATATTTGAAATAAAAATGATACATATTATAAATACAATATGTATAGTAAATAAAAAAAGGAAAGGTGATAAAAATGAGCGAACATCCAATAGAAGGTCTTATGACTACGGCTATGAATAGTATACAAGATATGATAGATGTAAACACAATAATAGGAGAACCTATAGAAACATCAAACAATATTGTTATAATACCAATATCAAAAGTATCATTTGGATTTGCAGCAGGAGGTAGTGAATTTAAAGGAGAAACAATAGATGAGTACAAAAAAGTAGAAAAAGAAGAACAAATACAATATAGATTACCATTTGGTGGTGGTTCAGGAGCAGGTGTAACAATAAATCCAGTAGCATTTTTAGTAATACAAGCAAATTCAGTGAAATTAATGCCTGTAACACATTCTTCAAGTATTGATAAATTACTAGATTATGTACCAGACTTAATTGAAAGAACAAATAATATGATGAATAAAATGGTAAATAACAAAAAACAAGAAACAGAAAAAGTTCTAAAAGAAATGCAAAAAAAGAACAATAAGGATAAAAAAGCTAAAGAGCATAAAGAACAAGAAGAAAACTATGAATTTGAGTATGATGAAAGCATAGAAGATGAGTAATAAAAAAAGTTTTGTCGAAAACTTCTGTATATTCGACAAAACTTCTATTTTTTTACTCTTGGAAAAATATGGAAAAAGTTTTATAATAGCTCAAGAATAGAAAAAAAGGAGAGTGCAAAAATGGAATCTAAATTTTATGATAAGGACAAGCTTTTAGTTTTAAAAATAAAAGAAGAAATTGATGATTGCAGTGTACAAAAGATAAGGAGGAGAGCTGATTATGAAATTGAAAGATATATGCCTAGAAAAGTTATATTTGATTTTGATAGTGTTACTTTCATGGACAGTGCAGGAATAGGCTTAATAATAGGAAGATATAAATTTACAAATATGTTAGGCGGAAAATTAGAAGTAGCAAATTTAACACAAAGTGTAAAGAAAATATTTGAAATGAGCGGAATATTAAAATTAATACCAATAGCCAAATTAGAAACATACGAAAACTAAAAAGTGTTTATAGGTAAAACACAAAAAACCTAAATATACATATAAAAGGAAAGTATTATGAAAGAACAATTTGAAAATGAAATGAAATTAGAATTTATAAGTAAAGCCGCTAATGAAGCATTTGCAAGAATTACAGTAGCAGCATTTGCTTCTCAATTAGACCCAACAATAGAAGAATTGGCAGACATAAAAACTGCAGTTTCAGAAGCAGTTACAAACTGTATAATACATGCATATGAAAATAGACAAGGAATAATAAAAATAAATGCAAAATTAAAAATGAATGAAGAAACTTCAAACGAAATAATAATAGAAATTTCAGACAATGGAAAAGGAATTGAAAATATAGATATTGCAAAAGAACCATTATATACCACAAAACCAAATCTAGAAAGATCAGGAATGGGATTTACAATAATGGAAAGTTTTATGGATACGATGAAAGTTGAATCAATAGTTGGATTAGGAACTAAAATAACATTAACCAAAAAGATAAAAAAAGAAAAAGAAATTCAAGAAGAAGATAGTTTTGAATTTATAACAAAAGAATAAAATAGGAGTAGAGCTATATGTATGAAAATGATATTAATTCAATAAAACAAGCTCAGCAACGGAAATAAATTTGAAATGGAGAGATTAATAAGAGATAATAATCGGACTAATTTGGAGTATAGTAAAAAGATTTATGAACAGAGGTTATGAAGTAGAAGACTTGTATCAAATAGGATGTATAGGATTTATAAAGTCCATAAAAAGATTTGACACAAATTTTGAAGTAAAATTATCAACCTACTCAGTGCCATACATATTAGGAGAAATAAAAAGATTTATAAGAGATGATGGACCAATAAAAGTAAGCAGAAGTATAAAAGAACTAAATGTAAAAATACAAGAATTAAAAAAACATTACTTAATAACAAAAGGAAGAGAAATAACAATAGAAGAAATTGCAAAAGAACTAAAAGTTGATAAAGATGACATCATAATTGCAATGGAATCAAATAATTCAATAGAATCCATAGAAGGCACTTCAAACCAAAGTGATAAAGAAGGAAAAAAATTAAGCATTTTAGATAAAATATCAACAGGAAAAAATGAAGAAGAAATAATAACCAATAAAATAGTTATAAAACAATTACTAAAAGAATTAGATGAAAGAGACAGAGAAATAATTTTACTAAGATTTTTTAAAGAAAAGACACAAACAGAAGTTGCTAGAATATTAGGAATAAGCCAAGTACAAGTTTCAAGAATAGAAAGAAAAGTATTAGATAAAATGAAAAATAAATTAACCTCTGCTTAAAATATAGACAAAAATGGAGATGAGCAAATTGAAAAAAATTCTAATTTATTTGATAAGTTTTATAACTATTTGTTTTATATTACCAGCAATATTCACAAATAGAACAGCAAAAACATCTACAAATGATATAGGAGAAGAAAAAACAACAGATAAATCTTCTGGTGAGACTGTTGTTGAAACAACGGAAAATACATCAACTTCTGAATACGAATATCAAAAATATGGAACTATAAATTTACTACATACCAGTACAGGTGAAGTAGAACAAGTAAAAATTGATGATTATTTGTGTAATGTAGTATCAGCAGAAATGCCAGCAAACTTTGACAGTAAAGCATTAGAGGCACAAGCAATAGTTGCAAGAACATATACAGTTTTCAAAATTTTAAATAAAAAACACCAAAATGCTGATATATGTGATAGTTCAACATGTTGTCAAGCTTGGATTTCAAAAGAAGACAGACTATCAAGATGGACAGAAGATAAAAGAGAAAGCAACTGGGAAAAGATATCAAAGGCTGTAAAAAATACTGCAGGAAAAATAATAACTTATAATAATCAACCCATAAATGCCTTTTTTCACTCTAATAGTGGAGGAATAACAGAAATTCCGGTAAATGTATGGGGAGGAACAGGGTATCCATACCTACAAAGTGTACAAACTTCAGGAGAAGAAGGGTATACTCAATATGCCTCAGAAATAGAATTCTCTGAAGAGGAACTGATAAACAAACTGAAAGAAAAATATTCAGACATATCAATAGATTTTTCAAATGATGATGAAATAAAAATACTAGAATATACAGAAAGTAAAAGAGTAAAAACAGTAAAATTTGGAAATCATCAAATTTCAGGAGTTGAAGCAAGAACAATATTAGGTTTAAAATCTACAAATTTTGAAATAATCAAAAGCAATGGAAAAATAAAATTCTCTGTAAAAGGTTATGGACACGGTGTTGGGATGAGCCAAACAGGGGCAGATGCAATGGCAAAACAAGGAAGCAGTGCAGAAGAAATAATAAAACATTTCTATACTGGAGTAGAAATAAAAGATATAAATTCTCTTTAAATTGTATAAATTTATAAAATCCGGAAATAATTGTAATAGAATTAAATTTAAGGAGGATTTTATGAGAAGAGATTTTAGAAAAAATAATCAAAATAGTGATTTAAATGAGAAAATAATAAAATATGCGATAATAGGAGTTTCAATATTAGCCGTAATTGTGTTGGGACTATTGATTTATAGTAAAAGTCTTAATGATAGAGTAAAAGATGAAACTTTAAGTAGTGAACAACTTTCAAGTATATTAAATAATGTGAATTCAAACACAAACACACAAAGTGCAAGTACAGAAATAGGAAAAAGTGTAAATGAAGCTAAAAATGAAATGAAAAACGAAAGTAAAAACACAACAAATACTGCCAATACAGTAAATAACACAAATAAAAATATATTAAATACAAATTCAGTAAATACGACAAATGTTACAACATCAGCACAAACAACTCAAACACAACCAAATAAAAAAGAAGAAACAGAAAAAACAGCAGTAGAACTTAAATTTTCTAACCCAGTAGATGGTGAAATAGTAAGAGACTTTGCAGTAGATAGTTTAATATATTCAGAAACTTTACAAGAATGGACAACACATACTGGAATTGATATAAAGGCAGACAAAACAACAGTTGTAAAATCTGCAGAAGCAGGAACAGTAAAATCAATAAAAAATGACCCAAGATATGGAATGACAATAGTAATAGAACATGAAAACGGATTTAAAACAGTATATTCTAATTTATTAACATCAGAATTTGTGGTAGAAGGAGAAAAAGTTGAAAAAGGTCAATCTCTAGGAACAGTTGGAAATACCGCAGCTTTTGAAATTGCTGATGAACCACATTTACATTTTGAAATATTAAAAGATAATGTTGCTGTTGATCCTAATATATATTTAAAATAAAATGAGAAAACTGAAATATTTTTTATTTCAGTTTTTTATAAATATTGATATAATTAAAGATAACAAAAGTAATACAAAATCTTCAAAACTACTTGACAGTTTACCATAATAAAGATAAAATATAATAGGTAGAAAAAAATATATTAAATAAAAATAAATAGATATATATTTGATTCGAACATTGAAAATTAAATAAGAAAGAGGTGTAGATTCATGAATATTGGAATCACTATCGCCGCTGTCTTAATCTCATTTGCAATAGGAATACCTATAGGAATAACATACAGAAAAAAAATTGCAGAATCTAAAATAAGTAGTGCAGAGGAAGAAGCTAAAAAATTAGTTGAAATGGCTAAAATTGAAGCTGAAAATCTAAAAAAGGCCGAAATAATCAAGGCTAAAGAGGAAATCGTAAATAGTAGAAGAGAATTAGACCAAGAGATTAAAGAAAGAAGAGGCGAAGTACAAAGACAAGAAAACAGACTTATACAAAAGGAAGAAAACTTAGAAAGGCGTTCAGATAGCTTTGAAAAGAAAGAACAAGAATTAGAAAAGAAAGTTAGACAACTAGATGAAGAAAAACAAAAAATAGAAGAATTACACGAAGAAAGAATGAAAGAACTTCAAAAAATTTCTAATTTAAACAAAGAAGAAGCAAAACAAATATTATTGAAAGAAGTAGAAAAGGACATAACAGCCGAAAAAGCTAATATTATAAGAGAAGAAACACAAAAAGCTAAGGATGAAGTTAATAAAAAAGCAAAAGAATTATTAACTTACACGATTCAAAAATGTGCAGCAGACCATTCTCAAGAAACTACAGTATCTATAGTAGCACTTCCAAGTGATGAAATGAAAGGAAGAATTATAGGTAGAGAAGGTAGAAATATCAAGGCACTAGAAACATTAACAGGAGTAGACTTAATAATAGATGATACACCAGAAGCAGTAGTATTATCAGGTTTTGACCCATTAAGAAGAGAAGTTGCAAAAATAACATTAGAAAAACTAATTGAAGATGGAAGAATACATCCAGCAAAAATAGAAGAAATGGTAGAAAAAGCAAAACAAGAAGTAGAAGAAACAATCAAAGAAGAAGGAGAAAGAGCAGTTCTAGAAACTGGAGTAATAGGATTACATCCAGATATAGTAAAACTATTAGGAAAATTAAAATATAGGACAAGCTATGGACAAAATGTATTAAACCATTCAATAGAAGTTTCTAATTTAGCAAGAATAATGGCTGAAGAATTAGGATTAGATGCAAAACTTGCAAGAAGAGCAGGATTATTGCACGATATAGGAAAAGCATTAGATCATGATATGGAAGGAACACACGTAGAAATAGGTGTAGAAATTCTTAAAAAATACAAAGAAAATCCATTAGTAATAAATGCAGTAGAAGCACATCATGAAGATGTAGAACCACAAACATTAGAAGCTGTACTAATTCAAGCAGCAGATGCGATAAGTGCTTCAAGACCAGGAGCTAGAAGAGAAACATTAGAAGCATATATCAAGAGACTACAAAATCTTGAAGAAATAGCAGATTCATTTGATGGAGTCGATAAATCATTTGCAATTCAAGCAGGACGTGAAGTTAGAATTATTGTAAAACCAGATAAAATTAATGATGACCAAATGACAATTTTAGCTAGAGATGTAGCTAAAAAAGTAGAAAACGAAATGGATTATCCAGGTCAAATAAAAGTTAATGTTATTAGAGAGACAAGAATTGTAGACTATGCAAAATAAAATAAAAAAGTTGTGACTTAATAAATCACAACTTTTTTATTTTTTAATTCTTAACAGATGTTAAAGGAATATTGAGCATTTTTTTCAGGTCTGAAAAACTAACTAAAATATAACCATGTTTTACTTTATTACATAATATATTGAAATAAGAATATGATGCTCTTAATAACTGACGTTTTGTTATAATTTCATTTTCATCAGGACTAAAGTCAAATTCATCATATAATTCCAATTCATAAGGATCTAAAGTTGAAACATAATTCCGTAAAGAATTAAAACCGTGTTCTTGAAGTAATAAATCAGTTTTAATCAAAACTAATAATTCATCTGGATGTTGCATATAGAAAATTCCTCCTTTTGCAAATTAATAATTAAACAACATAGATATATATTAACATAAAATCAAATAAAATGCAAACTTGATAAATTTTAAAATATATAGTATTATAATAAAGTAATTAAAAAGAAAAAAGAAAGAAGGAAAAAATATGAAAGTTTTAGCAGTTGGAGATATAGTAGGAACAGCTGGAATTAATAAATTAAAACAAAGCTTAAAACAAATAACAGAAAAAGAAAAAATAGATTTCGTTATAGTAAATGCAGAAAATTCAGCAGAAGGAATGGGAATAACAGAAAAAAACTTTAAAGATATAACATCATTGGGTGTAGACTGTATAACAATGGGAAATCATACTTGGGGAAAAAAAGATATATTCAAATTTATAGATAGCCCCAAAATAATAAGACCGGCCAATTACCCAGAAGGTGTTGTTGGAAAAGGTTACAACATTTATACATGCAAAGGCAAAAAAATAGCAGTAATGAATTTAATTGGAAGAGTTGATATAAATATATTAACAGAAAATCCATTTTTAGAAGCAAAAAAGATAATAGAAAAAATTCAAAATGAAGCAGATATGATATTTATAGATTTTCATGCAGAAGCAACAGCGGAAAAAATAGCATTAGGTTATTATTTAGATGGAAAGGCAACAGCAATATTTGGAACACATACACACGTACAAACAGCAGATGAAAAAATATTACCAAATGGAACAGCATACATAACAGATATTGGAATGACAGGTCCCAAATATAGTGTAATAGGAATGAATATACAGTCATCAATTAAAAGATTTGAAACAGCATTACCAGAAAGATATAAAATAGCAGAAGGAGACTGTATATTAAATGCAGTAGTGTTTGATATTGACGAAAAAACATCTAAAGTAAAAGAAATAAAGAGAATATATATACAATAATTGATAATAATCGATTAATGTCGAAAAAATAATTTTATTGCGATGAAAACTTCCAGAAATTTCCAAAAAACTATTTACAAATTTTTCCAGTTATTGTAAAATACCATTATAAAAAGTTGCAACAAAAAATAAAATTATTAGGAGGCAAAAGAAAATGGAAATTTTAAAAATTTCATCAAAATCAAACCCTAATTCAGTAGCAGGAGCAATAGCTGGATTAGTAAAAGAATCAAGTAAAGCAGAAATGCAAGCAATCGGAGCAGGAGCATTAAACCAAGCAGTAAAAGCAGTGGCAATCGCAAGAGGATTTGTAGCACCAGCTGGAGTTGATTTAGTGTGTATACCAGCATTTGCCGATGTAGAAGTAGAAGGTGAAGATAGAACTGGAATAAAGTTGATTGTAGAATCAAGAACATAGAAGTTACGGGGTCACATTTTTATGTGGCTTTTTTGATGCTTAGAAAAAGTAAAAAAACTATTGACAATTAAAATGAGGTATGTAAAAATAGGGGAAGAAGATATGGAGGTAATATAAATGGAAAAAGTAAGAAAATTTGAAGTAGCAAAAGGTTTTGAAGATAAAGGAATAAATTTACCAGTAAGAAAAACAAAATATTCAGCTGGTTATGATATTGAAGCTGCAGAAGATGTTATAGTTCCAAGTTTTAAAAAAGGAATGAATCCAACATTAGTAAAAACAGGAATAAAAGCTTACATGCAAGATGATGAAGTTTTAATATTAGCAAATAGAAGCTCAAACCCAAAGAAAAAGGGATTAATATTAGCAAATAGTATAGGTGTTATAGATAAAGATTATTATGGAAATCCAGACAATGATGGACATATAATGTTTGCATTTTATAACATAAAAGATGAAGATGTAGAAATAAAAAAGGGTGACTGCATAGGACAAGGAATCTTCCAAAAATATTTAGTAACAGATGATGATATTGCAACAGGAGAAAGATTAGGAGGATTTGGATCAACATCAAAAAATTAAAACTCAAAACTGAAATAGAATGGATAGTCAAGCTGAAAAAAATATAAAATTTTCTAATGCTTGAAAAATAAGGAAAAAATAGCAAAATAACATAAAAAGTCAAAATAAAAGCTTTGACTTTTTTTGTGTTTTGGTGTATAATAAATATGGTTAAAAAATCCAATAAAGTTATTTCATATTGACTTAACTTTATAATATTTTTTTGCTGAAAAATTTTGAAAAAATACTGAAAGGAGCTGACTTACATGTTTAGTGTAGGAGACAAAATAGTTTACCCAATGCATGGTGCAGGGACAATAGATTCAATAGAGGAAAAAGATATATTAGGAGAAAAACAATCATATTATATATTAAAAATGCCAAGTGATGTAAAGGTTATGATACCAACAGCAAAAGCAGAAGAAGTAGGTGTTAGAAATATAATAGATAAACAATCAGCAGAAAAAGTGTTTAAAATATTAGGTCAAGATGAAACAGAAATGGACAAAAATTGGAATAAAAGATATAGAAATAATATGGACAAAATGAAGAGTGGAGACATATACGAAGTAGCTGATGTTGTAAGAAATTTGAGTTTTAAACAAAAAGAAAAAGGACTTTCAACAGGTGAAAAGAAAATGTTAAACAATGCAAAACAAATTTTAGTAAGTGAATTAGTTTTAGCAGAACATGCAAATAAAGATGAAGTTGAAGAACAAATAGAAAATAAAATAAATACATCATTTATGACATTCAGAGCAGATACTGTTGAACAAGATAGTATTGTAAATAAATTTATTCCATTTGATGGAACAAATAATTCAACAAATTTGTAATTGATGTAAATCAGAAGATAAACATATAATATATGTTTTCTTCTGATTTTAATTTTTTAATAAATTATATAAAAATATATAATTAAAAAATTCGAAAAATATTTTTGAAAATTTTTAAAAAATGTATTGACAAATTTTTAATATAATATTATAATAGCAATTGTCGTTAGGACAAACCAGTTCAAATTATATATGCAGATGTGGCGGAACTGGTAGACGCACAGGACTTAAAATCCTGCGGTTGAATAAACCGTGCCGGTTCGATTCCGGCCATCTGCACCATTAAAACCTCAAGTAGTTCGTAAGATATACTTGAGGTTTTAATTTAAAAATAGTGCAAAGTTCTAACAAAAGTTCTAACACTTTTCCAAAATTAAAATTTTTATAATGTGCATATCTTAATGTAGTCTGAAAAAATGTAGAAATCAAGCAAATGTATATAAAAGTAGAAACAAGAATAAAGTAACCTAAAAACAATTATTGAAATTGTAGAAAAAACATTGTTTTTAAAATAAAAATAAAGTATAATAAATCCATCCTTTTCAAAGGAAATCTTTGAGGAAGGAGGTGCAACTAGAGTGAGTTCATTTGATTTAATCTGGCGATTAATCATTTTGTTACTTTTAAGTAATAATGATGATGAAAGCCAAGACACAAACAAAGATTAATCTTTGGGGCAGGCGGACACCTGCCTTTTCTTTATTTTAAACAATAAAAAAGAGATATGCGGACACATATCTCGTGCAAACCTTTGTGAGTTCATTTGATTTGCTAGCTAATGTTATTATAACATCAATTTTATTATATGTCAAATATTCTTTATAATTCATAATTTATACAAATTTTAGAAAATTGTAGAAAATTTGACTTAAAAGAAGAATGGACTACTAAATTATCTAAAATTTACTAAATTCATTATAGATTTGTAAATTAATTAAATGTGATTTTATTTGTTGTAAAAAATTAATAATATTGATATAATATTTTTGAACAGAACAAAAGAAGGTGAAAAGATGCAAGAATTTTCATTAAAGTTAGAGAGCCCAATAAATGAAATTTATTTAAATTTTTAAACTATTGAATTATTAAGTATAATTCAATGTGAAAATGTAGAAGAATTAAAAGATTTTGCAATTAATTGTTCACAATTAGATATGATTGAAGAAGATTTTATTATTTGGAACGATAATGATATTGAAAATATAAAAAGAAAACTTGTCGAACAGTATAAGATGTCATACATTATTAGATAAACAAACTAGGAATTAAAATTTAAGAGGAAGGCCAAAAGATGAAGTTTTGGGAGAATTACAAGAATATGTACAGAAATCTATAGATTTTGTTGCAAAATATAATGAAGATCACAAGATAAATGGAAAAGGAGTAATAAGTTCTGTAGATTTGTTTAATGAGATAGTTTCTTTTGAGGATCCATACAGAAATATGTGGGAAGAATTATACGGAATTTCTACCGAGGAATTAGTTAGTGTTTTTCAGTATGCATTAGAAAACAAACCAGATGGAGTAACGTATGTATATAATGAACCATTTTTGGAAAATCCTGAAAGAAGACAAGTAGTAATAGAGCAATTATCTGAAATTAATGAACTAGCACCAGGACTAATTGATACAATAGGAAATCAGATGCATATTGAGATGACACAAAACTTAGATGATATTAGACACTGCTTTGGAGATTTAAAAAAATTAGAACAATTAGGAATTGGAACTCAAATAACAGAATTTGATATGTGTTTACCAGAAAGATTTATGGTTGATGAAAAAGGAAAAATACGTTCTGAGCACGATTTGGTAGAAATTATTAATAGTAAAATAAGTAAAAGTGGTATTACAATTGGAAGTATAGCAGAGTTTAAATCAATGAGAATGAATGAAATTTCAAAAGCTATTGAAGAAACTGGAATACAGTTAGATGGAATAACATATTGGTCTATAAGTGATATATTAGATCATAATTTAGAAAGAACTAATAGAAAAACTTATGAACAAGCTATACAAAGAGATATTGCTCAGACAAGGTATTCTGGATTATATTCTGATTTAGAGAAAAATCAAAAATTATCTTCAAAAGTAAATGTAGAGGAGTTTGGAAAATTTGAAAAAATTGGAGAAGGAAAATGTGCAAATATATACAAATCAGGAGATAATGTATATAAAATATTAAAAGAAAATACAGATCAAAACATTTTATTTGAGGATATGCATGATGATAATATTATGTGGGATGATGAAGCTAAAAGTATAAAAATAATAGATACAGATTTCTTTAAAAAAATAAATGAAAATTCAAATTTAAAAAATATTAATTATCAAAGTTTTGCGGGAACATTGCAAGGAATAATAGATGCAAAAATAAATGAATATGGAAAGACAAAATGAAGTTAACAATCACGATGAAATGGAATTGTAATAAAAATAAAGGCTCATTATTTTATACTGAACTAAATAAGTTAAACAGTATAAAGTGAGTCTTTTTAGTTTAAATATTTTTATTCTTACAATATTCCCTAATAGGACAAATATCACACTTAGGATTTCTAGCAACACAAATATTTCTACCATGCCAAATAAGCAAATGATTAACATCATTCCAATACTCTTTAGGAATAAGTCTAATCAAATCCTGTTCAATCTTTTCAGGCTCTTTTTCACTAGAAAAGCCAATCAAATTAGAAATTCTTTTAGCATGAGTATCAACAGCAATACCTTGAGCATCATTAAAAACTTCAAGCATAACAACATTAGCAGACTTTCTACCAACGCCAGCAAGAGACATTAAATCTTTCATATTATTTGGAACAATACCGCCAAAATTTTCTAAAACCTGTTTAGCACATAATTTAATATTTTTAGCTTTATTCTTATAAAAACCACAAGGATGAATAATATCTTCCAATTCATTAATATCAATATTAGCAAAATCTTCAATAGTTTTGCATCTATCAAAAAGAGCAGGAGTAGTCTTATTAACTCGGTCATCAGTACATTGAGCAGAAAGCATAACAGCTACAACCATTTGAAAAGGAGTTTTAAAATCTAAACTACATTGTGCATCTGGGTAAGTATCTTTTAAAATATTAATTATATTAATTGCATCATTTCTTTTCATATATAAACCTCTTATCTTATAAATTTAATATAATTATATAAGGAAAATAATCAAAAAGCAATAACAAATAAAACCATTATTTCATATTATTTGACATACTTTGTTTTAAAATTAATAATTAACCAAGAGCATATTTTACATAAAAAGGAACAATAAAATAAAATAACTAATATAATATATAAAAACAATTAGGAGGTAATAATATGTTATGTGCATTGAAAAAAACATTAGGAGTAATATTAATAGGAATAGGATTAGGAATATTATTAGTATTATTGCTTCCACTAACAGGTTGGCTTTTTATAATAGGAGTAGCATTAGCTTGTGTAGGAATCATGTGGCTTGCATGCTAAAGAATAGCTAATAATTAGAATATTAAGGAGGGGTACATATGACTATCGTAGTAAAAAAAGTTCCAAAATTTTTAAGAGGATTTGTAAAATTAATTTTTGGAATAAAAGACTAAGAAAAGAGGGAAAGTAGTAAACTACAAACCCTCTTTTAATATTTTATATAAACAAAAAAAGAGCGATCATTATGCTCTTTTAACTTTTCCGTTTTTTAAACATTTTGCACAAACATGAATTCTTTTTACTTCACCATTTTCCATAATAGCTTTTACGCTTCTTAAATTTGGTTTCCAAGTACGTGGACTTCTTTTACTTATATGTGAACGAGTTATGCTAAGTTTATTTCCATTACTTTGTGATTTTTCACAAACTGCACATTTAGCCATTTCTTTGCACCTCCTAATTTTTAAATTAAAATTGACTGCTTCTAAGTTTATCATAAAATAATAAAAAAAACAAGTATTTTTGAAAAATTTATAAAAAATCATTGCAAAATAGGAAAAATATGGTATAATATAAAAGCTATATGAATAAATGAAAGGATTGAGAAATTATTATGAAATGTAAAGTTGAAAAAACAGAAAACGCAAATGAAGTAAAATTAGAGTTAACAATAGAGGCTCAAAAATTTGATGAAGCAATTCAAAAAGTATATTTTAAAAGTGCAAAATATTTTAATATACCAGGATTCAGAAAAGGTAAAGCTCCAATGAGCATAGTAGAAAAATATTATGGAAAAGAAATTTTCTATGAAGATGCATTTAATGAAGTAGCACCAGAAGAATTAGAAACAGCATTAAAAGAAAATAAAATAGAAGCTGTAAGCAGACCAGATATCGATGTAAAACAAATCGAAAAAGGAAAAGATTTAATATTTACAGCAGTATTCCAAACAAAACCAGAAGCAGAACTTGGAAAATATAAAGGTATAGAAATACCAAAAATAGAGTATAATGTATCAGATGAAGATATAAACCACGAATTATCACATATGCAAGAACATAATTCAAGATTAATATCAATTGATGACAGACCAGTAGAAAAAGGTGATATAACAGTTATTGATTTCGAAGGATTTGTTGATGGTAAAGCATTTGAAGGTGGAAAAGCTGAAGGTCATGAATTAGAAATAGGAAGCAATACATTTATACCTGGATTTGAAGACCAAATAATTGGAATGAAAATCGATGAAGAAAGAGATATAAAAGTAAAATTCCCAGATGAATATTTTTCTAAAGATTTAGCTGGAAAAGATGCAACATTCAAAGTTAAATTACATGAAATTAAGAAAAAAGAATTACCAGAATTAAATGATGATTTTGCAAAAGACACTAGCGAATTCGATACATTAGAAGAATTAAAGAAAAGCATCAAAGACAGAATGGAAAAAGACAATGAACAAAGACAAAAATATGAAACAGAAGATGCTGTTATAAAAGCAGTATGCGAAAACGTAAAAGTTGATATTCCATCAGGAATGATTGAAAACGAAACAGAAGATATGTTAAGAAATGTTGAAAGCAGACTTTCATATCAAGGATTAAAATTAGACCAATACTTAAAAATGATGGGAAAAACAGCTGAAGAAGTTAAAAAAGAATATGAACCTCAAGCAATAGAAGCAATCAAATCAAGATTAATGTTAGAAGCAGTAATCAAAGCAGAAAAAATAGAAGCAACAGAAGATGAAATAACAGAAAAAGTAAAAGAAATGGCTAAAAATTATGGAAAATCAGATGACAAAGAATTTATGGAAAATGAAAACGTAAGAAATTACATAAAAAGTGGAGTAGAATCTGAAAAAGCATTAGAATTTTTAGTAAAAAATGCAAAAATAAAATAAATAGTAAAAGAAAGGTTGGGGTGAAGCATTATAAAAAGCATTACCAGCCTTTTTGTGTATAATTATTATGTCTAAAAGACAGAGGAGGAAAAAATATGTTTGAAAAAGATAGTTTAGTACCTTATGTAATCGAACAAACAGGAAAAGGAGAAAGATCATATGATATTTTCTCAAGATTATTAAAAGACAGAATTATATTTTTAGGAGAAGATGTTAACCCAACATCAGCAAGTTTAATCATTGCACAATTATTATTCTTAGAATCAGAAGATCCAGATAAAGAAATATCATTATATATCAACTCACCAGGAGGATCTATTACAGATGGAATGGGAATAGTAGATACAATGAACTATATAAAATGTCCAGTATCAACAATATGTGTAGGATTAGCAGCAAGTTTTGGTGCTGTACTTTTAGCAAATGGAGAAAAAGGCAGAAGATTTGCAACACCAAATTCAGAAATATTAATACATCAACCATTAATTGGTGGTCAAGGTGGAGGAATTTCAGGTCAAGCAACTGAAATAAAAATCCATGCAGACCATATGATAAGAACAAGAGAAAAATTAAACAAATTATTAAGTGATAGAACAGGTCAATCTATAGAAACAATAGAAAGAGATACAGAAAGAGACCATTATATGACAGCAGAAGAAGCATTAAAATATGGATTAATAGATGGAATAATGGATAAAAGAATGTAATTAAAGGAGATAGAAAATGGCTAAAAATGATAACCCAAAAAATGTAAGATGTTCATTTTGTGGCAAATCACAAGATAGTGTAAAGAAAATTGTCGCAGGTCCAGGTGTATTTATTTGTGATGAATGTGTAGATTTATGTACAAGCATTATAGAAGCAGAAAAATATGAAGAAGATGAACTAGGTTATACATTAAATGATTTAGATAAAATACCAAATCCAAAAGAAATAAAGAAAATATTGGATGATTATGTAATTGGCCAAGATGAAGCCAAAAGAACATTAGCAGTTGCAGTTTATAATCATTATAAAAGAATTGCTCATGAAGAAAGCAATGAAAAAGACAAAGATGATGTAGAAATACAAAAAAGTAATATATTACTTTTAGGACCAACTGGATGTGGAAAAACACTTCTTGCAAGAACATTGGCGAGAATATTAAATGTACCATTTGCAATAGCAGATGCAACAACATTAACAGAAGCTGGTTATGTTGGAGAAGATGTTGAAAATATCTTATTAAAACTTATTCAAGCAGCAGATGGAGATATTCAAAAAGCTCAAAAAGGAATCATATATATTGATGAAATTGATAAAATAACAAGAAAATCAGAAAACTTATCAATAACAAGAGATGTTAGCGGTGAAGGTGTTCAACAAGCCTTACTAAAAATAATTGAAGGAACAATAGCATCAGTACCACCACAAGGTGGAAGAAAACATCCAAATCAAGAAATGATTCAAATAAATACAGAAAACATACTATTTATTTGTGGAGGAGCTTTTGAAGGCTTAGAAAATATCATAAAAGAAAGAACTGGTAAAAAATCAATAGGTTTTGGTGCAAAAATCGAAAGTGAAAAAGAAATTAACAAATATGAAGTATTCCAAGAATTATTACCACAAGATTTATTAAAATTTGGATTAATACCAGAATTTATAGGAAGATTACCAATAATAGCAACATTAAAAGATTTAGACAAACAAGCATTAATAAAAATAGCTACAGAGCCAAAAAATGCATTAGTAAAACAATATCAAAAATTATTAGAAATGGATGACGTTGAACTAGAATTTAATCAAGATGCATTAGAAGCAATAGTAGATAAAGCAATAGAAAGAAAAACTGGAGCAAGAGGATTACGTTCTATAATAGAAGATATAATGAGAGATATTATGTTTGAAATTCCATCAACACCTAATATCACAAAATGCATTATAACTAGAAATACAGTAATAAATAAGGCAAGACCAGAAATAATTACTGGAGAAAAAACAGCAAATGAACCAAATAAACAAAAAAGACGTGTTCCTGAAAAGAAGAGCAAAGAAACAGCATAATAAAAAAAGACAAAGGTGGAAAAATATTTTCCACCTTTTTTGAGAGATTTGATAATTTAGACATTTTAGACCTCGAATATCCGATTTCCAACAACTCTAAGATTTTGATAATTACTTCTAGTTTCATTAATAGAAGACTTATCAATATCATCTAAAAAATTATTTAATGCATACATTGCTTCGTATGCAGAAGAAAAAGTTTTTTTCAAAAGTTCTTCCTTAGTCATAATCATCCCTCCATTCTGTAATTTGATAAAAATAGTATAGCAAGTACAAAACAAAAAGTCTGTCGAAATAGGAAAGTCTAAGAAAAAATTACAAATATTTTTTCAAAGTTTCAACACTATCTTCTTGCATAACAACGAAATCATTTAAAATACTTTTAACATCTTTTTCAGCATTTTGATTTTGATTTAACAATCGTCTACCTTCAATAATTCCCATATTAGTACCTTGCATTAATAATTCAGATAATTTTGAAGTGCTATCATCTGTCATAGTTTTCATTTGAATTCCATACCAAGTCATCATTTTGGTCATAGGATTAGTTTCATGAGGCTCTTTATTACTATAATTGTCATACAAATCATTAACTCTATTAGAAATATCTTGATATTTATTGTATTCGACATCTAAAACCTCTTTAAAATCATTGTCTTTTACTTTCTCAGAAACATATGATATGGCATCCATTCCCATTGTAGCACCTTTGTTTACTTCATCTAGTATATTTAAATTTTGATTTTCCATAAAATACCTCCTAATTATTTATTAATATTTAGTATTTACAGAAAATTGAGATATATTCAAAATGTTTTTTTATTTCTAACTTACAGCACCTAAAATCAAAATCCCTAAATTATCATTATAAATTTCATTAAACTGAGAAATAGGCAAAGGATTTTCGCCCAAACCAGCTTCAATAGTATAACCAGGCTTATCAAAATATAAAATAAACCAATCTTTATAACCAGCAAAACTAGAATTATATGGAACTTCAGTTAAAAGATAACCACTTGCTTTTGCAAATTTTTCGCCAATTTCATACCCATTAGGAGGATTAATATTTTGAAAATTCCAGTAAATTTCTTGACCTTGAGTATGATAAGCAAGAATCAAATCAAAATTATGTAATAAAGTAAAATTGTAAATAGCTTTAGATTCAGGTTCTATAAGAGGTGCTAACCCAACAAAATCACGAGGAGCAGGACTAGTAAAACCTTGTGAATATTTAATTTCTTTAGCTTTTTGCCATTCTGCAGGAAATTGCAAATTTAAATCAGTACCAAGAATATTAGCTTTCCATCCACTAGGAAAAGGAATATCAGGGTAGTTAAAAGCTATGTCTTGAGCTTGAATAAAAGCAGAAGAATTTTCAGATAAATTTCCTGTAACTAAATCAACACCATCAGGATTTACCATTGGCATAATATAAATTGAAACAGTATTAAATAAAGTTTTGATATTATAATCATATAAATTCAAATCATTAACATAAGCATTACAATAATCTTCAATAAATTTCATCATAACAACACTTGTAATCCATTCATTAGCATGGAAAGAAGCGGAATAAAAAACTTTTTTTGAACCAGTACCAAGTTTTACAACATATAATTTTTTTCCAAGAACACTACTTCCAACAACTTGAATATTAAGAAAAGGAAAAACTCTATTAAGAGTAAATAAATTTTGAGTTAATAAATCATAAGTATAAGATTTATCAGTAGGAACAATATTCATAAAAATCACCCGATATATTATATTAAAAAAAATAAAAATGTTGCTAAAAAAATACAGATGTAGTATAATAAAAAAGTACATGGGGATGTAATGGTTTCGACATTACACCAGAAAAATAGATAGCAAGTAGTGGATTCTCGTTGGCCACTTAAAAAACGAGAAAATAAAATAAACGCTGATAAACAAGAATTAGCATACGCTGCCTAAGTTGTAGTGTCATCTTACTAAATAGCCTACTGATTTAGATAAGGTGTCGAAATAAAGTAGGAAACGAAGCTGTTTTTTCTTTAGAAATAGTGGGTATTTTATAAAGATATATTTATTTTTAGCCTGTTTGCCGGCGAAAAGTAAATGAAAATAAAAGACAAAATAAACTTGTAGAAGTCTATTTGGAAAGTGTTATGGACAGGAGTTCGACTCTCCTCATCTCCACCAAAAGATTAAATCGTCGCACCAGACGAAAACCAAGAAATCAACTGTAAAAGGTTGATTTTTTTGATGCCTTTAATAAAAAATAAATATTAAAAAACACTTGGCAGCAGTGAACAAATGTTTTAAACTATATATAGTTTTATATAAGGATGTGAAATTATGGAAAATGAAATAAATAATTTGATAGTTCAAGACCACCTATCAAATGAAGAAATAAAGAATTTAATATATACTATAAGAGGAAAACAAGTAATGCTAGATAGTGATGTGGCAATGCTATATCACTATGAAACTAAAAAAATAAATCAAGCTGTAAAGAGAAATATAGAGAGGTTTCCAGAAAAGTTTTGTTTTCAGTTAACAGAAGAAGAATTTTCTAGTTTAAGGTCACAATTTGTGACCTTAAACAAAACTACTGTACAAGAAAATTTTGAGGATTCTTCTCTAAGGTCGCAAATTGTAACCTTAAATGAAAATACTGGTAGAGGTAAACATCGTAAATATTTGCCATATGTTTTTACTGAACAAGGTATAGCAATGTTATCTAGTTTGCTTAAAAATGATATTGCAATTCAAGTAAGCATAAATATAATGGATGCTTTTGTAGAGATGAGAAAATTTTTAATGGTTAATGGACAGCTGTTTGAAAGATTAACAAATGTAGAGTATAAATTATTAGAACATGACAAAAAATTTGATAAAGTATTTGACCAGTTACAAAATGAAGAAAATATTAAACAAAAAATATTCTTTGAAGGGCAAATATATGATGCATACAGTTTGATAATCGATATTATTAAAAAAGCAAACAAGAAAATTTTAATAATAGATAATTATATAGATGATAGTGTTTTGAAAATGCTTACAAAGAAAAATAAGAATGTTGAAGTTGTAATATTAACTTCTAATAAAAGCAATATACAAAAAATCGATATTCAAAAATTTAATAAAGAATATCCAATATTAAAAGTTGCTGAAACAAATAAATTTCACGATAGATTTATAGTAATAGATAATAAAGAAATGTATCATCTAGGAGCTTCAATAAAAGATTTAGGTAAAAAGTGCTTTGGAATTAACAAAATTGAAGATTTAGATATTGTAGAAAAAGTTATTAATTTATAATTAAAATAGAAGATTTGTGTATAATATAGAATCCAATATTTATAAACATTATTAAGGATATAAAAATCCCAAAACTTACATAAAGAATTAAATAAAGTAATATCTTCATTTAATTCTTTTATCCCAAAAGCTGTAGCAACATAAGCAATAATCATAAATATAATTGAAAAAATAATTATACTATTTGAAACACTATTAATTACTTTGCTTTTATAAACTTTATCATCATACACTTCACTCAAATTAAATGTATACCCCTTATAGTTCATTTTATTTTTTCTCAAATAAGTACCGCTAATGCACAAAGAAATGTTATAAACTAAAAATGAGGAATTTCTATATCTTTGAAGTTCCTTATTTTTTTATTTTAACCACTATTTAACTGGTTAGATTTTTTCTTTAATTCTCCAAAAAATATTGTAAAATTCCCCAACTTGGTGTAAAATACGAATAACCGTAAATAATAATAGGAGGCAAAACAAAAATATGAGATTTGTAACAGACGAAAAATCAAAACAAGAATACAAAAAATTTTTAGAAACAAACGAAAGATGTAACTTTCAACAATCATTAGAATGGGCAGAAGTAAAAAAGCCAAACTGGAAACCAGAAGTAATACTAGCAGAAGATGAAAACAAAAACATCATAGGATCACTATGTGTATGGATTAGAAAAATGCCAATATTTGGAAACATGATGTATGCATCAAGAGGTCCAGTATGTGACATTCACGATATAAAAGTAATGAAACAATTAACAGATGGAGCAAAAGAACTAGCAAAAAAATACAATGCATTTGTTTTAAGAATAGAACCAGACATATTAAAAGAAGACCAAGACTTTAGAAACATAATAACAAACCTAGGCTACCAAATAAAAGATGATGCAAAAGACTTTAAAGATGAAATACAACCAAGATTTGTATTCAGACTAGATATAAAAGATAAAACAGAAGAAGAGGTAATGGCTGGATTTCACCAAAAATGGAGATACAATATTCGTTTAGCAGGTAGAAAAGGTGTAGTAATAAAAGAAGGAACAAGAGAAGATTTAAAAGACTTCCACAAAATAATGATAGAAACAGGAAACAGAGATGGCTTCATAACAAGACCACTAGAATACTTTGAAAAAATGTATGATAACATGGTACCAGGTGGCCATATGAAATTATTAATGGCATATTATGAGGACAAGCCAATATCTGGAGTAATACCAATTTTCTATGGAAATAAAACATGGTATTTATATGGAGCAAGTAGTAATCAACATAGAAACTTAATGCCAAATTATCTACTACAATGGGAAATGATAAAAATGGCGATAGCAAGACATGATGATATATATGACTTTAGAGGAGTATCAGGAGTTGTAGATGAAAATCATCCACAATACGGATTATATAGATTCAAAAAAGGATTTGGAGCAACATTTACAGAATTCATAGGAGAAATTTACATTCCATTCAAACCATTAACATATAAATTATATAAATTTTCTGAAAAAACATTTAGAACATTAAGACAAATCAAAAGAAAAATAACAAAATAGTAGGAGGAAAATTTGAAAGCGGTAATAATTGAAAAAAAAGATTTACGTTATAATATAGAAAAAATAAAAGAATATGCTAATAGAAATTTGCCTGATGATAATGGAAATAAAGTAAAAATAATAGCTGTTGTAAAAGCAAATGGTTGTGGACTTGGAATAGTTGAATTTACAAAGTTCTTAATAGATAATGGAATAGATTTTTTTGCAGTTGCAACACTTGAAGAAGCCTTGCAATTAAGAAATGCAGGAATTAAAGAAAAAATATTAATGTTATCATCAACAGCAATAAAAGAAGATGTAAAAATTTTAATAGAAAACAATATTATATTAACAATAGGTTCAAAAGAATCTGCTGAAGTTGCTGAAGAAATAGGACAAGAATTAAATAGAACAGTAAAGGCTCATATAAAAATAGATACAGGATTTGGAAGATACGGATTTGTTTATACTAATAGAGAAAAAATGATTAAAACAATAAAAGAAATGAAAAATATAAAAATAGAAGGAACATATACACATTTTTCAAATTCCTATTATGATGACCAATATACACAAACACAATTTAAACGTTTTATAGATTGTATTGAAGTTTTAAAAATGAATGAAATAGAAACAGGAATGTTACACGTATGTAACACATCAGCATTTATAAAATTTCCACAAATGCATTTAAATGCAGTAAGAATAGGCTCAGCATTTACAGGAAGAATATCATTTAAAAATAACATGGGATTAAGAAAAATAGGATATCTAAAATCAAATGTATCTGAAATAAAAGAACTTCCTGAAAAGTTTAATATTGGTTATTCTAACACATATACAACAAAGAAAAAAACAAAAGTTGCAATTATTCCGTGTGGCTATATGGATGGTGTAAATATAGAAACAGGAAGAGATATGTTTAGAAAAGTTGATAAATTAAGATATATAGTAAGAGATATAAAAGATGCATTTAAAAAGCAACAATTATATGTTAATATAAATGGTCAAAAATGTCCTATATTAGGAAGAATAGGAACATATCACGTAACTGCTGATATAACCGGAAAAAATATAAATATAAATGATGAAGCAATATTTAATGTAAGTTTAAAACATGTTGATAGTGGTCTAAGAAGGGAGTGGAAATAATTGGAACAAGAAACTCAAAATCAAAAATTAGGTTTTTTCAAAAAAATATGGTATTCAATAGATAAAATAGAAAAATATGGTGAAATGTCTGCACAAGGCTTTCCAAGAGCCATAAGCTATTTGTTTCAAATTATAATAATATTAGCATTAATAGTAGCTGGAACAACCCTATATCAAACTAGAAATGCTATAAACAAAGTAGCGCAATTTGTAAAAGATGAAATTCCAAATTTTACATATGCAGATAATGAATTAAAATTAGAAAATGATGAAGTAATAACAAAAGAACAAGAGTATTTAGGAAAAATAATAATAGACACAAATACAGAAAATCAAGAAGAAATAGATAAATATATAAATGAAATATCAGAAGAAACTGGCGGATTAATTATATTAAAAAATAGAGTTATAATAAAACAAGTTGGAATGACAGGAACATTAAATTATAACTACGAAGATTTAGTAAATCAAATAGGAATGTCTAATTTTGACAAAGAACAAGTAATCGAATTTGTTACAGGAACACAAATGACATCAATTTACTTAGGATTATTTAGCATATTATTAATGTCTGCGATTTCTGTATACTTTATAAATACAATATTAAATGTCGTTCTTGTAAGTATATTTGGTTACTTAGCAACATTAATTACAAAAATGAAAATGAGATATGTTGCAATATTAAATATGGCAATTTATTCAATAACTTTACCAACAATATTGCAAATGTTATATGTAATAGCAAATCAATTATTTGGAATACAAATAAAATATTTTGATGTAATGTATATATTAGTATCATGTATTTATATGATTGCAGCAATATTTATATTAAAATCTGATTTTACAAAAAAACAAGAGCAATTATCTGAAGTTGTAGAAGTTCAAAAACAAGTAAAAGAAGAATTAAAAGAAAACGAAGAAAACAAACAAGAACCTGAAAAAAAGAAAGATAAAAAGAAAAAAGAAGACAAAAAACAAGAAGATAAAGAGGATGGAAATGAAGGGCAAGAACCAGAAGGTTCAAATGCTTAAATAAAAAAGGAGCATATACAATATGGAAAACAATAAAAACAAACCTAAAAAAGAAAAACTAATTTTATCATTAAGTATATTAGCTGTACTTATACTAATATTAGTTGGAATGATGATATTTTATATAACAAAAAATAAAAATTCAGATGATAAAACATTAGCATATACAGATTTAATAAAAGAAATGTCATATGGAAATATAGAAAAAATAGAAATGACAGTAGGAAGCACTAGTGTAAAAGTCAAAATAAAAAATAATGATACAGAGAAAAAAGCTATTGTACCAAATACACAAGCATTTATAGAATTAGTACAACAAAAAGTAGCAGAAGGTAATGAAATTGAATTAGTGCAAAAACCAAAAAGTATATTAACACAAATACCAACAACATTATTTAGTTTATTACCAACAATAATAATGGTTGCATTATTTATAATGATATTTAAAATGCAAGGCCTTGGAGAAAAAGGACAAGTTTATGAAGAAACAGAAAGAAAAACAAAAATAAAATTCAAAGATGTTGCAGGTTTAGATGAAGAAAAAGAAGAACTTGTAGAAATAGTAGATTTCCTAAAAAGACCAGAAAAATTCACAAAAATGGGAGCAAAAATTCCAAAAGGTGTACTTTTATATGGTAAACCAGGAACTGGAAAAACATTAATTGCAAAAGCAATTGCAGGAGAAGCAAATGTACCATTTATATCAATGAGTGGATCAGAATTTATAGAAATGTTTGCTGGACTTGGAGCATCAAGAGTAAGAAAATTATTTGAAAAAGCAAGAAAATTATCACCATGTATAGTTTTCATAGATGAAATTGATGCAATTGGAGCAAGAAGAACATCAAATAGTGGAGCAGAAACAGAAAATAATCAAACTTTAAATCAATTATTAGTTGAAATGGACGGATTTAGTTCAGAAGAAACAATTATAGTATTAGCAGCAACAAATAGACCAGAAATGCTTGATAAAGCATTATTAAGACCAGGTAGATTTGATAGACAAATAACTATTCCAGTACCAGACTTAAAAGGAAGATTAGAAATTTTAAAAATTCATAGTGAAGATAAAAGATTATCAGACAATGTTAATTTAGAAAGCATAGCAGAAGACACTGCAGGATTTACAGGTGCAGAACTTGCAAATATTTTAAATGAAGCAGCAATTATTGCAACAATAAATAAACATGAAGAAATAGAAAACTCTGATATAGAAGAAGCGGTTAAAAAAGTAACTGTAGGACTTGAAAAGAAAACAAGAGTATATTCAGAAAAAGACAAGAAACTTACAGCATATCATGAAGCTGGACATGCAGTAGTTAGCAAATATCTACCAACACAAATGGATGTAAAAGAAGTATCTATAATTCCAAGAGGTGTTGCTGGTGGTTATACAATGTATAAATCAGATGAAGATAAATACTATATGTCAAGAACAGAAATGCAAGAAAAATTAATTGCATTACTAGGTGGTAGAGCAGCAGAAAAACTAGTATTAGATGATATCTCTACAGGAGCAAGTAATGATATAGAAGTTGCTACAAAAATTGCAAGAGAAATGGTAACAAAATATGGTATGAGTGATAACTTAGGACCTATAGATTTTCAAGGAAGAGACCAAAATGATTATATGATTTTTGGAGAAAATATTGGAGATAAAATAGGACAAGAAGTTAAGAATTTAATAGATATAGCTTATAATGATGCTCAAAAATTATTAATAGAACATAGAGATAAACTAGATATAATAGCTCAAACTTTATTAAAACAAGAAAAAATAAATGAAGAAGAATTTAAAAAAATATTTGAATAAAAGAAAAACCCCTAGAGTATTACTCCAGGGGTTGACTTGTTCGTTTTTTTACATATTACATTTTTGTCATTATAAATGACCAAAAATCATTAAAATCTTTTTGCTTAGTGAATGAAATAGTATCTTCATTCATAATAAAGCCATTATATCTTTTGGCTGCTTCAAAGATTTCCTGTTTTACCATTGCAATGGTATCACATTGAATAGATTTTATAACGGGTTTTATAAAATCTGAACAAGTACAGACGATTGTATCTCTTTTCATAAAAAGCCTCCTATAGTTTTAGATGATTTTGTTCAACACCAGTTGTACGAAAAAATTGTGAAATTGAGTATCAGAAAAGCAACGAACATTAAGCTCACCATTAAGTTCTGTGATAGCTAGATTGTTAGATTTTGCCAATTGTTCTATTAGCTTTTTGGAAGTTGTCAAACTATTAAGATTCTCAATTTTTACAACTGAATTGTGATCAGCACTAGGATTAATAACACTTACAATAAGGCACTTTATAGATGTTATTTTCTCAGATGTCATACAATCTCCTTTCTTTTCAAAGTACAAAATTTTTTGTTACATAATAAGTATAACATAAAAACGAACAAAAATCAAACAATATTACAAACATATTACAATTAGTTAATAATTGTATTACACGTATTGCAAATAGAATAACAAAAATATAAAATTATAAAATATATAAAGAAATAAAAAGGAGGGCATACAATGGAAAGTCAAAAAATAAAAGATATAGAAGAATTACAAAAAATTGCAAAAAAAATAAGAAAAGGAATAATAGAAGAAGTATATAGTAGCCAATCAGGACATCCAGGAGGTTCATTATCAATAGCAGATATATTAACAGTATTATATTTCTATGAAATGAATATAAATCCTGAAAATCCAAAAGATGAAAATAGAGATAGATTAGTATTATCAAAAGGCCATTGCTCACCGGCACTATATGCAACATTAGCAAATAAAGGATTTTTTGATGTAGAAGAACTAAAGTCATTTAGAAATATCAACGGAAAATTGCAAGGACACCCAGATATGAAAAACATACTAGGAGTAGATATGACAACAGGTTCATTAGGTCAAGGATTATCAGATGCAAATGGAATGGCAATAGCTGGAAAATTAGACAAAAAAGATTACAGAGTATATTGTATATTAGGAGATGGAGAAATAGAAGAAGGGCAAATTTGGGAAGCTGCAATGGCATCAAATAAATACAAGTTAGATAATCTATGTGTAATTGTAGATAATAATAATTTGCAAATAGATGGAACAATAGAAGAAGTAATGAGTTCATATCCAATAGATGAAAAATTTAAAAGCTTTGGATTTCAAATTATAAATATTGACGGAAATGATATAGAAGAAATAATAAAAGCATTTGATGTAGCAAGAAATGTAAAAGGAAAACCAACTTGTATAATTGCTAAAACAGTGAAGGGAAAAGGAGTTTCTTTTATGGAAAATAAGGTTGAATGGCATGGAAAAGCTCCAAATGAGGAACAATATAAACAGGCTATGGAAGAATTAGAAGAATAAAAATAAATCTTTAAAAATTTTTTAGTAAGAAAGAATGAAAAAATACTTGTCAAAAATAATTCGATATGTTAATATATAATCATACTAAAAGTAAAACAAAAGAAAAGGAGTACAAAATATGAAAAACGCTAGAATCATTGCAGGAGTACACACACACACACACACACACACACACACACACACAGGTAGTTTAAATAATAATAAAAAAATATATATAATAAAAATAGATAGGAATATTAATCCAGTGTCAATATTAGATACTGGTTAATGTTGCTGTCTTTTTGTGTTGTTTATAACAAATAAAAAATTAAGATGAAAGGAAAAAAAATATGGAGAAAATAATAAATAATAAAGGTATAACATTAGTGGCGTTGGTGATAACTATAGTAATATTATTAATCTTAGCAGGAATAAGCATTCAAGCAATAACAAATACTGGATTATTTGCAAATGCCAAAAAAGCAAAAGAAAAATCAATGGAAGGACAGCTAAAAGAAGAAATAAGTTTAGCAATACAATCAATACAAACAGAAGAAATCTACAAAGGAAATAGTGTAACATTAGAAACATTAGCAGGAGGACAATTACAAAAAGAATTAAAAGACATAACAGCAGAATTAACAGATGGAGAAATAAATGGAGAGTATAAAGATTATGAATATACTATAGATGATAAGTTTAATGTTACAATAAATGGACCAATAACAGGAGTAAGAATAAAAGGAAGTGCAGAAGTTCAAACAGGTTATGTGTTTGAAGGAAACACAGTAGAGATAAAAGTAACAGCAAGTATAACAGAAGGAACAATAACAGGAATAGAAGCCCCAGAAGGAGCAACACTAAAAACAAACACAAGCACAACAGAAAAAGTATATACAGTAAATAAAAATGGAGCATATGTATTTAAGATAACAAGTGATAGTGGAAAAACAAAAAATGTAACAGCAAATGTAGAAAATATATTAGGTGCACCACAAATAACAGTAAGTGAAATAACAGGAAGTGGATTCAAAATAAATGTAGAAAACAACTACCCAGAAGGAGCAATAACAGAATATAAATATTCAGTAGGAGGAACAGTAAAACAACAAGGAACTACAGATAAAAACTATACTGTAACAGGTCTAACAGAAGAAACAGAATATAGCGATATAAAAGTAATTGCATATATAAATAGTACAAGCAAGGATAGTAATATAGAAAAAATAACGACTAAACAAAATATAATTGCTTATTCATGGGATGAAATAGTAGAAATAGCAAAAGCAATATCAAATGATACATCAATAACAGATGATTCAGAAACTGCAACGGTAACAGTAAATGGAGTACAAAAAACATTAAATGTTGGAGATAAAACAACATTAGATGGAAAAAAGGTAAGAATATTAGGATTTAATCATGACGAATTAGTAGATCCATCAGCTTATGGAACAATAACAGCAACAGGAAAAGCAGGAATAAGCTTTGAATATGTAGATTTCTTAACATCGACTGGAATGAATAATAGTAATGACAATTCAGGAGGTTGGAATGATTCAATACTAAGAAAAACATTAAATATAACAACATATAATTCATTGAGTATAAAGAGTAATATAAAGAAAGTAAAGAAGGATTATATACCAACATATGATGTGGCATCAATACAAAAAACAGAGGATTATTTATGGTTATTATCATGTGGAGAAATATGGGATAATGGTTATAAAGCTAATTACAGAGGTTATGCAATAACAACAGAGGGAAAACAATATAAATATTATAAAACGAATTTGGGATCTATGGTTTATAATACATCAAACAACATTACAAAAAAACCAAGTGCGAGCAGTTCAAAATGGTGGTGGCTTCGTTCACCCCATGTCGGCGATAGTAGCCATTTTTGTTGTGCAGGCGCTACTGGCATTTCCAGCTTTTCATACGCTGGCGAATCTGGTGGGGTTGCCCCTGGATTTTCAATCTAGTATCGAGTGTGGAAAAAATTGTGTGAAATGAAGATATCTTTTATGATATAATATAAATATATCATAAAAGGTATTTTTTTCTATGGAAGGAAAATAACAGGAGAAGTAATGAACAAATTAGTAAAAGAAATGAAAGCAAAATAGAATTTCTTGAAACAGCAAGAAAATTTCCAAAACCAGTTGACAGCTCAGTAAAAAAATGGTAAAATTAATAACTGTAATCCGCTTAGTCAAGGTTCATAAACACTAATCAAATTTAGTTACCTGTATAAAAGGATTAGCGAGTATACGATAAGGGAGGTGCATTTTAGATGTACGCAATAATTGAAAGTTGTGGAAAACAATACAAAGTATCAGAAGGAGATGTTGTATTTTTCGAAAAACTAGATGCAGAGGAAGGTAAAAAAGTTACTTTTGATAAAGTTGTTCTAGTATCAGATGAAGGAAAAGTACAAGTTGGAAATCCTTATGTTAAAAGTATGAAAGTTGAAGGAAAAGTTGTTTCACACGGTAAAGGTAAAAAAATCATTGTTTTCAAAATGAAAGCTAAAAAGAACTACAGAAGAAAACAAGGACATAGACAACCATATACAAAAGTTGAAATAACAGCTATCAAATCAACAGCAAGAAAAACAGCTGCAAAAGCTGAAGAAAAAGTAGAAGCTTAATTATAAAAAAGCCTACATATTAATTAAATGAATTTAATTAAAAAATAAATAAAATATAAGTTAATTAAAAAGAGATTTTAATTGACTAAGCGAAAGGAGTGAGAAATAAATGGCACATCATAAAGGACAGGGAAGTACAGATAACGGTAGAGACAGTGAGTCAAAGAGACTTGGTGTGAAAAGAGCAGATGGTCAATTTGTTTTAGCCGGAAATATTTTAGTAAGACAAAGAGGAACAAGAGTATATCCAGGAGTTAACGTTAAAAAAGGTAGTGATGATACTCTATATGCAGTAGTAGATGGAACAGTTAAGTTTGAAAGAAAGGGTAGAGATAAAAAACAAGTTAGTGTTTACCCAGTAGAAGCATAACTGAAATAAACTCGAAATTTGTCGAACGATTTATGTTGAAATTAAACAAAAAATATGATAATATAGGACTATACATTATTTGTCAATGTATAGTCCTATAAATTTTAAATCAAAACAACTTAGGAAAGACAAAAATAAAAATAAAAAAATCCCACAAATATTATAAAAATAGAAAAAAGGAGGCTAATGCAAAAAAGTAAACAAAAGAATTATAAAAAATATAAATTTACTATAGAAAAAACATTGACAAATAAATAAAATATAATTATAATAAAGGAGATGAAGTAATATAGAAATTTTTACTTATGGAGACTATCTGAAATATAAAGATATTTTTAAAAAATATAAAATATCAAAATTATCAGATCAAAAAGAAAGCTACAATATAACAAATAAACACGACAAAATATTTAGAACAATATTAGATAAAAAAGAAGAAGCGATTGCCTTAATAAATCAAGCAATAAAAACAAAACTAAAAGCAGAAGAAATAGAAAAATATACAAGTAGCTTTATAAATAAAATATTTCAAAATAGAGAAGCAGACATAGTGTATAAATATAAAAATAAAAACATATTTTTCTTAATAGAACATCAAACAAAAATAGACTATTCAATGCCATACCGAATATTAGAATACGAAACAGAAATAATGAAAAGTGCAATAGATATAAGAAAAGTAAAAAACAAAGAATACAAACTACCATTAGTAATCCCAATAGTTTTGTACACAGGCAAGAAAAAATGGGATGCCAAAAGATATCTAGAGGAAAGCCAAGAAACATTAGATGGTGTAAAAATAAAAGCGGGAAACTATAATTTAGTAGATATCAATGATTTTACAAAAGAAGAATTATTACAAGAAGAAACACTAATCTCAAAAATGATGTTACTAGAAAAAAGCGAAAGTACAGAAGAAACAATAGAAATGCTAGAAAAAATAATACCAGGTATAAAAAAAGATGACGAAGAGTTACTAAAAAGAATAATATCAATATTATTTGGAGAAAAAATAGGAGAAGAAAAAACAAAAGAATTAATAGAAAAAATAGATGGAGGTGATGGAAAAATGTTAGCGGTAGTAGATATGATAAGAAATGAAAACCAGATGTATATTAATATGGGCAGAAAAGAGGGTAGAAAAGAAGGTAGAAAAGAAGAAAGAAAAATTAGAAACATAGAAATAGCACAAAAACTTTTAAAACTAAAAATGCCAATAACACAAATAAGTGAAGTTACAGAATTAACAGAAAAAGAAATAAAAGCACTAAAACAATCATAAAAAATAAAGAATCCATTTACCAAACATCAGGAAAAATGGGTTCTTTTGTTACATTTTTAAGAGAATATTACAAAAGTATTAAATGTATATTACAATTTTATTAATTCTATTGACATTAAATGAAAAAGGAATAAAATAGTAGCATAGGAGTAAAACAATATGAGAATTATCAGTGGAAGTGCTAGAGGAACAAATTTATTTACATTAGATGGATTAACCACAAGGCCAACTTTAGATAGAGTAAAAGAATCACTTTTTAATATAATTCAAAATGAAATACCAGAAAGTGTTTTTTTAGATTTATTTTCAGGTAGTGGTGCAGTAGGCTTAGAATCTGCAAGCCGAGGAGCTAAAAAAACAATCTTATGTGATAAATCAAAAGATGCAATAAAAATTATAAATAAAAATATAGAAAAAACTCATTTGAAAGAAAAAGTAGAATTGTACAATGTGGATTATAAAGAACTTATAAAAAATAAACTAAAAGAAAAAATAGATATTGTATACATAGACCCACCTTACGATTCAGATTTTGCTGTAGATGCAGTAAAATTATTAATAGAAAACAAATTAGTTGATGAAAAAACGTTAATTATTATAGAAACAGACCAAGAAAAACGAATACTAAAACAATTAGAAAATGAAAAATTAAAAATACAAATAACAGATAAAAGAAAATATGGAAGGGCAATAATTATTTTCTTAAAATTAGAAGAAAGCCAAAATTAGAAAGGGGTAAAACCATGGAAATATTTACATTATTAGAATCTTTAGAGGATGTTATAGAAAGAAGTAGAAGCCTACCATTCTCTGCGAAAGGAATTGTAGACAAAGAAGAAATTTTAGATTTAATTAAGGAAATAAGATTGAAACTTCCAGATGAACTAAAACAAGCAAAATGGGTAAAAGAAGAAAGACAACGTATTTTAGTAGAAGCACAAAAAGAAGCAGATGGAATTGTTAAAGAAGCAGAAAATAGAATAATCTCAATGATTGATGAACATGAGATAACAAGAAAAGCTTATGAGCAAAAGAAAGAAATAATAGAAAATGCAAATGAAAGATCAAGAGAAATTTCTAATGGAACAAAAGAATATGCAGATGAATTATTACAACACACAGAGGAAGTTCTAACAACAACCTTAGGAAACTTAGAAAAAAATGTTGCAGAAGCATTAAAATTAATGGAAATATCTTTAGAAGATACAATAAAAACTGTTCAAAATAGTAGAAAAGAATTAAAATAAAAAAATACAAAAAGGAGGGAAATGGGGGCCGGATTATTTCCCCTCCTTTTTCCGTTAAAAGACAATAAAATTGCAGGAATAAGTTTGAAAAATAATTGTAAAATACAATATTTTTAATCAAATTTTGTGCCTTGTAAGAAAGGAATGTTAGTAAAAATGGCAAAAAGAAAAACAAATAAAAAAAGAAGAAAAACTACTAAAAAAACTGTATCAAATATTGATTTAGCAGTAGTTGCATTAATAGTTATAAGCATTTTATTAGGTGTATTGATATATGCTAAATCAGGTGTTATAGGAGTAAAACTAAATGAGATCTTAGGCGGTATGATGGGAATAATAAAATATGTATTACCAATTGGAATATTTGCAATGGCAATAAAAATGGCAATAGATGATGACGAATATTTAAGTTCAAAATTAGCTCAATGTGCAATCTTATTAATAAGCTTTGCAGTACTTATGTGTGTATATCAAGTAAATGTTGGAAATTTAACAATAGACAAAAGTTTATCAGAAGTTGTAAAAGATTCATATGCATTAGGAACACAAGAAAAAGGTGGAGGAGCATTAGGAGCTATACTTGCAGTGCCACTTGTAAAACTATTAGGACCAATTGGAGCAATAATTTTATGTGTAGGTATTGTAATAATTTTAGCAGTATTTGTATTTGGTATAAACGCATCAGAAATTATAAATAATTTTATAGAAAAATCACAAGAAAATAGAGAAGAAAGATTAGAACAAAAACAAAAAAATAAAGAAGAACAATTGAAAATGAGACAAGAAATGCTTGAAGAAAAAAGAAAAGCAAGAGAACAAGCAAGACAAGAAGCTTTAGCTGATAATAGTGTTGGAGAACAAATAAAAATAAACTTTGGTGGAAGATTAATTGATGATGATGCAAAAGGTGGAAAAGTTAAATATAGCCATGAAGGAGAAGATTTAACACCATTAACAAAAGAAACTAAAAAACAAAAAATGCAAGAAATAAAAGAAAATAATCAACCAGATGTAATAGAAAACAACTTATTTAAACAAGAAGAACAAAAGAAAGAAGACAAAACAAAAGAAGTATTACAACTAGAACATGCAATGGTAGTAGAAGATGAAAACTATGAATATCCTCCAATAGAACTATTAGGAAAACCAGCTAAAAAAGCATTAAAGGGTGGAGCAAAAGCATTAACAGATACAGCAACAAAATTACAAAAAACATTATATAGTTTTGGAGTATCAGCAAAAGTAGAAAATGTATCAGTAGGACCTGCAATTACACGTTATGAATTAAAACCAGCAGAAGGGGTTAGAGTAAGTAAAATAGCCAACTTAGCTGATGATATAGCTTTAAATTTAGCAGCAGAAACAATAAGAATAGAAGCACCAATTCCAGGAAAACAAGCAGTTGGAATTGAAGTACCAAACAAAGAAAAAGAAGCAGTTCACTTAAGAGAAGTATTAGAAAGTGAAGAATTCCAAAATAATAAATCAAAACTTACAGTAGCATTAGGAAAAGATGTTGCTGGAAATATACAATTAGCAGATATAGCAAAAATGCCACACGTTTTAATAGCTGGTTCAACAGGTTCAGGAAAGAGTGTATGTATTAATACAATAATTTCAAGCATAATATATAATGCAAAACCAAGTGAAGTAAAATTAGTAATGGTCGACCCAAAAGTAGTAGAACTTTCAGTTTATAATGGAATACCACATTTATTAATTCCAGTTGTAACAGACCCTAAAAAAGCTGCAGGTGCACTTGCTTGGGCTGTACAAGAAATGGATGATAGATACAATAAATTTGCACAAAAAGGTGTAAGAGATTTAAAAGGTTATAATAAAGCTATAGAGAAAGAAGAAGGTGTAGGAAAATTACCACAAATAGTAATTATAGTAGATGAACTTGCAGATTTAATGATGGTAGCTGCCAAAGATGTTGAAGAGGCTATATGTAGATTAGCTCAAAAAGCTAGAGCGGCAGGAATGCACTTAGTAATAGCAACACAAAGACCATCAGTAGATGTAATTACAGGTTTAATTAAAGCAAATATACCATCAAGAATAGCATTTGCGGTATCTTCACAAGTTGACTCAAGAACAATTTTAGACTCTGTTGGAGCTGAAAAATTACTAGGAAAAGGAGATATGTTATTCTTCCCATCTGGCGCACCAAAACCATTAAGAGTTCAAGGTGCATTTGTATCAGATGAAGAAGTTGAAAAAATAGTAGACTTTGTAAAACAAAATGGAACAGCAACATATAGTGAAGACATATTAGAAAGCATAGAAAAAAATAATAAAACAGATAAAGAAATTGCTCAAGAAGCAGATGCAGATGATGAAACAGACCCATTCTTAATGGATGCAATAGAAACAGTAGTAGAAACAGGTCAAGCCTCAACATCATTTATACAAAGAAGATTTAAAGTAGGCTATGCAAGAGCAGGAAGAATAATAGACCAAATGGAAGAAAGAGGAATAATATCAGGTTACCAAGGAAGTAAACCAAGAGAAGTATTAATGTCAAAGGAAAGACTAGAAGAACTAAAAATGGGAACAAATACAAGCTTACCAGAAGAAAATGAATAAAAAAAGAAAGGAGAGAAAATGTTAGCAAAAAAACAAAACTTTTTAGAAAAAATAGTAAAAAGAAATTACAATAATGAATTAGAAAAACTATTAGAAGAAAAACAATTTGAAGAAAATGCTAAAAGCACTCTCCTAAATATTTTATATAAAATAGAGACAGGTTACAAAGATATAGAAACAGTAAAAAAAGACATAGAAACAAAAGAAGAATATATTGAAAATTTAATGGGAATTATAAAAAACAATTGTAATTCAATCAAAATTCTAAAAATGTCAGAACAAAATAATCAAATTCCAGAAAATAGAACTTACATAATAGATAAAGAAAATAAAGAAATAATAGCTTACCCAATAGAAAGAAAAGTTCTATATGCAATAGCAAAAATAGGAAAAAAAGAAAAAATCATAAAAGACAACTATTTTTTAATAGATGAAACAATATCAGATTTAATAAACACAGGAAATAATATACACATGGTTGAGCCATTACGTGATTTTAATGGCTATTCATGGACTACAATACCACAAGAAATTGAGAGTATAGACCATAATTTAATATATCAAAATTTAAGAATTTTAGTAGGACATAAATTTTTAAATAAATGGATTAGAAGCAATGAATTTATGATAGACTATTTTGAAGAATTTAAAGAAGAATTAGAAAATAAATATGGGGTAGAAGATAAAAAAAAGATTATAGACTTGCTAGCGGAAATTTCAGTATTATTAGAAGTAAAATATAATCCACAAAAAGCCAAAGAATATACAGAACAAAAAGAAAAATTACAAGAAGAATTAGAAGAATTAGAAAATAAAGAGGAATATATAGAAAAAGTAACAACTCAAAAGATAAATTTAACAGAAAAAATAAAAAAAATAGATACAATAATAAACAATAAAGAATTATTAGAAAAAAAATATAAAGAAAGAAATGAAAAATTACCACTAGAACAAAAAATATTTAGTATTAGAATTTTATCACAAAAAATGCAAGAAGAAAGAGATGAATGTTTTAAAGAAATAGATAAATTAAATGAAATATTAAATCCACAAAATTTTATAAAACACAAAAAAGGGATTGAAAACAAATATAAATATTTAAAAGTTTTAGATGAAAAAGAAAAACTAGAAAAATTAAAATTAAATTTCCAAAAAATATTCTTAAAAATAATGAAAAAAGAAATATCAAAAGCAGAAACAAAACAAGACATAGAGAAAATAATATATGATTTTAGATATTATATGATGATACCATATGATAACAATATATTAGTTCAAAAAAATGAAAAATTACAAAAAGACATAAATGAAACATCTGAACTAATAATAGCAAAGGCAAATGAACTAAAAACAATAGAAAAAATTTCAAATGATAAATCTACGAATGATGAAATATTAAAAAACATATTCAAAGTAAGAATTATAAAATTAGAAGATGCATATTTAAAAATAACTAAAGAAAAAGAAAGATATTTTGTACAAATATTTGATGAAAATATTTTTGAAGAAAAAATAGAAATAAGTAAACCAAAAGATTTAGAAATAAAGCTAAACAAGAAAATTCCAATATGGATACATTAACAAAAAGGGAGGAAAATTATGAAAATTACTTTTTTAGGAGCAACAAAAACAGTAACAGGTTCAAACTACTTAGTAGAAGCAGCAGGTAAAAAATTTTTAGTAGATTGTGGTATGTGGCAAGGAAAAGCAGAATTAGAAGAAGAAAACTTTCAAGAATTTGATTTTAATCCAGAAGAAATAGATTTTATGCTATTAACACATGCACATATAGACCATTCAGGAAGAATTCCAAAATTATATAATGAAGGATTTAAAAATAAAATATATGCACATAAAGCTACTTGTGATTTATGTACATTAATGTTACCAGACAGTGGACATATACAAGAAATGGAAGTTGAATGGAAAAATAGAAAAAGAATAAGAAAAGGTGAAAAGCCAAGAGATCCATTATATACAGCAGAGGATGCAGTAAGATGTTTAGAACTATTTGAACCAGTAAAATATGATGAAATAATAGAAATAACACCAGAAATTCATGTAAGATTTAATGATGCAGGACATATGTTAGGTTCAAGTGTAATTGAATTGTGGGTTGATGAAGATGGAAAAAGAACAAAAACAGTATTTTCAGGTGACCTTGGAAATAATGATAATCCAATCCTTTCAGAACCAACAATGATAGAAGATGCAGATTATTTAGTAATGGAATCTACATATGGAAGCAGATTACATGTAAGAAATGATGAAAAAGCAGAATTGTTCTTAGATATAGTATCAGAAACAATGGACAATGGAGGAACAGTTGTAATACCATCATTTGCAGTTGGTAGAACACAAGAAATTTTATATGAGCTAAATAAAATTAAAGAAACAAAAAATGACCCAGAATTCATTAAAAAATATGAAAAATTAATGAAAGCACCAGTATATGTTGATAGTCCACTTGCAATTTCAGCAACAGAGGTATTTAAAGAAAACATAGATTTATTTGATGATGATATAAAACAAGAAATCTTAAGAGGAGATAATCCGCTAGAATTTCCGAACTTAAAATTCACAAGAACAGCAGATGAATCAAAAGCATTAAATGAAGATCCAACACCAAGTATAATAATATCAGCAAGTGGAATGTGTGAAGTGGGAAGAATAAAACATCATTTAAAACATAATTTATGGAATCCAAAATCAACAATATTATTTGTTGGTTATCAAGCGCCAGGAACACTAGGTTATAGCATAGTAAATGGAGCTAAAAAAGTAAAAATATTTGGAGAAGAAATCGCAGTAAATGCAAGAATTGAATATATTGAAGGTTACTCAGGTCATGCAGACCAAGAAGGACTAATGGATTTTGTATATTCATTTATAAAGAAACCAAAAAAAATATTCTTAGTACATGGAGAAGAAGAATCACAAGAAGTTCTAGAACAAAAAATAGAAACAGAAGCAAAATTACCAGTTATAATACCAAATTATGGTGAAACATATGAGTTAGAACAAGAAAATGTACAATTAACCCATAAACTAACAAGACAATTACCAGTTGATATGAAATCAGAAGTATTAAAGAGACTAGAAAAATTAAAAGCAGAAATACAAGATATGGATACATCTGTAAAAGAAGATATGAACAATAAAGAATTAAGAGATGAAGATGTATACAGAATAAATGAAAAAATCAAAGATTTAGAAAAACAAATCTTGAATGTAATAGAAGGGTAAAAAAATGGAAAACAAATATTTAAATGAAGCAATAATAGGAAACAAAAAAATGTTAGCAACATTTACACAAAAAGGGGAAATGCAAAGAATGTATTTCCCTAGCAAAGATAACAAACAATATATCAACTTTTTTCATACTGGAGTAAAAGTAAATGAATCTGATTTAATTTATTTACATGATGACATAAATAATATTTATAAACAATATTATGATACAGACACAAACATCTTAAATACAGAAATTACCAATACATATTTTAATCTAAAAATCTTACAAACAGATTACTGCTTAATAAAAGAAAATGTATTAGCAAAAAAATATATTTTCATAAATGAAGGAAAAATTGATTTAAACACTCAATTTTATATTCATTCAGAATTATTATCTGACTCAAACAATTTTGTAGCAACAAAAATGGTTGATGGTGGAATGTTACAATATGCTCATGATTTTGCAGTATCAATATTTGCTAAAAATAAAGATGTTATAAAACATCAAATAAATGGAAGCAAAGAAACAATAAAAAGAGCGGAAATCTATGACAAAGATTATATTGGAATGTCTAAAGATGCATCAATGGCATATGAAATCGGAATGATAAAACCAGGAGAAAAGAAAGAATTACAAATATGCATAACAATTGATGAAAACAAAAATATATCAGACATAGAAGATGAAATAGAAAGAATAAAAAGAATAGATTTTGAAAAAAAATATCTAGATACCAAAGCTTATTGGAGAAAATATGTAAAAAAACATAATGGTTTAAAAATAAAAGAACCACAAAATAGTTATGATGAAAGAATATATGAAATATATAAAAGAAGTATTTTATTATTTCCATTACTTACAAATCCAGAAACTGGAGGAATTATAGCTTCACCAGAAATTGATGAAAACTTTACAAAATGTGGAAGATACGCATATTGCTGGCCTAGAGATGCAGTATTTATAACAAAAGCAATGGACATTTTAAAAATGGGAAAAGAAACAGAAAAATTCTATAAAGTATTTTGTAGAAAAACACAAAGCAAAAATGGTATGTGGGAACAACGCTTTTACACAGATTGTAAATTAGCACCATGCTGGGGTTATCAAATTGATGAAACAGCAAGCGTTATATTTGGAGTTTATGAACATTACAAATATTCAAAATCAGAACAATTCCTAAAAGATAATTTACAAATGTGTGAAAAAGCAGTAGACTTCCTAAAAAGATATTTCACAGATATTTTGGAAGAAACAAACAAATATCATGTAAGTTATGATTTATGGGAAATGTGTGAAGGTGTACATTTATATTCATTAGCAAGTATTTATTCTGCTTTTGACTGTATGCTTAAAATATATGATAATCTTGGAAAAAATGTCTCAGAATTTGAAAATAATAGACTAAAAGAAGAAAAAATTAATAAATCTACAAAAGCAATAGAAAAAATGCTAGTAGAAGTAAAAAAATACATAAATCAAAATATGTATGATGAAGACAAAAAATCATATGTAAGAAATGCACAAGATAAAAAAATGGACATAAGTATTTTAGGGGCAGTAACACCATTTAATGTATTTAAAGCAAAAGAAAAGAAAGTTCAAAATACTGTAGAAAGAATAAATATGAGTCTAAGAACATATACAGGTGGTTACCAAAGATTTGAAAACGATAATTATATGAATGGAAATCCATGGCCAATAGCTAATCTTTGGATGACATTATATTATTTAGAAACAGGGGAAAAGAAAAAAGCAAAAGAATGCTTTGATTTCGTCGTAAAAACAGCAGGTAAGCATTATTTTTTAGGAGAACAAGTTAATAATGAAACATTAAAGCCAAACTGGGTTATCGGGCTTGGATGGTCACATGCAATGTTCATTATTGTTCTAGAAAAATTATATGGAAAAGAAAATTAAAAAAGTACTTGAAAATAAAACAAAATTGATATAGAATTGAATTGCCAAAAATAAATATGGTAATACTAACAAAAAAGCTAAGGAAGACCTAAGCTAAATTAAAGGAGGAATTTTATTATGTCAGTAAAAGTAGCCATTAATGGTTTTGGACGTATAGGACGTCTAGCATTTAGACAAATGTTTGGAGCAGAAGGGTATGAAATCGTAGCTATAAACGACTTAACAAGCCCAAAAATGTTAGCTCACTTATTAAAATATGATTCAGCACAAGGAAGATATGAAAAAGCAGAAACAGTAGAAGCTGGAGAAGATTCAATAACAGTAGATGGAAAAACAATAAAAATATATTCAGAAAAAGATGCAGCAAACCTACCATGGGGAGAAATTGGAGTAGATGTAGTTCTAGAATGTACAGGATTCTATACATCTAAAGATAAAGCACAAGCACATATTGATGCAGGAGCTAAAAAAGTTGTAATTTCAGCACCAGCTGGAAAAGATTTACCAACAATAGTTTATGGTGTAAACGAAAAAATATTAACACCAGATGATAAAATAATATCAGCAGCATCATGTACAACAAACTGTTTAGCACCAATGGCAAAAGCATTAAATGATTATGCACCAATCCAATCAGGAATAATGACAACAGTTCATGCTTACACAGGTGACCAAATGGTATTAGATGGACCACACAGAAAAGGTGATTTAAGAAGAGCTAGAGCAGCAGCTGTAAACATTGTACCAAATACAACAGGTGCAGCAAAAGCTATCGGATTAGTTATACCAGAATTAAATGGAAAATTAATCGGTTCAGCACAAAGAGTTCCAGTACCAACAGGTTCAACAACAATATTAGTAGCTGTAGTAAAAGGCGAAAATGTTACAGAAGAATCAATAAATGCTGCAATGAAAGCTGAGAGTAGTGAATCATTTGGATATACAGATGAATACTTAGTATCATCAGATGTTATCGGAATGAGATATGGTTCATTATTTGATAGTACACAAACAATGGTAACAGAAATTGGAGAAGGATTATATCAAGTTCAAGTTGTATCTTGGTATGATAATGAAAATTCTTACACAAGCCAAATGGTAAGAACAATAAAATATTTTGCTGAATTAGGTGAATAATAAATTAAAACACTTTTGAATACATTTTCAAAAGTGTTTTTTGATATAAAATTCACCAAAAAACTTGTAAAAAAATTTCAAATGTGCTAATATAATAAATATAGAAAACAAATCCAATTAAAAAGCAAAGTATATATATTAAAACAAAACAGAGAAAATATCCTAGGCTGAAAGATATTTAAAAAATATATAGAAATTTCACTTTTTAGGACTTCTTTTGAACGTAAATAAAACAAAGTAGAAAGAAGCGGTTGAACCGTTAAAACTATAATGAGGTTAGTTAAAAATAAAAAACTAATAAATTTAGGTGGTACCACGGAAATCCATTTCGTCCTATAACAGGGAGAAATGGATTTTTTATTGACCAAATTAGTAGATGAATGAATTGAAAGGAGAGAAAAATGAAAGAGCAAATCGAAAGTATCAAACAAACAGCTATTGAAGAAATAGCAAAAGCAGAAGACTTACAAACGTTAGAAAATGCAAGAGTAAAATACCTAGGAAAAAAAGGTGAATTAACAGCAGTATTAAGAGGAATGGGAGGACTAAGCCCAGAAGAAAGACCAGTAATAGGTGGACTAGTAAATGAAGCAAAAGGAAGCTTAGAAAAATTAATAGAAGAAAAAGAAGAAAAATTCAAAATTGAAGAATTAAACAAAAAACTAGAAGCAGAAAAAATAGACATCACATTACCAAGTACAAAAATGAAAAGAGGAAGCCTACACCCAGTAAGTAGAATAATAGAAGACATAGAAGATTTATTTGTATCAATGGGTTATGATGTAGTAACAGGACCAGAACTAGAAAATGATGAATATTGTTTTGAAAGATTAAACCTTCCAAAAGGACATCCAGCAAGAGATATGCAAGACAGTTTCTATATAACAGATGAATACTTATTAAGAACACAAACATCAGCAGTTCAAGCAAGAACAATGATGGCAAATACAGAAAAAACACCAATAAGAATGATTACAGCAGGAAAAACATATAGAAGAGAAGATGATGCAACACACTCACATCAATTTAACCAAATAGAGGGATTAGTAATAGATAAAAAAGAAAGAAATGTATCATTAGCAGACTTAAAAGGAACACTAGAAGTATTTGTTAGAAAAATAATAGGAGCAAACTTAGACTTAAGATTTAGACCAAGTTACTTCCCATTTACAGAACCATCATATGAGGTTGATGTAACATGCTTCAAATGCGGAGGAAAAGGATGTAATCTATGTAAACAAACAGGATGGATTGAAGTATTAGGAGCAGGAATAGTTCATCCAAATGTTTTAAAAATGAATGGGTACGACCCAGAAAAATTTGGAGGATTTGCATTTGGAACAGGTATAGATAGACTTGCAATGTTTAGATATGGAATAACAGACATGAGATATCTATACACAAATGATGTAAGATTTTTAAGCCAATTTGATAGAAAAGATGAAGAGTAATAATAAAGATTTGGCAGACAAAAATTTTTGAAAAATTTTTGAATGACGATGAACGAACGAAGTGAGCGAAAGGATGAAGAATAATGAATTTAAGTTTGAATTTTGTAAAAGATTATATGGATTTAGATAATGAATTAACAGTAAAAGACATAGCAGAAGCTATGACAAAAGCTGGAAACGAATACGACTCAGCAGAAAAATTAATAAATGCAACAAAATTAGTAATAGGAGAAATAAAAGAATGTGAAATGCACCCAGATTCAGATCATTTACACCTATGCAAAGTAGATATTGGAAGTGAAATATTAAATATAGTATGTGGTGCACCAAATGCTAGAAATGGAATAAAAGTTATTGTAGCACAAGTTGGAGCAGAACTTCCAGGAGACTTCAAAATCAAAAAAGGAATGATAAGGGGTCAAGAATCAAATGGTATGTTATGTGCTTTATATGAAATAGGAATAGATAAAAAATTCTTATCAGAAGAAGACAAAAATGGAATACACGAATTACCAGCAGATGCTCCAGTAGGAGGAGACCCAATACAATATATGGGATTAGATGATGGAGTTATAGATTTTGAATTAACAGCAAATAGAGGAGATTTATTAAGCATTTTAGGAATGGCTTATGAATTAGGAGCAATATATGACAAAAAAGTAAAACCAGTTGAATATGGTTATAAAGAAAATGGAGAAGATGTAAACAAAGAATTCTCAGTACAAGTAAATACAGAAAATTGCAAACTATTCTTAGCTAAAAAAGCAAAAAATGTAACAATAAAAGAAAGTCCAGAATTTATAAAAAATAGATTAATAGCTTGTGGAATAAGACCAATAAACAATGTTGTAGACATAAGTAACTATGTAATGTTAGAATTAGGTCAACCATTACACTTCTATGATGCAGATAATTTAGGTAACAAAATAGTTGTTAGAATGGCAGAAAATGGAGAAAAATTAACAACACTAGATAATACAGAAAGAACATTATCAAATGAAGATATAGTAATAACAGATGGAACAAAAGCTATAGGTTTAGCAGGTGTTATGGGTGGATTAGACACAGAAGTTGAAGAAACAACTAAAAATGTAATAATAGAATCAGCAATATTTGATTCAGTAAAAGTAAGAAAAACATCAAATAAAATACTAAGAAGTGAAGCAAGTAACAGATTCGAAAAAGGACTAGACCCAGCAAGAACATATATGGCAATGGAAAGAGCTTGTACATTACTTGAAAAATATGCAGATGCAGAAATAGAAACAGGAATTGTAAAATATGATGTTACAAAAAATGATGAAAAAGTAATTGAAATATCATATAAAGAAATAAATGATGTATTAGGAACAAATATATCAAAAGAAGATATCATAGATGTATTTAGAAAATTAGACTTCAAAACAGAACCAAAGGAAAATACTGTAATAGTAACAGTACCAACAAGAAGAATAGATATATCAATAAGAGCAGATTTAATAGAAGAAGTTGGAAGAATTTATGGAGTTGACAACATTCAAGGAAAATTACCAGTAGTTCCAATGAAAATGGGACACTTAGATAAAACAACAAGAAAAATAAGAGCAAAAATGTCAAATATGGGACTAAATGAAACATTATCATATATCTTAATAAATGACAAAGATGTTCACAAATTCACAACAGATGAATTTGAAGAAGTAAGACTATTAGACCCAATAACAGAAGAAAGAAACACACTAAGATACAGTATGATACCATCATTATATAAAATTTATGAATACAACAAAGCACGTGAAAATAAAGATGTATGTTTATTTGAAATAGGAAAAGGCTTCTGGAAAAAAGGAGAAGAATATGGAGAAAATCAAAAAATATGTGTCTTAATGACAGGAAAATATTATGAAGGAATAGGACATAATAAAAATGTAGACTTCTATGATATAAAAGGTGTAACAGAAGAATTATTAGACTACTTAGGATATGCAGGAAGATATAGTTTTGTAGTACCAAAACAAATGCCAGCAGAATTCCACCCAGGTCAAACAGCAGAAATCTCTGTAAATAATGACATAGTAGGAATTGTAGGAAGAATTCATCCATCAGTAGAAAAAGAAGCAGTTTATGTAATGGAAATTAACTTAGACAAATTACTAGTAAAAAGAGTAGGAAAAATGAAATTTAAAGAAATATCAAAATTCCCAGTTATTAAAAAAGATTTAGCATTACTAGTAGACAAAAATATAACATCAAAAGAAGTAGAAATGTTAATAAAGAAAAAAGCCGGAAAATTATTATTAGACATAAATGTTTTTGATGTTTATGAAGGTAAAAATATTGATAGTAATAAGAGAAGTATTGCTTATTCATTAACATTTGGGGCTACAGACAGAACTTTAAATGATGATGAAATAAACAGCATTTTAGAAGGAATTATTACAGATTTAGAAAACAAAGGATTTGAAATTAGAAAATAGAAAATTCCTTGACAAATAAAAGCCATATTGATATTATATAAAAGTAAAAAACAAAAGAAAGAGTGTGAAAAAATGAAAAACATATATCCTAATTTGTATTATGCAAAAGTAGAAGAAATAACAATACAAGAACTAATAAAAAACAAAATAAAACTACTAATATTAGATGTAGACAACACACTAATAGATTATTATAAAAACATTTCAGACAGTGTAATAAACTGGTCAAAAGAAATGAAAGGTCAAGGAATAAAATTATATATATTATCAAACACAAATGATGAAGAAAAAGTTAAAAAAGTAGCACAAAAATTAGATATACCATATAAACACTTTGCAATGAAACCACTAAAAAGAGGATTTAAAAAGATAGAAAAAGAAACACAAATAAAAGGTGAAAATATAGCAGTAGTAGGAGACCAAATATTTACAGATGTATTAGGTGGAAATAGAAGCGGAATGTTTACAATACTAGTAGAACCAATAGATAACAAAAAAGATTACTGGTATACTGCATGGAAAAGACCAATAGAAAATAAAATTAAAAATAAAATAAAAAAAGAAACAAAAGAAGGGAAAAATAAAAATGTATATTAATGATACACATATAATGTATTATGCAGTAGTTGCCATATTAGGACTTTTTGTAGGAATGTTTGTAGACTGGATGAATTCAAGACTACCAGAATACAAAAAAGTTTTTACAAAAGAAATAAAAGAATATTTTATAAAATTCAAACCAAACTATATATTAATGTTAATAACATCAGCAACATATGTAGCACTTTTATACAATTATGGAATAAAAAACACATTTATAGCAAATTTAGATTTAATAAAATTTATGATATTAACACCAATGTTATTATCAGCATTTGTAATAGATTACAAATTACAAATAATACCAAACAGACTAAACCTAACAATGTTTGAAGTAGGATTAGTAATAGCATTTTTATATGGATTGTCAGATGTAGCAATAACAATAAATATGGTACTTGGAATGTTAGTAGGAGCAGGAATATTCTTAGCAATAACACTAATAGGAGGACTAGTATATGGAAAAGAAGCTATGGGCTTTGGAGATGTAAAACTAATGGGCGCATTAGGAATATACTTTGGTCTATCAAACATAATAGTAATAACACTATTATCATTCTTAATAGGAGCAATACTTAGCATAGTATTATTAGCAACAAAAATAAAAAAAATGGACGAATACATACCATTTGGACCATTTATAGTATTAGGGACATTTATCAGTATATTTGTACCATTCCAAGTAATAAAAAGTATATTGATGCAAATATTTACATTAGGCTTATATAAAGGCTAAAATAAAAAACTTAGGCAAAAAAGAATAGGGGGAGTTTCTATGAATCCAAAATTACAATGGTTAAGAAACAAAATGTCTAGTTTAGATATGCAAGGAATAATAATATCAAATCCAGTAAATATAAAATATTTAACAAACATAGATGCAGAAGGGACACTAATAATAAATCCAAAAGAGAATATATTTATAACAGATGGGAGATACATAGAACACGTACATAGTATATTAACACTATATGATGAAATAATAGTATATAACATAAACGATGTATCAATGGATGACTACGAAAACTTTTTTATGTTCTGTGAAAATGTAGGATTTGAAGAAAATTATATAACATATGCAAAATATAAAGAATATATAAGAAAATTTAAAATAAACAATTTTGTCGAAACCGAATATATAATTGAAAAACAAAGAATGATAAAAGATGATGATGAATTAAGCAGTATAATAAAAGCATGTAATGTAACAGATGACTGTTTTAAACACATAACAAATTACATAAAACCAGGAATGACAGAAAAACAAATAGCAAAAGAAATAGAAAATTATTATACTCAAAATGCAGAAGGATTATCATTTGAAACAATAGTAGCATCAGGAGAAAATTCATCAAAACCACATGCAGTACCAACAGAAAGAAAAATTCAAGAAAAAGACATAATAACAATAGACATGGGATGCAAAGTAAATGGTTATTGTTCAGATATGACAAGAACAATATTTGTTGGAGAACCAACAGAAGAAATGAAAAAAGTATATGACCTAGTTCTAAATAACCAAAAATTTGCACTAGACCAATACAAAGATGGAGCAAATGCTAGACAGATAACAAAAATGGTAGAAAGCAACTTCAAACTAAATGGAGGCTATGATTTAATCCATAGTTTAGGTCATGGAGTAGGGTTAGAAATACACGAATTACCATATATGAGTTATAGATTTGACACAATGCTTAGAGAAAACATGGTAGTAACAGATGAACCAGGAATATATATACCAGGAAAATTTGGAGTAAGAATAGAAGACACAGTACAAATTACAAAATTTGGTTGCATAAGTTTAACAAATTCTGAGAAAAATTATATTATAATTTAGGGAAAATGGGACGCCCTTTTTTTCCCTATCAAAAATTTCCCTAATAAAGCAATTTTAGTCGTAGAAATTTAAAAATTAAGCAAAGGGTTGATTTTTCCACAGAATTGTAGTAAAATAAAAAAAGTAAAAAATAAAATTAATAAAAAGCAAAGCAAAAAAGACTTGTCAGATTGTCTGGCAATGAACGGAGCAAAGCGTATTGAAAGGAGAAATAATATGGCAGGAGTATACTCAGCAGGAGATTTTAGAAATGGAACAACATTTGAAATGGAAGGAAACGTTTTCAGAGTTGTAGAATTCCAACACGTAAAACCAGGAAAAGGATCAGCATTCGTAAGAACAAAATTAAAAAATGTTATAACAGGAGCAACACTTGAAAAAACATTTAACCCATCAGATAAATACCCAGCAGCAGAAATAGATAAAAAAGCAATGCAATATTTATATGCAGATGGAGATTTATATTATTTTATGGATAACGAAACATATGACCAAATGCCTTTAAACAAAGATACATTAGGTGATTGTTTAAAATATCTAAAAGAAAATATGGAAGTTACAATACTTTCTTACAAAGGAAATGTATTTGCTGTTGAACCACCAACATTTGTTGAATTAGAAGTTACATATACAGAACCAGGATTTGCTGGAAACACAACAACAACATCTGGAAAACCAGCAACATTAGAAACAGGATTAGAATTACAAGTTCCTATGTTCGTAAACATTGGTGATGTATTAAAAATCGATACAAGAACATGTGAATACATGGAAAGAGTTTAATTTAAAATCAGAAAGGTTATAAAATTAAATGAGTGATTTAGAAAATAAAATTGAACAACTTCTAAAAGAAGTTAAAGAATTAAAAGAAAATCAAAAAGAAATGACAGAAAAAATGTCAAAAATGCAACAAGTAATAGACCATATAGAAGATGATATATATGAAGAAGAAGGATTTGATTTTGAAATTGTTTGCCCATATTGTGAACATGAATTTGTAATAGACACAAGTGAAGACAAAACAGAAATCGAATGCCCAGAATGTAAAAATATAATCGAATTAGATTGGTCTGGAAACTTAGATGATGAAGATGACGGATGTTCAGGAAATTGTTGTGGATGCTCTGGTTGTGGAGATGACACATCAGATGAAGACGATGATATGTAGATATTAAATATAAAAAAGTGATTGAGTATATTTTATACTTAATCACTTTTTATATATTTTTATACTAAGAAGAAAAAATATTAAAAGAAATCCAACGGATTTTTATACTCACCATCAATACGAAATCCTAAATGCAGATGGCATCCAGTAGTAGCACCATTAGTAGGTTTTCCACTAGAATCAAAATATCTATTGCCAGGCACTCCGTAAACATATTTAGGACCAACAAAACCAATAACTTGTCCTTCTTTTACAAAATCACCAACAGAAACGATAAAATTAGGGTCAACATGACAATATGAAACCTTAAAAGAATCAAAGGAAAGAGTAATTGTATAACCGCCAGCACCTAAAAAAGAACAAAAAGTAATCTCACCATCATTGATAGCAATCAATTTAGTTCCTTCTGGAGCAGGAATATCAACTCCATAATGAAAACTAGAAGCACCACTTGTAGGAACATTTCTCTTACCAAATGGTGAACTTAGAGCCGTATAGCCGGGAATAGGCCAAGTGAAACCATCTGGGTTGAAATCAAGAATTTCGCTAGAACCTGGGCTAGAAGAGTTTAAATTTTGGCTTTGAATAATGGGAATAAAAAATATAGAAATAAAAATAACAAATAAAATAATAGATGTCAAAAATTTTTGAAATAAATTTTGAATAAAAATCACACTCCTTATAAAATAATGAATAAACAAGTATATTATATATAGCACGAATTTTGTATAAATTCAATAAAAAATAGAAAAATTATAAAAATATGCTTTTACTACTTGCCAAAATAAATAAACTGTGATAATATTATAAATGTCTTTGAAACAGCAAAAACAAAATAAATAGGGGTATAGTGTCAATGGTAGCACATCGGTCTCCAAAACCGCCTGTGAGGGTTCGAATCCTTCTACCCCTGCCACTTTTTAAAATAAATAAAAAATATAACTAAAGAGCTAATAAGCGGAACTAAACTTTCGTCCCTAGCATAAAGCTAGAGCTCGGAAGTTTTTTTGATAAAAGGAGGAAATTTTATGTTAAAATCAATGGAAACATTAGTAGCACTATGCAAAAACAGAGGATTTATTTACCCAGGATCAGAAATATATGGAGGACTAGCAAATACTTGGGATTATGGACCTTTAGGAAACGAATTAAAAAATAACGTAAAAGCTGCATGGAGAAAAAAATTCATCCAAGAACAACCAAACATAGTAGGATTAGATGCTGCAATATTAATGAACCCAGAAACATGGGTAGCATCAGGACATGTTGGAGGTTTCTCAGATCCATTAATTGACTGTAAAGAATGTAAAACAAGACACAGAGCAGACAAATTAATAGAAGAATGGGCACATGAACACGGAAAAGATATGATAGCAGATGGAATGTCAGATAAAGAATTAATAGACTTCATAAATGACAACAAAATACCATGTCCATCATGCGGAAAAACAAACTTCACAGATATAAGAAAATTCAATTTAATGTTCAAAACTTTCCAAGGTGTAACAGAAGATACAACATCAACAGTATATTTAAGACCAGAAACAGCACAAGGTATATTTGTAGATTTCAAAAATGTATTACGTACATCAAGAAAGAAAATGCCAATGGGTATAGCTCAAATTGGTAAAGCCTTTAGAAATGAAATAACACCAGGAAACTTCACATTTAGAACAAGAGAATTTGAACAAATGGAACTAGAATTTTTCTGCAAACCAGGAACAGATTTGGAATGGCATAAATACTGGAAAGATTACTGCGAAAACTTCTTAATCAATTTAGGAATGAAAAAAGAAAATATTAGATTAAGAGATCACTCTGCAGAAGAATTAGTATTTTACAGTAAAGCAACAACAGACATAGAATTTGCATTCCCATTTGGTTGGGGAGAATTATGGGGAATTGCTGATAGAACAGACTATGACTTAACACAACATATGAATCATTCAAAACAAGATTTATCATACCAAGACCCAGAAACAAATGAAAAATACGTACCATATGTAATAGAACCATCACTAGGAGCAGACAGAGTTGTACTAGCATTCTTATGCAATGCATATGATGAAGAAGAAATAACAGAAGGTGACACAAGAGTAGTATTACACTTACACCCAGCACTAGCACCATACAAAGTTGCTGTACTTCCACTATCTAAAAAATTATCAGAAAAAGCAGAAGAAGTATATAGCAAACTTTCTAAGAAATTTATGTGTGATTATGATGCAGCAGGTTCAATAGGTAAACGTTATAGAAGAGAAGATGAAATAGGAACACCATATTGTGTAACTGTTGACTTTGATACATTAGAAGATGAAAGTGTAACAGTAAGAGATAGAGACACAATGGAACAAGTTAGAATAAAAATAGATGAACTAGAAGCATGGATTGCAGCAAAAATTGAATATTAGTATAAATATTAGTAGTGAAAAAACAAAAAGTAATTTATAAAAAGTACAAAATAATAGAAATTAAAAAAACAAAAAAATAAACTAGAAAAAAGTTGTGGAAAATATTTCCACAACTTTTAAAAACATAAATAAAAAATTAATTATAAAGATTTTTTTCATACAAATCATCCACAAAAACATCTTTTTCTTCAAAGTTATCCACAAAACCAACTTTAGCAACATCATTTTTATCATCAACACCTTGAATCCAAACAGGTCGGTCATCATAAAAAATATCACACTTTTCCTTATTATTTAAAATAAAATGTATTCTTTGTAAATCCATAAAATCAACTCCTATCAAATATATATAATAAAATTATATCCATAAAAAAGTTTTATATAACTACAATTTGACAAAAAATAAAGATTGACTAATTAAAAAATTTAATATAAAATATACAAGTAATTATAAGGAGGAAAAAAGCATGAAAGTAACATATGAAAAAGAAGAAATACAAGTAAAAGAGGGAACAACAGTAAAAGAAGCATTAAAGGAAAAAATAGAAAAAAGCAAATATGAAGTTATAGGATGTAGATATAATAACGAATATTTCAATTTAAATAAAAAAATAGAAGAAGATGCAAATATAAAATTAATAGATATATCAGACAAAGAGGGTGCAAAAATATATAGAATGACATTGGTATATATAATGGGAAAAGCCTTTGAAAGTCTATATCCAAAAGAAAAACTAACAGTAGAATATCAACTTGGAGATGCAATGTTCTGCAAATGTGATAATGTAGAAATAACAGCCAAATTCATAAAAGAATTAAAAGAGAAAATGCAAGAAATAATAGAAAAAGACTTAAAAATAGAACAAAGAAAAATGACAAGAGAAGAAGCAAAAGAATTCTATGAAAAAACAAACACATCAAAAGGAAGATTACAATTTGACTTTGAAGAAAACAAAATAATCGATATGTATTTCTGTGAAAATTACTTTAATTATTCTTATGATATGATTGCAGATACAACAGGAAAAGTAAAAGTATTTGATGTTGTAAAATATCAAGATGGATTTTTAATTAGATATCCAAGTTCAAAAACACCAACAGAAATGTCTGAATTTAAAGACACTAAAAAATTATCATGGGCATTAGAAGAATTCGAAAAAATACATTCTGTATTAGACGTGCTAACAGTTTATAAATTAAATAAAGCAGTAGAAGAAGGCAGAATAAAAGATATAATAATGCTTGCAGAAGCATTACACGAGAAGAAAATTGCAAATATTGCTGATGATATAAAGAAAAGAAAAAATACAAAAATGGTATTAATAGCAGGACCATCATCATCAGGAAAAACAACATTTGCACAAAGACTAGGAATTCAATTAAGATTAAATGGAATAAAACCAGTAACATTATCAGTAGACAATTATTTTGTTGAAAGACAAGACACACCAAGAAATGAAAATGGAGAATATAACTTTGAATGTATAGAAGCAATAGACTTAAAACTATTTAATGAACACCTAGTAAAATTATTAAATGGAGAAGAAATAGAAGTACCAGAATTTGATTTTAGTGTTGGAACAAAAAGATATAATGGTAAAAAAATGAGATTAGCAGAAGATGAAATTTTAGTAATAGAAGGAATACATTGCTTAAATGACAAATTAACAAGTCAAATAGAAAAAGATAAAAAATATAAAATATACATAAGTGCATTAACTGTATTAAATATGGACAGATACAATAGAATTTCAACAACAGACACAAGACTTATAAGAAGAATAGTTAGAGATTACCAATTTAGAAGTTACTCAGCAATTCATACATTAAATACTTGGCATCAAGTAACAGATGGAGAAGAAAAAAATATCTTCCCATTCCAAGAAGATGCAGACAAAATCTTTAATACATCACTTATATATGAATTAGGAGCATTAAAACCAATAGCAATGCCACTATTAAAAGAAATAAAAAGAGATAATGTAGAATATGCAGAAGCACAACGACTAATAAACATACTAAAATACTTTAGAGAAATACCAGCAGAATACGTACCAGACAATTCATTATTAAAAGAATTTATTGGAGGAGGAACATTCGGGTTACATTAAAATCAAAATATTAGTTAAAGACTAAAAATGAACAAAAACTCGAAATCAAAACAAAAATGTTAAAAGAAAGTAAATTTACAGAAATTGATGAAGAATTTATATGTGAAAATTGCGGAAAAAAAGTTCCAAAATTAGGCTATTCATGTAGAAACCATTGTCCATATTGTTTACACTCTAAACACGTAGATAAAAATCCGGGAGACAGAACAGAAGAGTGTCATGGAGATTTAGAACCAGTAAGCTTAGAAATAAATGGAAAAAAAGGCTATGTAATAGTTTTTAAATGCAAAAAATGTGGAGCAATAAGAAAAAACAAAGCGGCTAAAGATGATAATATGGATTTAATAATTAAATTAAGTAGTAAGCAAATTTAGGGAAATGGGGGGCGTCCCCATTTCCCTAAACTTCTCTATTTAAATTTCCATTAGTAAAGTCTTTTCCTTCAAATCTATTACCACTCTTAACAACACTGACGATATTATTAATATCATCAATACTCTCATCAATAATATCAATTCTAAAAACATTAGTAGAAACAAAATCAGTAGACTCAATAGAAGTAGTTTTACTATTATAAATAGTTGTAACAGTTTGAATATTATCAGGAATAACTTCAAAATTCAAACCTAATCTATCTTTTAAATAATATCTATTACATGAATTACATTTAGCATAACAATTAGGGTAGCATTTATTGGCTTTCCCAAGTAAACAATAATTCATATTCATTAAAGGTGTTTTTCCATACACAATTAATTCTGATGCTAAAACTTCAGTATTAGAACTTGTTAAATCTAAAATAGTTTCTTTATTAAGTTCAGGTGATATTGTAAATCTATTAAATCCAAGTTCTTTGAGCTCTTTAACAGAATGGTTATTAAAAATATTAAAAGTATAATTTGCAATAAAGTTAAAATCATTTTTGTTTAAAGAACAATTTTCTAAAACATTATCTAACAATAATAAATTAGAAATATTAGAAAGTACAAATCCTTTAATATTATAAGATTTTATAGCATTTTCTATATTTAATGATAATAAATTTCTATAATTTGCCTTTATTATTGTTGGTAAATAAATATAAAGTTCGAATTTTTTGCTTAAAGTTTCTAAAATATTTGAATACTTTTTATTAACAAAATATTTTAAAGGAATATATACAATATCAATACCTTCAAGAGAAGAGTAATCATATTTTTCATTTAAAATATTTAATAAAACAGAAATTTTATTTTCATCACTATTAGAATTATTAGCATTTTTAGAATTTTCATTACAAGCATTATAATTAATTCCATCACTGATTCTTTGAATATTACTAATTGCAAAGTTCTCAACATTTTCCAATGCAGTTCTTCTAAGCTCATTCAAAGAACTAACTTTAGGTAAAAATAAATTATCGTCTAAATTAACTTTAATATTTGCAAAGCTAAAAGGTGTAGAATTAGTCTTATTAATTTGAGCAATAATATCATCTTTAGAAATAGGTCTATTTTTAGCTTCAACAGGTAAAACATCTAAAGTAGAAGTAATATTTAAATTTTTATAAATATCTAAATCATTAGCAGATGTAATATTAATTTCTAAAGGTTGATTTTCTTTCACAGTAACTTCACAATTTAAAGCAACTTTTCTATTTTCAAATCTTAAACTATCATTAGCTATAGAATTTTGAGACTTAGAAGACATCTTAAAAATCTTATCTCCTAATTTGATATTACCCTTCATTCTACCAATTGTAACAGTTTGACCAATTTTAGTTCCTTTAATATTTTTATTAGAAACCATAACTTCTGAAACATTATATGTACCACTTTCTCTTTCTAAAGCAACTGTATCGCCAACTTCAATAGGCTCATTTAATTTAACAGTTATATAACCTTTATTACTATTATATTTTTCAACTTTGCCTAAAAACAATCCCATATTATCAGATTTATCTTTAAAAACAAGTTTTTTATTAGGTTCATTTGATAAATGTCCGCAAGAGAAAGAACCTCTATTAAAAGCTTGCATTAAAATTTTTCTATCAGCATCATCTACAACATAAGGCTCAGAACTTTCGGCTAAATCAATATATTTTCTATAAATACGAGTAACAGTTGCAACATACTCTGGCTTTTTCATTCTACCTTCAATTTTTAAACAAGTAACACCAGCATTAATCATATCTGGAATGAAATCCAAACCACAAATATCTCTGGTACTTAAAAGATAGCCACTATCAATAACTGAATTATTTTCTAATAATTTATAAGGAAGTCTACAAGGTTGAGCACATTTACCACGATTACCAGAACGGCCACCAATCATACTAGAAAATAAACATTGACCAGAATAAGAAATACACAAAGCTCCATGAATAAAGCACTCGATTTCAACATTTGAGTTTCTACAAATATATTCAATTTCTCCAATAGAAAGTTCACGAGATAAAACCACACGTTTAAAACCTAACTCTTGTAATTCAAGGACACCTTGTAAATTATGTACAGACATTTGAGTACTTGCATGAATAGCTAAATCTGGAAAACTTTTTATAAGCATTTTTGCAAGACCTAAATCTTGAACAATAATAGCATCAATTCCAAACTCATAAGCCTTTTTAGCAAGATTAAAAGCATCTTCAAATTCATCATTCTTAATTAAAGTATTTAAAGTTAAATTAGTTTTAACACCGCGAATCCTTGCATATTGTATTGCATTTTTTAATTCATCTAAATCAAAATTTGATGCAAAGGCTCTAGCACTAAATAAATTTGCACCAAAATAAACACTATTGGCACCATTTTGAACTGCAGCTTTCAAACAATCAAAATCGCCAACAGGTGAAAGTAAGTCAATCATACTAATTTCCTCCTACGCAAACATTATACCATTACTTTTAGAGTTTGTAAATTTGATTTGTGATATATTGTCGAAAATTGAAAATTATGGTATAATAGAACATATGTATTAAGGAAGGGCGTAATTAAATGAGTGAAATTATATTTGAAGAAGAATTAGAAAAAGCAAAGGCAAAACTATATGATGGCAGTGCTATTGCTAAAATGACTATAATAAATGTAAAGAGATTTAAAAAATATGTAGATGAATTAAGTAAAAAAGAAAAAATATATGGTGAAGAGTTAAAAGATAAAATACATAAAGAATATAATGATATGTTATATGATTATTTAAAGATATCAGGAACAGGAATAGTTCAAAAACAAGTTCAAGCACTAAAAACTGTAAATAACAATTCATACATACTAGACAAAATTTATGAAAAAATAAAAGATAAAGATTTAACCAAAATAAACTTTGAAGAAAATTTGAAAAAATCAACAGGAAAAGAAGAAGAATTTGAAGAAAATGAAATTAGTGCAGAATTAAATTGGATTAGAAATGAGAGTAAATTTGTAAGTCCACAATTGATTGAAAAGTATAAAAAAAGCATAACAGAAAAAAACAATGAAAAAAGAAAAATGTACCAAGAAGAAATAAAAAGAAAAATTGTAAGCAAAGATGCTATAAAAATTCTAGATATCTTTGTAGGGAATACGGAAAAAGAAAAATTAGCGAGAGGGTTAAAATATAGAGAAAAAGAATTAGAGCAATTTATGCTAAAAGAACAAAAAGAACAATTTAAAAAAGCAGGAGAATTTTTACAAAAAAATAATTTATTAAACATTTATGTAAGAATGCAGAATAAAGATTATGAAAAAATGGAAATGCCAGGAATGAAATATACAGAAGAAGAGGTAGAAAAAATATTTACAGATGATTACATAGATAAACTAGAGCCTTTTCAATTAGCAATGCTAAATGCATTTTGGCAAAATAGATTCACAAAAGAAGCAATAGATTTTGGAGAAAAATTATTTATATTTGATACATTAAACTTATGGGAAAATTATAAAAAAGTAGAATTAGATGAAGAAAAGATAAAAGAAATTCTCCAAAAAGAAAAGATTTGTGATGATATTTTTTATAGTATAAAAGATAATATTCAAGAAAAGATACAAGAAGAGACATTTTCATATGGATTGATAAATTTAAATAATGTATCAGAACAATTGAAAAGTGATTATAAAAAATATTTTGATGAGAAATTACCAGAAAGTGATAATATATTAACACAAGATTTGGAATATGGACAAAATAAAAGAAATGTAGAAAGTGTGGTATACAGAGCAAAAACTTCAATGGTGCAAGAACTATTATTAGATATAGAACATAATCATAACATTACAAATTGGGGCTATGTTCCAGAAACAAGATTTGGTAAAAACTCAATACAAAAACATAAAAAACATATACTAATTTCAATAGACTATCCAGGATTTAATATGCCATTAAGATTACATCTTGAAAAAGAAGTTGTGGAAAATTTAATAAATATAAGAAAAAATAGTACAGTTATACCAATATATGAGGGTGACCAAGATTTTAATTATAGAGGAGAAAATTTAACAACAAAATTATTCATGCCATTAACAGAGCAAGGAGAATCAGAAATAATAAAACAAAACAAAAACATAAATGCTACAGATTCAAGATATGGTTATATAAAACATTTAGGAAATTTAATTACAAAAAAAGTAAAATCAATAAAGAAAATGTACCCAACTAGATATGTTGATTTAAAAGATGGTACAGAAGGAATAAAAACAAAAGATAATAAATTTATACCAGACAAACCTATTGACGAAAACAATAAAGTGAGATAAAATATTAAAAATAAAATTAGGAGGTTTTAATATGGAATTAAAAGGATCAAAAACAGAAAAAAATTTAATGGAAGCATTTGCTGGAGAATCTCAAGCAAGAAATAAATACACATATTTTGCAAGCAAAGCAAAAAAAGAAGGATATGAACAAATAGCTGCATTATTCTTAGAAACAGCTGATAATGAAAAAGAACACGCTAAAATGTGGTTTAAATTATTACAAGGTGGAGAAATAAAATCAACAGCTGAAAACTTAAAAGCAGCAGCAGAAGGAGAAAACTACGAATGGACAGATATGTATGACAGAATGGCTCAAGAAGCTAAAGAAGAAGGATTTGACCATATTGCATATTTATTTACAGAAGTAGGAAAAATTGAAAAAGAACATGAAGCTAGATATTTAAAACTATTAGAAAATGTTGAAGATGGTTTAGTATTTAGTAAAGATGGAGATAGAATTTGGAAATGCAGAAACTGCGGACATATCGTTGTTGGAAAAAATGCTCCAGAAATTTGTCCTGTATGTAGCCATCCAAAAGCTTATTTTGAAATCAAAGCAGAAAATTATTAGTAGAAAGCAGAATTTTCTGCTTTCTTTTTTTGTAAAGGACTGGAAAATAAATTTAAAGTGTGATAAAATACAAAAAGTGTAGAAAATGAGAGCAAAGGAGAGCTTAGAATGCCTAAATTTTTTGTAAGACAGGATCAAGTTGATGATGGTAAAATTGTAATAAATGGTCAAGATGTAAAACATATAAGAAATGTGCTTAGAGCTAAAGTTGGTGAAAAATTAGAAATATGTAATAGTGAAACTGGCGAAAACTTTTTGTGTTCAATTTTAGAGTTTAATGAAGATAAGATATGGTGTAAGATTGAACAAAAAATACAAGAAGAGACTGAATCAAATGTAAAGGTTACAATCTTTCAGGGTTTACCTAAAGCTGATAAAATGGAATATATAATACAAAAATCAGTGGAACTTGGAGTATATGATATAACTCCTGTTGATATGAAGAGATGTGTTGTAAAGTTAGATGAAAAAAATGCTAAGAAAAAAATAGAGAGATGGCAGAAGATATCTGAGGTTGCGGCTAAGCAGTGTGGTAGAAATATAATTCCTCAAATAAATAATGTAATAAATATTAAAAAACTATGTGAAATTGTAGAAAATTATGATATAGTATTGGTAGCATATGAAAATGAAGAAAACAATTCATTGAAAAATGAACTAAGTCAAATAAAAAGCACAATTATAAATAATCAAAGTCAAGAATTAAAAATAGGAATTGTAATTGGTCCAGAAGGCGGATTAGAAAAACAAGATGTAGAAAATTTAAAAAGAAGCGGAGCAAAAATTATTACATTAGGAAAAAGAATACTAAGAACAGAAACAGTAGCATTAAATGTTTTAAGTATAATAATGTACGAACTAGAAAATTAGGAGGAAATATGGAAAAAGAGAAAAAAGAAGTTGATGAAAAATACATAAAAGCAATATGTATAAATATTGTAAAAGCAATAATAGTAATATTTTATTTTTTAATTCTAAATTTAATATCAGAAAAAATTGGAGAAGAATTGTTTAGAAGAGGAATTCAAATATGTACAATGATTTTTTTATTTGTTGCAATTTATATTATTGAAAAAGCTTATAAAGAGGATGATGGAGTAAAAGCAATAGACGGAATAGAAGTATTAGTATTGGCAACAGCTGTACTTACTTTGGAATACATTACAAATAGATTCAAATTTCAATTTAATTCATATTCATCAACATTATCATATGTATTTGCAATATACTTTGTTTTAAAATCAATTGTTATATATACAAAAGGAAGAAAAGAAGTAGAAAAAAGTTTAAGCGATATAGAAGAAATTGTTAAAAAAGAAGAACCTATAAAAAAAGAAGCAACTAAAAAACGTAAAGAAAAAGTTGAAGAAATAGAAAATAAAGAAAAAACAAATAAACAAGAAAATAAAACAACTAAGAAAAAAACAAAAAAAGAGGTAAAAAACAATGGTTAAAAGTATGACTGGTTTTGGAAAAAGTACATTATCAAAAGAAAAAAGAGAATATCAAATGGAAATAAAAAGTGTAAACCATAGATATTTAGATATAACAATAAAAATGCCAAAAACATTAAGTTACTTAGAAGATGAAATTAAAAAAGAAATATCATCAAAAATAAAAAGAGGAAAAGTAGATGTATATATAACATATGAAAATGGTAGTCAAGAGGGCAGAAACATAACAATAAACAAAGAACTTGCAAAATTATATATAAATCGACTAAAAGAACTAGCACAAGAAGAACAAATATCAGACAAAATAGAAGTCATGGAAATAGCTAAACTACCAGACATATTATCAATAAAAGTAGATGAAGAAGATGAAAAAATAAAACAAGAAGTAATAGAACTTACACAAGAAGCAACAGACAAAATATCACAAATGAGAAAAACAGAAGGAGAAAAAATTGCACAAGATTTATTAGAAAGAATAAACAAAATAGAAAGCAAAATAATAGAAATATCTAAAAAATCTACTGGACTTATTGAAGAATATGTAGTAAAATTAGAAAAGAGAATAAAAGAAATACTAAAAACAGAAGATGTAGACAAATCTAGACTAGCACAAGAAGTTGTAATATATGCCGATAAATGCTCAATAGAAGAAGAAATAACAAGACTAAAAAGTCATATATTTCAATTTAGAAACTTAATAACATCAAACAACGAAGAACCAAAAGGAAAAAAAATAGACTTCTTAATTCAAGAAATGAATAGAGAAACAAACACAATAGGTTCAAAAGCCAATAACTTAGAAATAGTAAATGGAGTTATTGAAATAAAAACACAACTAGAAGACATAAGAGAACAAGTACAAAATATAGAATAGAAAGGATTGAGTTATATGCAATTAGTAAACATAGGATTTGGAAACATAGTTTCTTCAGAAAGAATAGTAGCAATAGTAAGCCCAGAATCAGCACCAATAAAAAGAATGGTACAAGAGGCGAAAGACAACAAAACAGCAGTAGATGCAACATGTGGAAGAAGAACAAGAGCAGTTTTAATTATGGACTCAGGTCACATAATTTTATCAGCAGTGCAACCAGAAACAGTTGCAGGAAGATTAGACAAAGACTTAACAGCAGCATCTGCACAATTAACAGATGAAAATTAATAAAAAAGTGGAGGTATAAACAATGATAATAAAACCAAGTGTTACAGAATTATTAACAAAAGCAAAAAACAGATATGAATTAGTTATAGCAACATCAAAAAGAGCTAGACAAATAGCAGAAGGAGACGAACCATTAATAAAAATAAAAGACAAATCACCAGTAACAATAGCTGCAAACGAAATAGCAGAAGGAAAAGTTAATATCATAAGAGAAGATGAACAAGAAGAAACTTCAGAAAATGCAGTTGAAGAAAATGAAAAAGCAGAAGAAACAACTGAAGAACAAAACGAAGAAAGTGAAGAAAACTAATAAAAATCAAAAAGGAGAAAAACAAAAATGTTGGTAATACTATCTGGAGTTTCAGGAGCAGGAAAAGACACAATAAAAAAAGAATTAATAAAAAGAATGGAAGAAGTAGAATCACTTCCATCTTTTACTTCTAGAAATCCAAGAGTTGGAGAAGAAGAAGGAATACAATATCATTTTATAACAAAAGAACAATTTGAAGAAAAAATAAAAAACAACGAATTTTATGAATATGACTTACACCACGAAAATTACTATGGAACATCAAGAAAATTAATGAATGATAAAATTCAAAGCGGAAAAATAATAGTAAAAGATATAGAAGTAAACGGAACAGAAAACCTAGTAAAATTATTAAAAGAAGACACAAAAATTGTTACAATATTTTTAAAAGTAGATAAAGAAGAATTAAGAAGAAGACTTGAAAATAGAGGAGATAATCTAACAGAAGAAGAAATGCAACTTCGTTTAGGAAGACTAGAATATGAAGAGTCAAAAATAAAACTATATGATTATGTTATAAAAAATGATGATTTTGAGAAAACAGTTGAAATAATAATGACAATAATTGAAAATGAAAAAAGATTAGAAAATAAATAATAAAAAATGTGAAATATTTGTGAAAAATATTGCTTTTTGAAAAAAGGTATGGTAGTATATAACCATACCTTTTTAATCTTTAAGTTACATTTTATACATAAGTATAAAATGGTTGCTTCAAAAAATTGATTTCAATATGAAAATTTAATTCGAAATTCATATTATTGCTTCAAACTTTAAACTTTATTCTAGAAGCAAAAGAGAAAAGAAAAGGAAATTAAATAAGGAAAGGAGGGATAGTATGAGTGCTGAATTTGAAAAAATAGTATTGCAAAAGCTAGACTCTATGGAAGCAGACATAAAGGAATTAAAGCAAGATGTTGCAGAATTAAAACAAGACGTAACAGTGTTAAAAGAAGATGTTACAGAATTAAAACAAGACGTAACAGTGTTAAAAGAAGATGTTACAGAATTAAAACAAGACGTAGCAGTGTTAAAAGAAGATGTTACAGAATTAAAACAAGACGTAACAGTGTTAAAAGAAGATGTTACAGAATTAAAACAAGACGTAGC